>DATKKB010000123.1:0-19301 GCA_035543095.1 Anaerolineaceae bacterium | reverse complement strand
CCCCAATTTGACAGCCTCGATGATTTCAGCGGCGTAATCGAAACGATTGAAAGCCGGCATAATATAGACACCCTGGACAAATGGGCGAATTTGACTGATTAATTCTATCGCGATTTTGATCCCGGCGCGGGCTCCGTTCTCGCCGGCCTGCTTCATGCGCTCAATCATGGCTTCCGGAATCACGATTCCTGGCACTTCGTGATTCAGAAAGGCGGCGTGCCGGGCGCTGGCGAGTGGCAGAATGCCGACCAGCATAGGGGTAGTCAAAGTACCGCATTGTTTTTGAAAGGTTTCCAAAAAAGAAGATACCAGGGCAGGGTCGTAAATTGGCTGAGTCAAAATGAAGTCGGCTCCTGCCTCCATTTTCTTGCACAGATTTTTGATCTCAGCCTGCATGTTAGGTGGATTGAGGTTCAGGGCGCAGCCAACGAAGAACTGGGTCGGCTGGCCGATATTCGATCCGGAATGGTCCACCCCCAAATTAAAGCCTTGCTTGATCAGCTTGATCAGGCCGGACGGTACAAGGTCGAAGTTATCCATGGCGTTGGGATAATCGCCGATCGAGGTAGGATCGCCCATCACCACAAACACGTTGCGCACGTCCAGTGCATGCGAGGCCAGCAGGTCGCCCTGGACGCGCAGAAGGTTACGGCCGCGAGTAGGGAAGTGCAGGACCGTCTCGATGTTAAATGCTCGCTGGACGAGGCTGCAAACGGCCCATGGACTCATGCGCATGCGCGCCATGGGACTGTCGGCAACATCGATCACATCCGCGCCGGCCTCGACCAGCAGACTGGCAGCCGCCAGCATCTTGTGGGTGGAAAGGCCGCGGGGCGGGTCCAGCTCTACCGCCACCACGAATTGTTTATCAGCCAGTTTTTGGGACAGACGAGTGGGTTGGAGTGACGAGGGAAGATCTTCTTCGCTTTTTGGTGCGGATACATTAAAACCGGTCGTTATGTGGTCCAGGGGAGCGTTCTGGATGGCTTGCGACATGGCATGGATGTGGCGCGGCGTGGTGCCGCAGCAACCTCCAATCACGCTGGCGCCAGCCTCCCAAAAGGAGAGCGCATATTCGCCAAAATAATCGGGGTTCGCCGGGTATTTGATGCGTCCGCCGACCTGTTCGGGCCAACCGGCGTTGGGCATGATCGAATATTTTGCGCCGGGCACAGCCTGCCGCATATGTTTTAGAATCCGTAAAAGCTGGTTAGGCCCGCCGGAGCAGTTAATGCCGATAACATCCGCGCCGGCGGCTGCGATTCTTTTAGCCACTTTCACCGGGTCGTCGCCCAACAGGGTCCGGTCGTCGCGGGTAAAGGTCATAGAGGCCAGCACAGGCAGACCGGGAGCGACCTTGCGGGCAGCCCGGATAGCTTCCTGGATTTCATAGAGGTCTGTCATGGTCTCTATGATCAACAAGTCCACCTGGGCCTTTGCCAGGGCTGCGATCTGCTCGCCAAACACAACGCAGGCCTGCTCAGGCTGGATCCGACCGAAGGGCGCCAGGCGGATTCCCAGCGGCCCAATATCACCGGCAATCAGGGCGGTTTTGTAGGAGGCGCTGATTACGCGCCGGGCCAGATCAACAGCCGCAGTGTTGATCTCCTCGACGGCGTTCTCGAGACCGGCGTGGGCCAATTTGAAGCGGTTGGCCCCGAAGGTATTTGTCTGGATGATCTGCGAGCCGGCTTCGATATATTCGCGGTGAATTTCTGCGACTACAGCAGGCTGGGTTAAGTTGAGCTGATCGAAACATACGTCGAATGGGATACCCTTCTGGCTCAACATGGTCCCCATGGCACCGTCTGAGAGGATCGGGCGAGCAGCATTCAATAACTCTAGAAACCCTGGATTTTGGCTCATATCATTTCCTTAACGTTATGCCTGCAGGACAAACTTAAGTTTGTCCTACATCATTTCATTAGCTGATTAATCCGCGTTTCTCCGACAGTAAAATACCTGGCTTCGGGGTGGTGGAGGATGATGGCGGCGGTCGACTGCTCGGGGACTAGCTGGTAGGCGGACGTCAGGCTCATCCCCAGCTCGGATTCGGCTGGCAGTAGTTGGAACACCAACTGGTGATCCTCCAATTCCGGGATTGCCGGATAGCCCCAGGAATAGCGTTTGCCCTGGCCCGGCGCCAGGCCGAGCTCGCGGCGGATGTGGTTGTGCAGGTATTCTGCCGCAGCCTCAGCCATCTGGACGGCAAGCCCATGGCCAAAGTAAGCTTCGGCATAATCGCCGGCTGCTTGGAGGCGCTCAAACCGGTCGGTAGCTTCTTTGCCAACGGTGACCACTTGAAAGGCTGCCACGTCCATCTGGCCTGAGCTGACAGGTGCGAAGTAGTCTGCCAGGCAGAAGTACTCACCGTCAGGCTGGCGAGGGAAGGTGAAACGGACCAGCTCGACCGGGGTTCCGGATTGGATGGAAAGAGGATCGTAAATCACCAGATCGTTGCGATCGGATTGGGCCGGCCAGTACCCATACACTCCCTGCGGTTGCAGCCATTTTTCCTGCAAGACCTGGCGGCACATACTTTCAAGGCGGTTTTCGTATTCGGCCTGCAATTTTTCCCATTCCGTGCCGTGGGTATTTTTGGCGCCCCACGAGAGGCGGAACAGCTCATTCTTTGGCAGGCATTGGAACACCAGCTCCAACGGCATCTGGCGCACGACCCGCGGACCCCAGGACGGAGGGCGCGGGATGACCCGGGCTGGTTGCACGGCAGAACGGTGGTCGCGGCCGGCATCAGCGGGGGCGGCCTGGGTCAAGCGGCCCAATTCCACCTCCGATTCTCTCCGGATTTGAGCCAACAGGCCAGGACGTTTGTCCGGGTCGATCAAGGTATCCATGGTCGAGAGGCCTTCGAAGGCATCTTTACAATAAAAGACACCCGGTTCGTAAAAAGTTTCCTGGTCGCTCAACAGAATGCGCCGGCCAAACCGCCGGTTGATGGCGGCGCCCCCGATCAGGACCGGGAAGCGCAGGCCGCGCCGCTGTAGCTCGTTCACGATCAAAGGCATCTGTTTGCTGGTGCTGACCAGCAGTGCGCTCAATCCTATGGCGGATGCGTTCACTTCGACCGCTTTCGAGATGATCGTTTCGGCAGGGACCTGTTTGCCCAGGTCCATGACAGTATAGCCGTTATTCGACAGGATGGTCTTGACCAGGTTCTTCCCTATGTCGTGAACGTCGCCGTAAACGGTTGCTAAAACGATCGTGCCTTTCGTGACGCCTTCCTGGCGTTCGAGGAACTGCTCTACGTGTGAAACTGCTTTTTTCATGACCTCGGCAGACTGGAGCACAAATGGCAGGATCAGCTCACCCGTGCCGAACTTGTCCCCAACTTCCTTCATGGCAGGCAGAAGGACAGAATTGAGTATCTGGACGGCTTGTTTGCTCCATTCCTCTTGCGGATGGCGCTGGAGAATCTCATCGATGTCGCTTTCGACGCCTTCCTTCAGGCGGTGCAAGATGCGATAATGCAGGCGATGTTCAGCGTCCATCTCTTTCAGCGCAGCTTCGGCGCCTTCACTCTTCGTTTTTGCAGCCGGGGCGGCATCTTCGTAAAAACGGATCAGGCGCGTCAGGGCATCCGGCCGGCGCTCGAAAATCAAGTCCTCTGCCAAATCGCGCTCTTCGGCCGAAATGTCGGCATAGGGAGTGATTTGAGCCGGGTTGACGATCGCCATGTCGAGGCCTGCCAACACGGCGTGGTAGAGCATAACTGAGTTCAACACCGGTCGGGCGTTCGCAGACAGGCCAAAGGAGACGTTACTGACCCCAAGAGAGGTTAACACACCCGGTAACTCTGCTTCGATGAGGCGGATTCCCTCGATAGTTTGAACAGCCGATTGGCTGAATTCGGCGTCACCCGTCGCCAAAGTGAACGTCAGGGCATCGAAGATCAGGTCGCCGGGTTTCAGGCCATGCTCGTTGACGGCGATATCGAAAATCCGCCGGGCTACTTCCAGTTTGCGCCCGGCAGTCTTGGCCATGCCCTGCTCGTCAATCGTGAGGACGATCACGGCGGCATTGTATTTCTTCGCCAGGTCGAAAATACGGTCGGCCTTAGCGCGGCCACTTTCCAGGTTGGTCGAATTGATCAGGCAGCGCCCCGGCGCATTTTTGAGCGCAGTCTCGATGACATCCGGCTCGGTTGAATCGATCACAAGAGGCGTGCGCACGACCGGGCTGAGGGTTTTCACCAGGCGGCGCATCAGGTCCGCCTCGTCCGTGCGCTCGGTCAGCGCTACGCACAAATCCAGGCCATGAGCGCCGCTTTCCACCTGCTGGCGGGCGATTTGCAAGGCTCCATCGAAATCCTCATCCAATATAAGCTGTTTGAATTTCCGGCTGCCCTGGGTGTTCAGCCGCTCGCCGATAAAGAAGGGCCTGGGTTCCTGGAACATCGGGGTGGCCTGAACGGCGGATGCCAGGAGGGGCGCGCTGGTTTGGGGGCGTCGATTCTGCGGGTGACGGCGCAGTCTCTCAACCAGTAGTCGCAGGTGTTCGGGCGTTGTGCCACAGCAGCCGCCGACGATGTTGACGTGATATTTCTCAACGTATTCGGCCATCGTTTCCGCATAAGGTTGAGGTTGCAATGGATAAACCGCCTGCCCGTCTACATTCAGCGGGAGCCCGGCATTGGGGATGCAGGAGACAGGGATAGTAGAGACCTCACCCATATAGCGAATAGGCTCACGCATGTAATCTGGTCCGGTCGAGCAATTCAATCCGATGGCGGCGATACCCATGCCTTCAAGGCTGGCTTGAACGGCGCTGATATCGGTGCCCAGCAGCATGCGTCCGGTAGTGTCAAGCGTTACCTGGGCCTGGATAGGGAGAAAGACGCCTGTGTTTTCAAAGGCTATTTTGATGCCGATTATGGCTGCCTTGACTTCCAGTAAGTCCTGCGAGGTTTCGACTAGGATCAGGTCCACCCCGCCTTCGATCAGGCCAGTGGCCTGTTCGCGGAAGATGTCGGCCAGCTCATCAAAGGAAACGTTGGATAGCTCGGGATCGTTCATGGAAGGCAGCTTACCGGAAGGCCCGATCGAGCCCGCCACAAAGCGTTCTTGACCGGTTTTAGCGGTGTATTCATCTGCCAGGCGGCGCGCCAGGGTAGCCGCAGCCCGGTTGATCTCCTGGGTGCGATCCTGCAAACCATATTCGCCCAGGGTGATGCGGTTGGCGCGGAACGAGTCTGTTTCGATGACATCGACACCCACGTCTAAAAATGAACGGTGGATTGCTTCGATGGCCTGTGGGTAACTGATAACCAGGAAATCGTTACAGCCTGCATATCGCTCGCCGCCAAATTCATTGGCCCCGAGATTCATCCGCTGGATGTTTGTGCCCATGGCCCCATCAAAAATGATTACGCGCTCTTGTACGGCGTCGAGGTACTTGCGATTGGTGTATTTTTGCGTGTCCATATGGCCCTTTTGTTTCAACTTTAAAAAAAATACCCTCATAGGAGAGGGGATCCAGTTCCTGCTTCCCTCATCTTCCAGAACCTGCACTCCTGGTGCGGTCTGCCGGAATTGGCACCAGCATTTCAGCGGTTGCCGAGGTTTCACAGGGCCGGTCCCTCCACCTCTCTGGATGAGTTATTGGTTTGCGGAAGAAATATTACCACAATCAGTTCGAATGGTCAAATTCAAATTCACTCGTTCAGTTTGGTATATAATTCCCCAAGAGGTTTTCAGTGGAGAAATATAAATTCCCCCCGTTTCTTCCGATTTTGATATCGGGATTGATTTTAGCGGCAATCGGCTGGGTAGGGCTGGGATACATTATTTTGATGTTGGATCCAGAGCTGTTCCCACGCTGGCTGCTGTTCTTTTTCTTCTTCCTTGGGTTGAGCGGCACGGCGCTGCCGGTGGTGGCATTTCTCAACCGGCGTTTTCCGAGCGAGCCGGTCGCTGGGGATGGAATTTTGATCCGGCAAGCGACCTGGGTAGGCATTTACGGCTGCTTGATGGCGTGGTTACAACAAGGCCGAATTTTGAACACCGCCCTGGTTCTTTTCCTTGCGATCGGTTTTATTTTAATTGAGACCTTGCTTCGCATAGGCGAACGAGCGCGCTGGAAACCTAAGGAACCGGATCATGATTGACAGGCGGGAGATTCCCGCCGTTAATACCTTGCTCCGTTCGGAAGAAGTTTTGCCGTTGATAGCGAATTACGGCAGGCCGCTGGTTTTGGACTGTGTGCGCACCGTATTGGCGGAAATAAGGGAAAAATCGGGGGGCGGCAGACCTGTGCCCGACCGGCTGGCACTGTTTTCGATGGTGGAAAATAAAATCCATTCCTGGCTCAGCTCCAGCCTGGTCCCGGTCATCAATGCCACCGGTGTTGTGCTTCACACCAATCTGGGGCGAGCTCCACTAAGCAAGGCCGCTCGCCAGGCTGTGTCAGATATTTCTGCCGGATACTGCACGCTCGAATACGATCTCGAAAACGGCGATCGCGGCAGCCGCAGCACACACGTCGAATCCCTGCTGACGCGTCTCTGTAGGGCGGAGGCAGCCCTGGTGGTAAATAACAATGCTGCCGCAGTTCTGCTGGTGCTTTCGGCCCTTGCCAGTCGCAAACGAGTGATTATTTCACGCACTCAATTAGTTGAAATTGGCGGGGGGTTTCGGGTGCCCGAGGTGATGCGCCAATCCGGCGCAAAGTTGGTGGAAATTGGCACGACGAATCGTGTCCACCTCAGCGACTACGAAGAAGCTTTGAGCGAGCCGACCGCCCTCGTCATGTGTGCCCATCATTCCAACTTTAAACTGGTTGGGTTCACCAGCGAGCCATCCCTGCCGGAGTTGGTAGCGCTGAGCCAGCGCTTCGATGTTCCGGTGGTGGATGACCTGGGCTCAGGCGCTTTGCTAGATACGGCCCGCTTCGGCCTGCCCCACGAGCCGACCGTTCAGGAAAGCCTGCAAGCCGGGGTCGACCTGGTATGTTTCTCTGGCGATAAGCTCCTGGGTGGCCCGCAGGCGGGCATCATCGTCGGGAGAGCCCAACTAATATCTAAACTGCGCAAAAATCCACTGGCGCGGGCGGTCAGAGCCGATAAGACCTGCCTGGCAGCCCTGGCTGCTACCTTGCTGCATTACCTGAAGGACGAGGCCGAGCGCGAGATACCGGTCTGGAAAATGATTGGCCAGACGCCGGAGGATCTTCAAAAGCGAGCCGAGGCTTGGCGGGAAGCGCTTGATCAGGGGGAGGTCATTCCGGGGTTATCGACTGTCGGCGGCGGCAGCCTTCCTGAGGAAACCCTGCCAACCCGCGTGCTGGCATTCACCGTGCCTCGCCCCAACCGCTTCCTGGCGAGGTTGAGGACCCTGCAGCCCCCGATAGTGGCGATCGTCCAGGAGGAAAAGGTCATTTTGGATCCACGCACCGTCCTACCCGAACAGGAAGCAGAATTATTACATGGATTGGAAATTGCGCTGGGGAAAAAGGTATAATCTCGATCCAGGGCAAACAAAACACGCATGAAATCTGAATTGGATGAATTAATGCTGGCAAATGACATCGACGCGATCCTGGTTACGGGATCCGGGATGCACAACCCTGCTATGGTCTATCTAACCGGTGGCGGCCATTTTAATGGGGACTACATCAAGAAGCGAGGGCTGCCAGCTTGCTTATTTGTGTGGCCGATGGAGCGGGATGAGGCTGCAAAATCGGGCCTGGAAGTGCGCAGTTACACGGACTACCCGTTTCATCGTCTGCTGGTCCAGGCCGGGGGAGACCGGGCCCAGGCTTCAGCCATGCAGTACAGCCGGATGCTGGCTGACATGAATATTTCCAACGGCAGGCTGGCATTGTACGGCATATCAGATCTCAGCCAGAGTTTTGCGGTCTTTTCCAACCTACAGCAACTGCTGCCCGGATTAAGCCTGGCTCCCTTACAAGATTCAGACCTGATCGAAACTGCCCGCCTGACCAAAGACGACGGCGAAGTAGAACGAATTCGTAAGATTGGCAAGGTGACGACCCAAGTGGTAGGCAACACGGCTGATTTTCTCACGGGCCATTCGGTCAAGAACGGGGTCCTGGTGAAGCGCAATGATAGCCCGCTGACGATTGGCGACGTTAAATCACGCATCAACCTGTGGCTGGCAGAGCTGGGTGCAGAAAACCCGGAGGGAACCATTTTTTCCATTGGGCGCGATGCGGGAGTCCCCCACAGCGCCGGCAATCCAAATGACCTGCTCAGAACCGGCCAATCGATCGTGTTTGATATTTACCCATGCGAGCAAGGCGGGGGCTATTTTTACGATTTCACCCGCACCTGGTGCCTGGCGAACGCCAGCGACGAAATCCAGGCCGTTTACGAGCAGGTTCTTTCCGTCTACAACACGGTTCTGGAAGAATTGGAAGCTGGCAAAGATTTTTCAATTTACCAGAAACGGGTTTGCGACCTTTTCGCCGCGATGGGCCATGCCACACCGTTAACCAATCCGGGTACCCTGGAAGGTTACGTGCACGGCCTGGGACACGGAATTGGACTGGATATTCACGAAAGACCGATGAGCGGCTCAAAAGCTTCTGCGCACGAAACACTGATTCCCGGCGCCGTCATCACGATCGAGCCGGGTTTATACTACCCTGAGAAAGGTTACGGAGTCCGCCTAGAGGATTCCGCCTGGATCAGGCCGGATGGAAAATTTGAGATCCTGGCGGAATACCCGCTGGATCTGGTGCTGCCTATGAAAGCGAGCTGAACATGGAGAACAAGAATACGCCTGCTTTGCCTCCAGCCCGAGTGCTGGGGATTGAATCTTCCTGTGATGAGACTGCGGCAGCGATCCTTGAAAATGGGCGCGGCCTGCTGTCCAACGTGGTTGCATCCCAGATAGACCTGCACTCGAAATACGGCGGGGTGTTTCCGGAGGTCGCCTCCCGACAACACATTCGAACTGTATACGCCATCGTCGAACAGGCCTTGCAGCAGGCTCACATGACCCTGGCGGACATGGACGCGGTCGCTGTGACCCGCGGTCCCGGCCTGGCAGGCTCGCTGGTGATTGGAATGAACATGGCTAAAGGCCTGGCGCTCGCCAGCGGACTGCCGCTCATCGGTGTGAACCACCTGGAAGGCCACATTTATTCGGCCTGGGTTCATCCCTACGACGTTCCAAAACCGCCGCCTGCGCCGCAGTTCCCGCTGATGGCGTTGCTGGTTTCGGGTGGGCACACCGAATTAAACCTGATCACAGATCACTTGAGCTACAAACGCCTGGGTGCGACCCTGGATGACGCGGCCGGCGAGGCATTCGACAAAGTGGCGCGTTTGCTGGGGCTGGCTTATCCGGGAGGGCCCTCAATTCAGAAAGCGGCGGCTGAGGGCAATCCGAATGCCTTTGTTTTCCCGCGCGCCCGGCTGGATGGCACATGGGATTTCTCGTTCAGCGGCTTGAAGACAGCCGTTTTGCGAGTGGTGCGCCAGCTCGAAGAGAAGAACCGTCCTCTGCCGGTGGCAGACCTGGCAGCCAGCTTCCAGTCAGCGGTCGTGGATGTGCTCCTGACGAAAACGGTGAAGGCCGCTCAAGTGTTTAAAGCCAAAGAGATCCTGATAGCCGGAGGCGTTTCCGCCAATAAGGCTCTGCGAGAGGCATTTCTGGCCCAAAAAGAATTTCCTGTCCAGATTCCGCCCCTATACCTGTGCACCGATAATGCTGCCATGATCGCGGCGGCGGGCTATTTCAGGTTCTTGAAGGGACAGAAAGATCCGCTCGACCTGGATGTTATGCCAACCTGGCCGTTATCATAAAGGAGAAAAAATGAAAGGAAAAGCAACCTGGCAGAAAAAAATGTCGTTTGTTGGAGCAAGTGGGACCGGCTTTTCGCTGCCGATGGACACTTCGGTGGAACAGGGCGGCGACAATTCGGGTTTCAAGCCGACCGAGCTGCTGCTGGTCGGTTTGGCCGGCTGTACTGCCATGGATGTCATCTCAATCCTTGAGAAAAAGCGCCAGAAGGTTACCCGGTTTGAAGTCAGCGTCACCGGTGAAAGAGCGACCGAACACCCCCGGGTGTTTACCGAAATCCATATAGAGTATGACATTACAGGAGTCGATATTGACCCGGCTGCCGTGGCGCGGGCTGTCGAGTTATCCGAAACGAAGTACTGCGCTGTCAGCGCAATGCTGGCAAAATCAGCCAAAATCGAGTATTCGATTAAAATAACCCAGGAAGAAAACGTTACGAATTAGGCGTAAAAAAATGGAGTGGGATGTTGCCAGCATCCCACTCCATTTTTTTAAGCTGTTAATTTCCACCGGCCGTAACGAAGCTGTACTGGTCCGAACAGGTGCAGGCCCGGATAGTCTTGGTAGCTTTGACCAATGTGCCTTCGTAGGCTACACTGCCGGCGTGGGCAACCCAGCCCTCCAGGTTGTAGGCCAGGGTGCCGCCGCCCGGAATCCATTCCCCGTTAAATTTGCGCACAACGTGGACATGCGTTCCGGTGGCATTACCGCCTTCGCAGGAAGGGTGACCGACCGGATCGCCAGCCTTTAGTTTTGTTCCGGCGGGCACCAGGCTGGCATTCGAAAGGTGCAGGTAGAAGATGACCCAGCCGGTCTGAGTGTGCCCATCTCCATCCAGGTCGAGCTCGATGCTGGCATTGCCGGTTCGGGCGACAATCCCATCAGCGACGGCGGTTGCCCATTCATTGGAAGGCAGGCAGCCGCTGGCGACCGCCGGCGGGGCAAAATCCAGGGCGGCGTAAGGCTGTCCACTCCCCCACCCGGTGTGCGGACCGCCCGTAAAGGCCCAGGTATGCCCGGCCGGGAACGGAAAATCGAGAGGAGGCTGCACCAGGCTGCCTGGAATATGAGGCTTAACGTTGTTCCACGGGTCTCCAAACAGCTTTTTGTACGTGGCTGAAAGGCCTGAGCTCGAAATAGCTTTCTGATAATCAACTACCGGTAGAATGCGCCCAAAATAATACTGCAGCGCAACGCTGGCGGCGTTTTGCCACGGATCGGGACGCTCAATCCGCCCGTCCTGCAAATCCCACTGCGTGAGCAGGCCGCTTTTGAAAGAGTAATACGTATCGTTCAGGAAATTTGCCAGCCACAGCAGTTGGCGGTACATGCCGCGATCGCTCTGGCTGGATTGGCCCAGGTAATAGGCATCATCATTATCGGGTAAGGTGGGGTCAGACAGGGCGTGGGACTGGAATTCAATGATAGCTAACAACAGGCGCGGGCTGAGGCTGTAATCCGTGGCAACCTGGTCGACCAGCTCACCGCCAACCAGGGTTCTGTCGCCGACAAAGAACTGGTAATCCTTCAGCCAGCCGGGCTGGGATTTGACAAAACCAATCGTATCGAAACCGACCTGGGCCGGTCCATCCACGAAAAGACTATCCGGAAGAATCTGGTATGGGCTGCCCCAGAAAGGCTGGTAATAGATCGGGATCTTCATTGGCATTCCGGGCGGCATGGTGGTGGCGTCTGAAGGAATGATCGGGTTTGCAGCTCGAATCTCGGCTTCAGTCGTGTTGAAACGCACTGCCAGGAAAGGCAGGGTGTCGCCCGTTTGAGCGGTGTAATCCACAAGCTCGCCCGGGGTATACAAGGGCCGGGTTGGGAGAGGCGTTGCTGCGGATGCTTTGGCTGTTGGTGCCTGGGTAGAGGTTGGATCCAGACCGAGCGCACCAGGTTGGATTCTTGGAACGCAGCCGGCAGTCGATATCAACAGGACAAACAAAAGCAGGGAAGTGAATCCGGTCCGCAGGTTACGGCTTGGTACGGACGATTGTGGTTTCATTTGAGCCGTTAGTATCGGCTGTAACTGTTTGACCATTTTTCGTTAGAGTACCTTTATATTCGGCAGCGCCGGCGTGGACCTGCCACCCGCCAAGGACAAACGGAAGCGGTCCATCAGCCAGCATCCATTCACCATTATACTTTCTTGCCATGTGAACGTGGGTCCCGGTAGCATTGCCGCCTTCACACGAGGGATGCCCAATCGGGTCATCCTTATTTAAACGCTGACCCTGGTAAGCCCGTCCATCTGTGCGAATGTGTAAAAAGAAAAGCACCCAACCCGTCTGCTCATGGCCATCCCCGTCCAGGTCGAGCACCACGATGCCGGGTGCCGAGCGCACGACAACGCCCGCGGCGGGAGCCAAAACATATTGTTCGGCGGGAATGCAGCCGCTGGCGGTGCTGCCGGGCGCAAAATCGATGGCGGCAAAAGGACTGCCCGCACCCCAAACTGCATGCGGCCCCCCCGAGTAGCTCCAGACCAGACCTGGGAAAAACGGCAGGTCGAGCACGGGCTGGGTCAGGCCGTCCGGGAAGAGCGGCTCTACAGCCTGGCTGCGGATCCAGACGTTGCCGTACATGCGGTCGTACAGGATCGAGAAACTTTTAGCCCCGTACAAGGCGCTTTCCCAATCGCGTTGGGTGTGAAGCATGGATACCTGGGAAAAAAAGTATGCAAGGGCCACGGTACCGGCGTTCAATTCCGGCGCCAGGCGGATGTTGGTGTTGTCCGGGAATGTAATGCTGGTGAGCGTTCCAGAACGCCAGCCGTAATAGCCGATCGAGAGCTGGCGCGCCGCCCAGCTCAACTGGTTGAACAGCCCGCGTGTGTTCACGTCGTAGTTGCCGAGGGGATAATTTTGGTCAGCCAGGTTGCTTGGCTGTTCATATACCCAATGTCCCTGGTATTCGAGCAAAGCCAGCAACAGGCGAGGGTTGATCGAATTATCAACCGCCACCTGGAGCACGTCCAGGGCGCCCGTAAGATTGCCGTAACCGGTATATTCGGTGAACCCGCTCAGGTAGCCGCCGGCCTGCTTTACAAATGAGCTGATGTCGAAGTCAATGGTCGAAGGGGAATAAACCACCTCGCTGTCTGGCAGCAGCAGCGTGGTTGGATTGGTGCTGCCAACGTTACGTGGGATGAATAAAAGCTGGCCTACTTTCAAGAAGCCCAGGCTCGGGATTGGATCGGGCGAGGTGATGTCGCTGCTCTTGACGCCAAAGCGGGCTTCCAGGTTCTGCAGGCTGTCGCCGGATTGTGCATTATACAGAACCGGCGGCGCCTTGGTGGCGGTAGGGGCTGGCGTCGGCGTTGCCGGCGGCTGAGTGCTCATGAAATAGGCAGTGGATTGGTCTTTAGGCAGAAAAAAAGTTGGAACTGCCGGATTGGTCGGATCGGGCGGGGCAGCCTGTCCCAGGCTGACGGCGCTTAAATTGCAGCTTAATATTGAAAACAGCCAGGTCAGGCCGACGATTGCAGCGGCCAGGCGCTTAACGCTGGATTTGATTTTCTTCTTTGCGGCTGTTCCAGGCTTCGACGACCTGTCCATTGTTTTTCAAGTACCCGTCGTATTCTGTTCCGGCGCTTTCCGGCACCCATCCATCCATAATAAATGGGGTCGGCCCATCAGCTAATATCCAGACTCCATTATAACGCCGGGCGATGTGAAGGTGCATCGCAGGAGAGTAACCTCCTTCGCAGGAAGGATGTCCGATGCGGTCTCCAGCGTGAACTTTTGTGCCGGCTGCCACCCGATCCTGGGTTGCAACGTGCAGATAAAGGATGGTCCATCCTGTTTGTTCGTATCCATCGCTGTCCAGGTCGAGAATGACCGATCCATCGTTGGAGCGGACGATCAGGCCATCTGCCACGGCCGTCTCCCATTCCTGCGAAACAGCGCACGAACCACCATCAGTAGGAGCAAAATCGAGGGCAGCCCAGGGAGAGCCGGTATCCCAGCCCATGTGGGGACCGCCCGTGAAATACCACTTGACACCGGTTTCAAAGGGAAGCTGAAGCCGGGGCTGTTTCAGGCCGGCCGGCACCAATGGCTCGTAGGTATATTTAAAAGGATAACCAAACAAGTTATTAAATATAGCAAATATGCCGTCCTTTGAAACCGATTGAGTCCATGAATTCCGATCTTTGAGCAGGCTCATCAGGTATTGGACGGCTGCCGTCCCGGCATTGATCACTGGCGAGACCGGCACGATCGTGCTATCGCTCAGGACCCAATTCCCAATGCTGGAAGCCTGCCAATCGTAATAGCCGTGATTTAGATTGTTGGCAGCCCAAAAGATTTGTTTGTAGAGGCCCTTGCGGCTGCGGTCCATCCAACCCATCGGGTAGTCAACGAAGGGGGACGAAGGATTCGGATTGGTGACCCAGCCTCCCTGGAATTCGAGCACTGCCAGTAAAATGCGCGGGTTGACAGAGTGCTCGCGGCTGACCACGTCAATGATTTGCGCGCCGCTCAGTGTTTGCCCGTCCACTTCCTCATGATAAGAATCGAGGTAGCCGCCCATAGCATGGACGAAATTCTGGATGTTAAAATCCTTGGTCGGGGGACTGAAAACCAGCTCGGAATCGGGGATGATTTTAAAAGAAGGCGCATTGAATTTCGGCGAGGGGGGCGGAATGACCAGGGCCTGGTTGACCGAGACCAGGTCAGGGTTGCTGATATTGTTTGCCGTTACGATCGTATTCACGTCCACGCCGAAACGCCCGGCGATGATCGCAAGCGTGTCGCCCGACTGTACGACATAATTGGCTGTCTTAGAGCGCAAGGTTGGCACAATCCGGGCCGGGTCAGGCGTTGGCGCAACGTCCGGCACGGTGGGCGATTTGCGCACGGCAGCAACAAGCGTCCTTGCTGGCGTAGGCGATGCTGCAGTCGCGGTCGATGCAGGCTGTATTTCTTGCGGGTCGGATGTCCGTGAAGAAGGCACGGTCGCGCTCGCGTTGACCGGCACCAGCACTGTATCCATATTCGATTGTGGCCTGACGCAGGACGATAGCGCCAGGCAGAAAATGAAAAGGCTGAGTAGAAGAAGTTTCGGCTTCATGAAATCAATCGAACCGGAACGGCAGGTGCCTGCCGCCGATCAAATGCATGTGAATATGATATACTGATTGCCCGCCGTCCGGGCCGGTGTTCGTCACCAGCCGGTAACCGGCCTGGGCGATGCCTTCTTTAGCAGCTAACGCCCGAGCCGTTGTAAACAGGTGTCCCATAATCCCTTCGTCCTCAGGCAGAAGGGTGTTGACGGACTCGATGTGTCTTTTTGGCACAATCAACAGGTGGACAGGCGCAATCGGGTTGATGCTGCGGAAGGCAATCACCATATCGTCTTCGTAAACGATTATCGCCGGCGCTTTGCGTTCGATAATAGAGCAGAAAATGCAAGTCATAAAATTAAATATTTGTATGCTGCAAGTGGTGTGTCAATGGTGAAACTAACCTTCGTAGTAACGACTTAAGTCGTTACCACGAAGTTATACTTTGACGATAGACAGACTATTATTATAGGATCCATATTTTCATTCAAATCTAGAATTATTTCAGTTCCGGGTATCCCTTACAATACTTTCCATAATAATTCAGCTCCGGCTCCCGGTTCTGGTTTGCAAATGCCCGCGCTGCATCCGAAATCTTCAGCGCATCGTCCAGGTTGGCGACGGCATAGGGACTCCAATAGCGGGGCAACACCAAAAGCGGGTTTTTCACCTGCCGTTCAGCCGAGCCGAGCGGAATCCAGTTAAACAACAGTGGGCCGCGTGGGTAAGATGAAAAGCCGAGCTGGTAGCCGGCCTCCTGGAGGACGTTGGCGGCCTTGGGGGTAAAGAGGCCGCGCGGCCAGATGTATGCGACCGGCTCTTTGCCAAAATGCTCCTGCATCGCCGTCAAAGGCCCGTATATCTCAGTGTGAATGAAGGCGTCGGTCGAATCAGGCTCGATAGGGATGTTGTGGATGACCCCGTGTGCCTGGAAATCCAGGAAGCCGAGTGGGATGAGATCGGCGTTCTCCTTCCAGAGATAGGCGGGCGTGTCGGGATGGCTGATCCAGGCGTTGGTCACCGTCCAACCGTATTTTTGATAGTAAGGTTCAAAGAAGGTCGTAAAAAATGAAGCTCGTTTGCGATCGTCGACGATCAGGATCATCGAGCGAGGGGGAATGCGGGCGTTTTTCTCCAGGAAATCAACCAGTTGGCCGGTCGTGATGGTTTCAAAACCGAGCTGGTGGGCCCGATCCATAAAATTCTTAAAATAAGTGGTCGATACCGTGGTGTCGCCCGGCGATGGAGTGCCACGGTCTGAGATGGAATGAAACATGACAGGTACAACAACCGTGCCAGGTACGCTGTTTTGAGCTGTGTTCCACCGTTCGTAAAGGTATTGGCAGGTATCCTGGACGTACTGCTCGGGCTCGATGCCATATCCCAGACCGGCGGGTTGAACGAGCGGCAGGCTGACTGGAGTCGATGTGAGAGTGGGGGGCAGTGGGGTAAGGGTTTGAGTAGAAGTTGCGCTGGGGGAAACGGTGAGGGTTGCAGACGGCTGGACGGTGATGGTGCGGGTCGGGGTATCCTGGACATGTTTGGTGGATCGGATAGCCTGGACTGTGGGAGCGGTGCAGGCGGAAAGAAAAAAAAGGCAAAGCAAGATCAAAACCCAGCGAGGCTTGTTTAGGCTTTGCATGTCTGTTATCTATACGCCTGCACCGATAATGAAAAAAAAATCTAGCTTGCGTCGCCGAGAATGTACGCTTCGACCATTTCGCGGCAAAGTTCGTCTTTAAACTGCTTGGGCGGAGTCTTCATGAAATAAGAAGAGGGGCCGATCAATGGGCCCGAGATGCCGCGATCCAGCGCCAGCTTGACGCAGCGGACGGCGTCGATCACCACGCCGGCGGAGTTGGGTGAATCCCAAACTTCCAGCTTGGCTTCCAGGTTCAAAGGCACATCACCGAAGGTAGTGCCTTCCATGCGGACGTAGCACCACTTGCGGTCGGTCAGCCAGGGCACGTAATCGCTGGGACCGACATGGATGTTGTTTTCGTCCAGGGCATAGGGCAGCATGCTGGTGACGGCGCCGGTCTTGGAGATCTTCTTGGATTCCAGGCGCTCGCGCTCTAACATGTTCATGAAATCGGTATTGCCGCCAAAATTGAGCTGGTAGGTGCGGTCGAGGCGGACGCCGCGGTCAACGAACAGGCTGGTCAGAACGCGGTGCAAGATCGTGGCGCCAACCTGGCTTTTTACGTCGTCGCCGATAACGGGCAGGCCGCGCTGGCGGAAGCGTTCGCCCCAGTATTCCTGGCTGGCAATGAAGACTGGGATGGCGTTTACCATTCCGCAGCCGGCGTCGAGGATCTGCTCGACGTACCACTTGGTGGCCATTTCTGACCCGACCGGCAGGTAATTGATGACGACGTCGGTCTTCGATTCCTTCAAAATCTTGACAATATCATCAGTGGGGCCCGGAGCTTTCTTGAGGATCTGCGATAGGTATTTGCCAAGCCCATCGTGAGTCATGCCGCGCGCCACTCTTACACCCAGGTGGGGAACGTCGTGGAACTTGTATGTATTGTTCGGATAAGCGTAAATTGCTTCGGATAAATCCTTACCTACTTTTGTGTCCACGATATCAATGGCAGCCGAGAACTCGATGTCGCGAATGTGATACCCTCCTAGATTTACGTGCATTAATCCAGGAACGCGGTCAGAATCGGCTGCATCCTTATAGTAATGTACGCCCTGCACGAGGGAGGAGGCGCAGTTCCCAACGCCAATGATGGCGACTCGCACCTTCTTGTCTTTGCTCATACGGTTTGCTCCTTCAATGGATTTGATATTCTTTTAATGTTGTATTTCCATTGTTATGCGATATATTGGCATCGCATAACAATGGAAATACAACATTTTGCGTCAAGATCTTAATTCTACCAGCTTTAGCAAAAGTGGTATGCTATAATCTTTTTATCTCATCTTCGTCGATTGGTGGGGTTATCCAATTTACCAATGACTCAAACATCCGTTGATTATACTCGCCGATTGGAACTTCTGTTGGAAGTGTGCCGAAGTCTAAGCGCCAACCTGGACCTGGAGGAATTTCTTCAAGCCATCATTAAGGCAGCCACTTCCCTGACTGCCAGCGAAACCAGCACCATCCTCGTGCTTGATAAGGATACGGTCTCACTGCGATTTACAGCCATGCAGAGTGAGGATGCAGAAGCGTTACGCTCTCAAACTATTCCGATCAACCAGAGTATAGCAGGCATCGTATTCAATACGGGGCAACCGCTGGTCATCAATCACGTGGATGGAGACAAACGTCCCTACTGGCCGGTTGAACGCCTGGTCAGCAAGAAAGTGCGTTCCTTGATCGAAGTCCCGATGATCTTCAAGGGCAAGACGGTTGGCGTTTTAACCTCGGTGAACAAGCTGGATGGGGCTGAATTTTGCGATGAAGACAAGACCATCCTGGCAACCCTGGCAGCCCAGGCTGCGGTTGCGTTTGAAAACCACCGCCTGTTGGAAGAATCGCGCCATGCCTACCAGCAGGTGATCGAGCTCGACCGCATGAAGAGCGATTTCATCGCCATCGCCTCGCACGAGCTGCGCACACCGCTGGGAGTGATCCTGGGGCACGCTACTTTTTTACAGGACGGCGCCAACCCAGAACAGGCCGCAGACCTGGATATCATCGTAAAAAGCTCCATGCGCCTGAAAGAAATCATCGAAGAGTTCGCCAATGTCGATCACTTCGAGCACGGGTTATCCCGCCTTCACAGGGGCACCGTGGTCATCAACCAGGTCGCCCAGGAGGTGGCCAATTCGTTCCACGAGCTGTCGATCGAGCGCAACGTTACGCTTGACATCCAGGGATCGAAAGCCGCCCTGACGATCGATGGAGACGCCGCTAAAATCGCCATGGCGCTGCGCGAGGTGGTCAAGAATGCCCTCACGTTTACCAATCCCGGCGGCCAGGTCAGGATCCTCGTCGACAAGGTGCCGGGATTCGTCCGGCTGGCAGTCATCGACACCGGGATCGGCATTCCCACCAACGAACTGGCCAAGATTTTCCAACGGTTTTACCAGGTTGAAAAGCACCTCACCCGCCGCCACGGCGGAATGGGCCTGGGCTTGTCGATCGCCCGCGACATGGTAGAGATGCACGGCGGCAAAATCACGGTCGAGAGCCTCGAAGGGAAAGGCAGCCGGTTCACCCTCCTGCTGCCGGTAGTTCAAAACCAGGCCAAGCAGCCGGAAAAAGTATTTATCACCTGACAGGCCTGGTACCTTTCACAAGCCGTTTTCTTAAACTGAATGGCCGGTTTCGTATCTTCTCAATCAAGGTTGGGTAGAGTATAATTGTGGCACGTTCGGGGTGTGGCTCAGTCCGGCTAGAGCACACGGTTCGGGACCGTGAGGTCGGGGGTTCAAATCCCCCCGCCCCGACAAAAACCGCCGATCTTTGTGAGGTCGGCGGTTTGCTATTGCAT
>DATKKB010000122.1:0-31049 GCA_035543095.1 Anaerolineaceae bacterium | reverse complement strand
GTGCCTGAAATTCGCCAATTTTTCAGGCCGTCGGGCAAGTATCATATCCCATGTTTCTTACCATAACGCCATAGGAGAATGTAAAATGAAACGCCCGTTGTTTGCGGTACTATCCGCCATTGTATTGATCGCCATGTTGCTAGGCGCATGCGCCCCTGCTGCCACTACTGCGCCAGCCGCCAAGACCAAGGTCCGGGTTGCCACAGACGCCACCTACCCGCCGTTCGAGTCAGTCGATGATCAGACCAAGCAGCTTGTCGGCTTTGATATCGACCTGATGAACGCAGTTGCCCAAAAAGCCAATTTTGACGTCGAGTTCATTAACATCAACTTCGACGCCTTGCTGGCCGGGATGGGCACCTGCCAGTTTGACCTGGGAATTTCTGCTACGACGATCACCGAAGATCGCAAGAAAACCATGCTGTTCTCGGATGGCTACATCAACGCTGGCCAGATCGTTTCTGTCCAAAAAAGCAATACAACCATCAACAGTAAGGATGATTTGAAAGGCAAGAAAATTGGCGTCCAAATCAGCACAACCGGCGCTATCGAAGCCGCAAAAATCCAGGGAGCAACCGTAAAGACCTATGATACGGTTGATCTCGCTTTCCTCGACTTAGCCAACGGTCAGGTAGATGCAACCATTGTGGACAGCCCAACAACTTACAACTATGTCGCCAAGATGAGTGACAAAATTAAAACAGTTGGCGATGTGTTTACAGATGAACAATACGGTGTCATCGGCTGCAAAACGAAGGCAGACCTCATTGCCCAGGTTAATACTGCCCTGGCTGCGTTGAAATCCGAGGGCTATTTGACGACACTGACTGATAAATGGCTCAAAACGGCGAAATAACCTCATACACAACACCATCTTGCTTGGTTTCCCCTGAAAGACTCTGGCGGGCGAAAACGCCCGCCAGATTTTCAATTCACAAAACCGATGATTAATGAGGTAATTTTCTAATGGACGCAGACGCTCCTCAAAGTGCACCTCCTGGAAAAATTCTGGCGAATGTGCCAGGCGCAGAATTGGCTTCCAAGATGGATCGCTGGTGGTGGATGGTATTTGCGGTCGTGGCGCTTATCATTATCCTCATCGTTACCAGCCCCGACCCGTACCAGAACATGTTTGCCTTTTTCGTGTCCGGAATCGGGGTTACCCTGGTCGTGACGATCCTGGCGTTTGTCCTGACCCTGGTCCTGGCATTATTCGGCGCATTGGGAAGGCTTTCCAAAAACTGGCTGGTGCATGGAATCGCTACAATTTACGTTGAAATTATCCGCGGCATTCCTTTACTGGTCCAGCTTTTCTTCTGGTATTTTGCTTTTCCCCAGGTGGTGCAGGAATTAGGTGCGACACTCCATATCCCGGCTATGGAAACCTACCAGGCAAATCCCATGTTATGGGCTGTGGCCGGCCTGACGATCTGCTACGCAGCCTATATGAGCGAGATCTACCGGGCAGGCATCCAGAGTATCTCCAAGGGACAAATGGAGGCCGCCCGCAGCCTGGGGATGACCTATGTTCAGGCCATGCGCTATGTGATTTTGCCTCAGGCAGCCCGGGTGATCCTCCCGCCGGTCGGCAACGAGTTCATCTCTCTCCTGAAAGACTCGTCCCTGGTCAGCCAGGTCGCTATCGAAGATCTGACACGCCTGGGACGTGAATATGCCGGGGCGCATTATATCGCCATTCCAACCTGGTTAATGGTCGCTTTGATTTACCTGGTCATGACCCTGCTCTCCGCCCGGGTTGTCTCCTGGATTGAGCGCAAGACCCGCGTCGAGAGGTGAGCCATGGAACCAATCATCCATATTGAAAATGTGAAAAAACATTTTGGGAACGTCGAAGCCCTGCGCGGGATCAGCCTGGACGTCGCAAAGGGCGAGGTGGTCGTCATTATTGGCCCATCCGGGTCGGGAAAATCCACCCTGCTGCGCTGCATCAATCGCCTGGAAGAATTTAATGAAGGCAAGATCGTGGTAGATGGCATCCCGCTGGATTCGGCTGAGAATATCAATGCCGTGCGCACCGAAGTCGGGATGGTATTCCAATCGTTCAACCTGTTCCCACACAAGACCGTGCTGGATAACATCGTTATGGCGCAAATGATTGTGCGCAAGCGCACCCACGAGGAAGCTGAAAAGATTGCCCGCGCCCTTTTGGTGAAAGTTGGCATTCCAGAAAAAGAAAAAGTCTACCCCGGCCAGCTCTCGGGCGGCCAGCAACAGCGGGTAGCTATTGCCAGGGCGCTGGCGATGAATCCAAAGATCATGCTTTTCGATGAGCCGACCAGCGCCCTCGACCCTGAAATGATCCAGGAAGTGCTGGACGTCATGCTTAACCTGGCGCGGGAAGGCATGACCATGGTGGTCGTCTCGCACGAAATGGGATTCGCGCGCGCTGCGGCGCAGCGGGTGATCCTGATGGACAGCGGGCAGATCATCGAAGAGGCGCCGCCGGACATCCTGTTCAGCCAACCGAAGAATGAACGCACAAAAGCGTTCTTGAGCCATATTCTGTAAGCAGCCTGAAGCATCCAAACAAACGGCGCGGGTCCAACGGATTGAATTCGTTGGACCCGCATTGTTGTTAACGGACTGTAAAAAAATTTCTTGCAGGATAGAGTACAATTAAAGGCAGACAATCACGGGAGTGGATTACATGGCAGGGAAATTGAGATACCTGGTTTTATTAATCGGGCTCGCCGTACTATCCATCGGAGTAACTGCAGGACAAAATTATGCTCCCACAGCAAATTCTGTCTACCTGGTAAGCCCGGCTACCTGTCCTGCAGGAGGTTGTGTCGCTGGCCAGCGCCTGGATATGCGATCCGATTTCTCGCTGGGAACTTACGATGCAGTGACAGGTCCAAACAATTTCAACGTCCAGGTCTGCATTTTTACCCCGAATAACTGGTCGGTCGGTACACCCGAACCGCTCACAACCGGGACGCTTGGAGGTGTAAGCGGCGCACAGTACACTCCTTCTGTCAGAGACTGCGGGATTCTTCCACCCAATGATTACGCTCTGGCTGGCGGAGCAGAATCGGCGCTGCCCGCCGGAATATTTGGGGATTCGCTTCCATTTGGGTTTCGCTTGAATAGCACTGCTTCGAATCCTGGGTCAATCCTGGTTCGAGTGCGCGAGTTGATCTCCGGGATTTGGACGACCACCAGCGAGGCATTCAATTTTCTTCCAGTTACGGCTACAACAACGACTGTCTTCGTCGGAAACGATGCCACAGCCTGCGGAACCAACATCCCATGCTATGTGAACAGCGGAGATGACCTCGCGGGCGGTGTCGGAACCGGATTGAAGGATGCAATCGACTCCAGCACGCCTGCCATCACCATCAACGTCCTCGGTAACTACAACATCAAGAAGAATACCATCCTCATCGATAATCCACACTTGATCGTTGGATTAAACAATGCATCCTTGATCTACCCGGGCGCGGATTGCAGCCTGCCGATGCTTAATATCAACTCCGGCGCCACGCTTCGCAGCCTGGCAATCAACG
This sequence comes from Anaerolineaceae bacterium, assembly GCA_035543095.1. Lineage (GTDB taxonomy): Bacteria > Chloroflexota > Anaerolineae > Anaerolineales > Anaerolineaceae > UBA700. The sequence goes on along the minus strand of DATKKB010000122.1, from coordinate 27,522 downwards.
ACGGTACTTGTTCTACCACCAACCGGATACTGGTGTGGGTCGAGGATACTTCCTCTACCGATCTGGTAACGATCGAATCGAATGATTTGACCCTGGGCCAGGAAGGCATTCACGTCGGTCCGTCCAACGCAGCCAATATCGAGGTGCGCTACAACCAGATCCAAAACAACGTCGGCCTGGGAATTAACCTCGATAAAGTAAATACCGGCATCACGACCGGCGTACTTGAAGCGGTAGCCAATAATATCCTGCAAAATAATTACGATACCGCTACCCAGAAATACAAAGCCCAGATAGATTGCAAAGCCAAGACCGAAGGCGCCGCCGACCATAACTTTTGGGGCGGCCTGACCACTACGGTTGCAATCTCGAACTGCACGTTCACCGATGCCAAACGGCTGGGCGCCGCCATTTTGCACAATACCAATACCCCCGGAGTCAGCAGCCAGCGCGTAACTGTATCCAGCACCTTAGCATATGCCTTCAATAACGAGATCGGTTTCCAGCTCCTGCGAACGACGACCATAAACAACTTTGATCTTTACATTGTAAACCACGGAGCAGGCAGCGCCGCCAACGTGCCTTTTACCGGCGCCCAAACCAATAATCCAACTGCGTGCAGCAATTATTGGGACGTATTCATGGCCGACAACACCACGCCGGACAGTACCAGTGTTTTGGATCTGCATTTTAAGTATGACCTTACCGCAGATTGCGTCGCGACGATCAAAACGACCCGATTTTGCCTCCAATCCTCGGATCAATCCCAGTATCCCTTATTCTGGTACGAAGTCGGCGCCAACACCTGGGCCGCCACCGGACGCTCACCTGGCGGTCAGCAAACCCGCTGCGATATCAGCAAGAGCGAAGTGGTCGTTTCAATCGACAGCACGGACGGACGGCCAAGCTTTAACGACCTTTCCCACGTTCCATTTGTCGCCGGCCTGCCCGGCCAGCCTGCTGCGGTCACGTTCGCCAGCTTTACGGCCGATCCGGGCGACAAAAAAGTGGTCCTGAATTGGACTACCAGCAGCGAAGTTGGCACAAGCGGTTTCGTTGTGATGCGCAGCATCGTGGCTGATTCCGGATTTACAGATGTAAGCGATTTGATCCCCAGCACGGCAACCAACCAGGGCGGAGCGACTTATCAATACATCGACCAGCTCAACCTGGTCAATTACACCAAGTATTATTACCGATTAAGGATTGTCAATACTGATCTCACGACCGTGCTTTCCGGGACGGTGAGTGTGACACCCTTCCCATCCACCCCGACGCCCACCTCAACCCCAACAATCACGCGCACCCCTGCGCCTACAAATACTTACACTCCCACGCGGACTTTGTATCCAACGACGATTTTTTATTACGTATCTCCCACCCGCACCAAAACGGTAACGATGACGCCGACCTCACCGTTCATGTCCATCACGCCTACACTTGAATTGGCGGCAACAGCCTCTCCTAGCAGCATTCCGTTTAAATATGTGACTGGCTATCCGGCCGCGACAAATACTCCCGGGGCAGCCACTCAGCTTATTGAAGCCCGGGAGACTCGCACCGCCGTAGCCCAGGAGTCAATAACACCCACCCCCAAGCCAGGCGCCGAGCCGATCCACATTTCTCTCACAGGCGCATTAGGCCTCCTGGCGCTTCTTGCCGCCTTAGGAGCGGTCGTAATCTTTATCCTGCGAAATCACCTCCACTTGCCAGCCTGAATATCGATCTTTTATTTCTTACTGGGTGGATGTTTTATCGAGAGCTTCGCTTTAAATAAAACATCTACCCAGTAAGTATTAAAACAAGGTTAAGTTGAAATTTTGACTTTTCATTACATTTGTGTTATTCTTGGCGGGGAATTTTCTCGAAGGCCAGGGAATAATGTAGAGGGCTGAAATTTTTGAGAAAAAACCTGGTAGGGTTTAATCAATTCCAGGAAGGCGTCATGCAACGCGAACGCGTCTCAGAAAACGTATATTGGTTCCAAAGTGAAATATACGCCCAGGTTACTGCGGGCGTTGTTATCGGTCCCCAATGGGCCATTGTGATCGACACATTAGCCTTGCCGGAGGAAACTCTGGCCATGCGTTCGTTTATCGAAGAGGAATTAAACGTTCCAGTCCGCTATGTCATCAACACGCATTACCACGCAGACCACAGTTGGGGGAATTGCTTCTTCCCAGGTGCAACCATCATTGCCCATTTCTTATGCCGCGAGGCCATGCTTACCAAAGGGGTGAATTCGCTCGAAGCAGCCAAGCGCCAGAATCCGGTTTTCAAGCAAGTCAAATTAATCCCGCCTCAACTGACCTTTGCTGAAGGAGAGATGGCCTTGCGGATCGGTAAGAAAAACCTGATCCTTATCCCCACCCCCGGCCACAGCCGGGATGGAATATCGGTATTAATCGAAGAGGACCGGGTCCTTTTTGCCGGAGACGCCTTCTTGCCGCTGCCCTACGTGGTGGATGGAGACATCGATACCCTGGCAGCCTCTATCAAAAAAATCGGCAAGATGGGGTTGGAAAACATCGTTCAGGGCCATGGCGATATCATCCTGCGCGGCGAAATCGACGATGCCGTCAAGGAAAACCTGAGCTATCTCTCCGCAATTCGCAAAGCTGTCCGCGCCGCCGCCCGGCGACGCAATCCCCAGGATGCATTGGCCATGATCGATATCGAATCGTGCGGCAAGAGCCGGGTTTACCTGGGCGGCCTGGCCGAAGAGCTCCACCGGCGCAACGTGCGTTATCTCTACCACCAGGTGGCGTCCGAAGGTGTGTTACAAGAAGAACAGTGAGTTACTAAAATAGCGGGTAGATTTTGCGGCGCGTTGAGCCGCAAAATCTACCCGCTATTCTTGTCCGCACGAGGTTCAGCTCAGGTCATAATTTTAAGAAGTATTGTTTTTGTTTCTTCTGCAGATACGCCCTCAGGCCTACCGCTCGTTCTTTGCCTTCCTTGAGGCGCTTTATATTAGGCTGCAAGGCATATAGAATTGTTACCAATGCCGCCACTCCGAAGAAAATGTATTGGGCCGGCTGGTTATCAGCGAATGCCCGGATCGCGAATATCACCAACGCAGAAACTGCCACGCTGATGGTGGTCACCGAAGCATAGCCGACGAAAAGGTAGATCAATACGCCGATCGGCAGGATGAAGAATAGGCTCGGATTCCAGAGCGAAATTGCCCCGCCCAGCCCGGTGGCTCCGCCGGCTCCGCCGCGCAGTTTCCACCGCCCATGTTCGTCTTTTTCCACCAAAAAAATTGAGTGGATCGCCCCCCACAGCGCGAAAACGGCTGCCAGCACCTTCAGCCATGGATCGCCCGGCGCCAGCCATTCAGCAATCCAGCCGCTGGCTACGCCTTTCAATACATCTAAGGTGGCTGTCGCTGCGCCTGCCAAAAATCCAGCGGCCCGCATAGCGTTCGTTCCCCCGGTCCGCCCGCTGCCAATCTTGCGGACGTCTTTACCAGTAGCCACTTTAACGATAATCAGCCCAAATGGAATCGAGCCAATGAGGTAAGAGAACGCGATGATCAGCATGACATTCAAAACAGGCATGAAATTATCCTCCGGATACACTATTATTAACCCTGTTAATAACAGTAAGTTCCTCGAACCGGTCCTGGTCGATCTGAAAAGCACGGGCCTGCCATTCCGATCCAACGGGCGATACGATCAGGCAAAGAGCTTCCGGAAAGTAAAACTCAGCTATATCCGTTTGTGATGGCACCCCAGGGCCGCCAGGGTGGGAATGGTAAATAGCCAGAATTTCCAGGCCGTTTTCTTCGATCCACAGCATGGCTTTGAACTGCTGCTGCGGCTCCATTTCAAACCGCACCTGGCTGTGCAGGCGATTTGTGACCGGCAGGATGGCGCGAGCAGTCCTCCCCTGCCCGGCCACGAATCCGCACGCCTCTTCGGGTAAAACGCTGCGGGCATGGTCGATGATTGTGCGCAAATCGCTGGCAGATAACGAGATGGATTGGGCCATTTCAACCGCCAAAAGCAAATGCAAGGAGCACTAATAATACCAATACCACGACCGGCTCCGGCCAAAAAGACCGCAGGCTGCGACCCTCTTCAATTGAAACAGCCGCGGTCGTAATGGCATAAGCCGGACCCACCAGGTACAACCCGTAGCCCAAAGGGCTGACCGGCAGATATTGCAGCCCAATGGCGATTTGTAGAATCACAAGGGTAATGCCAGCGGCCCAAACCAGGTGCCACTGCCCGTTCGTTCGCAGATACAACGTCCGCAGGCTGATCAAGAATATGGGAATTGCGAGGGCCGGTAATGCCAGGTAGAGTCGCAGGCCAGTCGACCGGATTGAAATTGCCAGGATGAGAAACAAAGCAAAGGAAAGCGCACTCAGACCTCCAGCCGCCGGACCAAAACGCACGTCGGAAAAATCGACTACGATGTATTCCGCCACAAAGATCAATACCAGTAATATGCCCCCTATGGCAAAAAGGATCCACCAGCCCAACCCAAACCCGAGCGAGCTCAGAGGGATTCCGATCACCCAGGCCGTAAGAGCCGGCAGCAGGCTGTGATCGATCGTGGTTTTTGACTCTCGATGAGGATGAGAGCGAAGCAGCCAATCTGCGCCAAACCCTGCCAGAGCCGCAACCAGTATGGAAACAATCGTGGAAAAATTCAGGCTGAACGTGAATACGGCAAACGGCAGCCTGAGCGTGAGACTGGTGACCGGGATATTGACGAAAGGGGTTAGCGCATACGCCAGCAGAATCGTTGAAGCCAGTACGCTCAATTGATTCATTTGCGGCAGATGAGTATGTTCATCCATAGGATGAATCCATTTTACCTTTCCCTGGGGTACCTGTCAAAACAAGTGTGGTACAGCAATTGCAACCTGCTTTCTGGTAGACAAGAGGGTGGCATTTAACGGTCTCATCCGCCGGTTATTGCTATCCTTCTTAACAGGCAGGCAGGATAAGAGGCGTGATTTCACCTATTTTCGTTATCTTAATTTTGGTCTCGCTATCGGAATTTACCCTGGCAAATTACGTTTTTTTCAAAGGCCAGGCTTCAGCTTACCAGCGCCTGGCGGTGGGGCGTTGCCTGGATGCCGGTTTTATCAGCCTGTTTTCAGCATTTTTCTATTCAGCAACATCATTCAACGACGCGGCCATTTGGAATCACCTCAGGGCTATTCCACTTTTAATTTTACCTGCCCTGACATTTTTATTCACCTGGAGCTGGACTCGCCAAAAAAATGATTTTACCGGGCGCGCCCTCTCTATTTTCGTTTCGATTTCAACCCTCGTGTTTATTGCTGCCAGTATCCTTACCAGCCTGGCGGGTTTTCCTACACGCCAGCCAGGTGGAGCCTGGATAACAATCCCGGCCGGCGATACGGCTTGGACGATCGTTGTTACAGCCTGGACGATCACGCTGCTGGCCTTCAGTATTTTATTGTCCAGCTTTTACTTCTTTAATATCCAAAATGGGCGCGAACGTGCCAGCCAGCTCCCGATATTCCTCGGATTGGCCGGAAGCACGGTTTTAGCCTTACTATTTGGGCTGCTGCCCGGCCAATTCCTGCCTGACCTCCTGGTGTACCTGCCGGCTTGGATTTTGCTTTCGGATATCCTGTTGGTGGCTGGTTTAACCTCACGCCAGTTTTCCAGCCTGGACTTTTCATCCTCTTATTATCCGATCCTGCAGTTCATGCAGGAAGCCGTAGCCCTGGTTGACCTCGAAGGACGCATTCAAGCGGTCAATGCGGCCTTCACCCGACTGGTTGGGAGCTCCGAAGCAAACATCATTAGCCGCCAACTGGAAGAGGTCTTTCAAAGTGACCAGCTTACCGGAGAACGCCTTGTTGAGAAGATCCAGCAGGAAGGATCGAGCCAATCTGACGCTGAGCTCGGCTTGAAAAACGGGAACATCCTGTATGCCCACAGCGTCGCCGCCCCGATCTTCGATAAATTCAGCCGGATACGGGGTTACGCGCTCATCCTTACGGATAATTCTCGCCTTAAGGACGCCGAACGAAACTTCACGTCGGCTCAGGCTGAATCAAACCAAAAATTTTCAAACCAGATCAAAGATCTGAAAACAGCCAACAGCGTATTGGAATTTGACCTGAGCCACTACAAGATGGAGGAAATGCAGTGGCGCAGGCGGGTTTTTGAGCTCGAAAGTCTCACGAACCTGACCTCGATGCTGCGCACTGCCCGCACAGCCCAGGAAATGCTGTCCATCCTGGTGCGTGAAACATCCCAGATCCTCGACGCAGGTTTCGGCATGATCCTGCTGCGCAAGGGCAACGACCTTATCGTTAAGAGCCTGTGCGGCATGCCTGAAGATCTGAAAGGCCGCTCCCATTCAGCCGCCTCGGACGTCTTCTGGAAAGTATACGAAAGCGGTCAATCCACCTTCGCGGAGGCGAGCCAGGTTGAAATCCCCTCCTTTTTCCCAGAAACCGCTTCTATTGCCGTGTTTCCCCTGAAAACGTCCGAAAAAAAGCTCGGCCTGTTCGTGCTGGGTTTTAAGAGCTTGAAAGATTTCAATGAAGCAGACCAGCGCTTGATCCAGTCCATCGGAACGATTGCCAGTAATGCCCTCTACCGTTCCAACGCTATGGACACCCTTGAACAACGGGTTATCAGCCGCAACCGCGAGCTGGAAACGCTTTACCAGGTGGCTTCTCTGGCAAACGAGGCCAAGGAACCCGCCTCGATCCTTGGGCAAACCCTGAACATCCTAATGGAAACGCTGAATGCTAAGGCCGGCGTGATATATCTGAACGAGAAGCTGAACGAAGTCCACATTTCAGGCCGTCCGCCGGAATACCTGGAGGAGATAGAAGATGACCTGAAGGGAATCGCCGTCGAAAATTCCATCTGGCGCTACATCTACCGCACCAACCAGCCCTTGCTCGTCCAAAGCCTGGATGACGATAACCGTATCGACATCAGCATCGTTACTGAGCTGTTGGCGATTGGCAACTGCTCTTGCATCGGCTCGCCTGTGCGCGGCTCCGGTGAAACGATCGGCGCTATCTGCCTTTTCAAGGATGCCAACATGCCGTTTGCCCAGGAGGATCTGGCCCTGCTTGGCACTGCTGCCCACCAGCTCGGCATTGCGATCGAGATCATTCGCCTGCGAAAGCTGGAAGAGCGCAATGCAATCGGGGCTGAACGCCAGCGCCTGGCAGGGGAGCTGCACGATTCAATCTCGCAGCTCCTTTCGTCCCAATATCTTTACGCCGAGGCCAGCCAGAAGCTAATCCAATCCGGAGACCGTCCGAAATTGCTCGAATACCTTGAACAAATCCGGCGAGTGTCGCACCAGGCCCTCAAGGAGATGCGCCTGTTGATCCACGAACTCAGACCGGCTCCAATTGAAAGCCTGGGACTATACGGCGCCCTGCAGCACCGCCTCGAAACGGTAGAGCGGCGCGCTCACATCGATGCCACCTTGAGCGGCGATTATGGTTTCAGGCTGCCCGGGAATATGGAAGAAAGCCTGTACAGCATTGCCCAGGACGCCTTGAATTATTCGATCAAGAATTCGCAGGCAACCGAGGTAAATGTCCTCCTGGAATCTGACTACGATTCGATCCTGCTCGAAGTTAAAGACAACGGCAGCGTCATGGAGGGCTCCGGTGGCAAGGAAAGAACCGGATTATCCCACATGCGCGACCGTATTGAAAATCTGGGCGGCACCTTTAAAGCCGAATCCGTTCCCGGCAAAGGCACCACCCTTCGCATCACCATATAAATCGTTCTTAGGCGTTGTTCTTCTATTTGATGTTTTACAAATAAAACATCAAATAGATGCAAATGCAAAGGATACCTGGCTGCCGGGGATGGCTATTCCGGTGTCCGTGAAAAGCTGGAAATACCAGGTGTGCTGCCCATAGTGCTCGGAGCCAAAAGCCCATAAATCAAATTCAACCTTGCCCCCGGATGGCACGCTGACCGGGAGATCCATTTCTGGCTGGACCGTCACCTCGCCCACCCCGACGTGTTTAACCAACTTTAGCTTATAGCCCGGCTTCCAGGCCAGCTTGCCGGTGTTTTTGTAATAAATCGCCAGGCCGAAACCCTCATTGCCGGTGTACCTGGTTTTATCCTCCGGATAGGTCCATACTTTGAGACCTACGGCTGCCAGGTCCGGTTGCCTGGTAGCGGTTGGCGTGGGCGAGCCGGTGGGAGTCAAGGTCGGCGGGACGGGTGTATCCGTCGGGATAAGCGTGGCTGTTGGTAGAAGGGTAGCGGTGTCGGTCGGCAGGGGGGAAGGAGATGCAGTTGAGCTTGGCGGAACTTCTGTGGGGGTTTCCGCCAGGGTTGGAGTATTCGCCAGTGTAGCCGAAGGGGCGGGTTGAGTTTGGGTTGGAACGGTAGTTGCGCTGGCGCAGCCTGCCAGCAGATTGCCGGCAATAGCAATCAGGACCATTGATCTGGCTGCATTCGTCGTTGTAATCATAATTGCGTGTCACATCCCATTGGTGAAATTCAATAATGGATATAGGATACATCGCCGAAATCATTCATTATAAATTTCGGTTTTGTGCAATAGTGAAAGCTGGACATCGGCTCTGGCAATTCCTGGCCTGATTTGCCTATAAAGCTGCAACTCAGGTCAACTTAAGCGAGCTTGCAAGAACTTAATTGTCGGCCTATTAGATTTCCAAAGTATAACGGAAGAGCCGTCCGCCCACATCCTCGAGCTCTTTAACCACGCGGTCAATCCAGGTTGGTTCAACCAGGGCGACCAGCGCTGAATTGCCAGGTTGCAGGCTATCTTGCAGATCGCGCAAAAATTCTTTTGGAAAACCCAGGTCAATCAAACTGGCGGACACTCCACCGGTACCCGCACCAGCCACAGCACCGACAATAACTCCTGGAGCGCCACCGAGCAGGCCGATCAACCCGCCTGTGATCGCGCCAAATAGTGCGCCGCTTTTAGCGTCAACGTCCTCGGTATCTTTGACAGACACCTTACCATTCTTGTCTTTGACAAGCACCGCCGCGTCAGACACCTTGACGATCCCGTCTTTCTGTAACTGCCTCAAATCCTTCAACGCATTACCAGCGGTAATTTCGTCGTCGAAGACCCAGACACTCAATTCAACGTTTTTCATGGTTATGCTCCTTTTTTGATGCGAGGGGGTGGAATATTTTGAAAGTGCTTCGCACTTTCAAGATACTCCGCTCGTTCGTTTTGCGTGGCCGCCCGCTACGCGGGGCCGGCCAGCTTTTTTCTTTAGAAGATTTTATTTCTACTTAAAGATACTCTTTCGGTGAAATCCATGCATGAATCTAAAGTGTCATTAAAGTGTCATTTTGAAGCAAAAAGCCGGCAACTGATCGCTGACGGCTGATAGCTAACTTCTGCTGTGCCCCCAAGGAGACTCGAACTCCTGTTATAGCCTTGAAAGGGCTGTGTCCTAACCACTAGACCATGGGGGCAGCACCGGGCAAGATTTTACCATCCCTTGGGGAATGGGTCAAGCAATCAATTAGATTCCTCTGAAATTCCTTTCGACGGCAAGGGCAGTCACGACCCGCTGGAATTCCGCCTCGATCTGCGGCAGCCACAGGGCGATCGTTTCGATTTCAGCCCGGTCAGCCAGCGCCTCCACCTCGCCGCACATATTGGCAAGTTTATAGGCCCCCAAATTGGCGCTGGTGCCTTTCAGGCTGTGGATCAATTTGCTCAAGTCTTCCGCATTACGCGCTTCCTCAGCTTCCTCGATCTTTTGCATCAGGGTCTTCGAATTAGACAGGTAAGCGTCGATCAGCTCTGCCAGCAGGTCTGGTTCGCCTGGAACCTGCAGGCTGCGGATTTCATCCAGGATACCCCGGTCTAAAGGGTAGGCCGGTTCAGGCTCTTCAAATTGTTCTGGCCCAGCCGCAGTCGCGGCCGTATCCACATTTATCTTCCATTTTTCGATCGTGATCCGCATCTGTTCCAGGTTGATCGGCTTGCTGAGGGCCACGTCCATCCCGGCTGCCAGGCAAGCTTCCAGGTCCTCCTGCAGCTCGCTGGCAGTCAAAGCGATGATCGGGATGTGGTCGCCGCTCAGGACTTCGGCCTGACGGATGATGCGGGTAGCCTCCAGGCCATCGATTTCGGGCATTTGCGTGTCCATCAACACCAACGAATAGCGCCTGGCGTGGTGAAGAACGGCCTCAACCGCCTGTTTGCCATCTGAGACCAGCTCTACCCCGTACCCCAGCTTTTTCAATTGCGCCAGCGTCAGCTTCTGGTTAGCAGGGTTATCCTCGGCCAGCAGGATAACCTCTGGCAGCTCCTGGCTGCTCGAGCTTGCCTCGCCGAAACGCTCCGCCATTGAAAATTCCTGCAGAGGTGGGACGACTGTCTCGGTCTGGGACACCTCATAAGAACGGTTCATCACTTCGCCGATCGTTTCGAACAGTTGGGCTTTCTTGACCGGTTTGGTCAAGAAAGCCGTGAACCCGGCCTTGACGGCGGCCTCGCCGCGCTTGCGCTGGTCGTAGGGTGTAAGCAAGATCAGGCTGGTTCGTTTTAAATCTGGCCTGGCTGCCAGCTCGTGCTGAAAGGCTAATTCATCCAAGCCGGCCAGGTCGAGGTCGACGATTGCCACGATAAACGGGTCGCCGGACTGCGAGGCCTCCTTCATTTGGGAGATGGCGCTGACCACCGAATCGGCTTCAATGCAACGCATGCCCCAGTAAGAGCAGTATTGTTTTAAAATCTCGCGGTGGGTTGGGTAGCTGACTGCGATCAGGACGCGGCTGCCGGCCAGGTTGAATAACGGCCCGGTCCGGATCCGGTTTCCGAGGGAAAGAATGCGCTGAAACGGCACGTTGAACCAGAAGGTCGAGCCCAGGCCTTCCATGCTGTCGACCCCTATCTCTCCCCCCATCAGGTCGACTAATCGTTTCGAAATCGCCAGGCCCAGACCTGTCCCGCCGTATTTACGGGTAGTGCTGGCATCCGCCTGGGTAAACGGTTGGAACAGGCGCCGCCTGGCAACATCAGACAGGCCAATGCCTGAATCCTGCACTTCAAAGTGCAGCGAAATCGAGCTGGGATCCTGCTGCCACGGCTCAACCCGCACCAAAACTTCGCCATGGTCGGTGAACTTGATGGCGTTGCTAATGAGATTGGAAAGAACCTGCCGCAGCCGGACCGGATCGCCCTTGATCGCAATCGGGATGCTCGGCGAAACGTACACCATGAAGCCGATCTGCTTCTGGCAGGCCCTGGCGGCAAACAGCTCGGCTGCCTGTTCCACCACGGGCGCCGGCTCAAATTCGAGCATTTCCAACGAAAGTTTGCCGGCCTCAATTTTTGAGAGGTCCAAAATGTCATTGATCAGCGCCATCAGGTCCTGGGCAGAGCTGCGGATGATGTCCACAAATTCGTGCTGGTCTCGTGCCAGCGGAGAATCCTGCAGCAGCTCGGTCATGCCGATCAAGGCGTTCATTGGCGTACGGATCTCGTGGCTCATGGTAGCTAAAAATTCCGATTTCAGCCTGGAGGCTTCGAGGGCCTGGTCACGGGCCTCAGCCAGCGCGACGCTGTTGCGCGCAATCTCGTCGGCGTTATCCTTCAACTGCTTGAAGTACTGCTCACGCTCCAGCTCGACCCCGATCCATTGAGCCATCAGGTTCAGGAATTCCGTCTCGGCCGAGGAAAAGGGCCGCTTACGCGGTTTCTGACCAAAATAACTCAGCGTGCCGTACTTTTTACCTGCAACCCGGATGGCAGTTCCCAGGAAGGCTTCGTACTTGGACGAAAGATAAAACGGATGCTCCTGCCATTTCGTCCCTGCTGCCTGTTCGAACGCGATTGGATCTTCCGCCAGGAGAACGTCACGGGCGTAGCTCTCTTCAAGCTTTAGCTGCTGGATGTCGAAGGCCGGGTTGGTGGAAAACACCTCAACCGATTCGAGCTGGTCTTCATTCACTGCCACCAGAACGCCGGTTTCCAGCTCAAAATGCTGCGTGCCCATCACCAGCAGGGTCTGAATCTTCTGGATAAAATTGAGCCCGATGTCCAGTGTGATGGCGTTAAGTGAGCGCAGGGCTTCTTCGCTTTTCCTCAGGTCGGCCTCGACCTGCTTGCTATCGGTGATGTCCAGCGCCAAGCCTAAAACCCCAACAACAGCCCCGGCTGCATTGTAAAATGGTTCCAGGCGAGCCTGAAAGACCCGGTCATCCCTCAGCATCTCGAAGGATACCTGCTGGCCCGCGATCGCCTGGCGGTGCATTTCGAGCATATCCATTTGTTCGGTGCGGGTGTGAAAGAGGTCAAAGAACTGGCTCAATAATTGGTCGGTCGAAAGCCCAACCCGGTCGCTGCCGCGCATGGAGATTACCTGCAAGTTCCGGTTGGTGGTCCAGAGGATGGCCGGAAGCTGATCCATGATCAGCAGCAGGCTGGATTGGCTCCGCCTCAGGGCCTCTTCATTCCATTGTCGCTGCTGGGCGAACGAGATCCCTGCCGCCGCAATTTGAAGGAAGGAGATCTCCGACTGTGTCCAGGCCCGCGCTTCCAGGCAGTTATCGAATCCGAGAAAACCATGGAAATTGCCGCCGACAAAAATTGGCAGCACCAGGATCGATTTAATCCCCAGGGACTCGAGGATAGCCTTTTCTTCCAACGGCAGGGTTTCCGAAATGCTGGTAATGTACATCCCGCGCGAAAGAACTGTGAACCAGCGCGGAACAACATCTCCATACGAAAGATTTTGAAGCCTCGGATTCTCACTTTGGGAAGGAATACCCTGCGCTACCCATTCGGTTTGCTGGCTGGCGAACCAATTCCCCGCGTCATCGCGATGGTTGGTAAAAATATATACCCGGCTGGCCAACGTCGCCTGGCCCAGGATTTTTAATACTGCATGGTAGGTTTTTTCATTAAATTTCTCGCTCAGCAGGAGAGTTTGAATCTCAACCAGGGCAGCCAGGTAGCGCTCACGCTCTACTGGCGCCTGATCTCTGGACGTTTTCTGTGAGATTTCACCCTTTGTCACAGGTTATTCCGTTTTTCAAAGTTATTCAAACCGGTTTGATCAATTCTGCTGAGTCGAGGTTGGCATCATTGACGAGGCGAGAGATTGGGATAGCGGTCATTTTTTCAGCCGGGTATGGCTTTAGAAAACCATTCAAAATGTCAATTCCGGCTGGCTCGAGCCATTTCCAGGCCGTGTTTCCGGTCAGGATTACCGGCATGCGCTCGTGGATTGGAGCTACAACTTCATTCGCAGCGCAAGTAATGATCGTGCAGGTCCGCAAGGGTTCCCCTTCTGGCGATTTCCAGGTCTCCCAAAGTCCCGCAAAAGCGAAGGGTTTCTTTTCAGCAAGCTGAAAGTAGTAGGGCTTTGAAGGTCCCTTTTGCCCCGGGCTGCGCTGCCACTCGTAAAAGCCGTCCGCAAGGATCAGGCAACGCCGACGGGCGTAAGCCTGGCGAAACGAGGGCTTTTCAGCCAGCGTCTCCGAGCGGGCGTTGATAAGCTGTGAAGCAATTTTGGGGTCTTTTGCCCAGGATGGAATCAAGCCCCAGCGCAGCCATTCGGCCCGGCGCGAGCCGGCATCGATCACGGCTGCCACCGGCTGGGTCGGGGCTACGTTATATCTTGGCAGCCAATCAGCCGGCATTTCAGAGACTCCCAGGTCCTCCTCGATATCTGCTGCTTCCAGGGTTATCGTAAACCTGCCGCACATAACTCATCTCCTTGCCAAGATATTCTAGCATAAATCGTGCCAGACTCGGTCCGTCAAGGTGCATGAGAAGTATAATTAACCGGAATTCATCTCCATGAGGTTTCCATGCCAACTCGCCTGGTTGAATGCATCCCAAATTTCTCAGAAGCCCGCCGGCCCGAAATTATCGATCAAATCCAGCAGGTCATGTGTTCAGTTGCGGGCGTTCACATATTAGATCGCCATTCCGACCTCGACCATAACCGGACGGTCATCACCTGCATCGGCTCTCCGGAAGCAGTCGAAGAAGCTGCTTTTCAGGCTATCGCCACGGCCGCTCGATTGATCGACCTGAACTTTCATTCCGGTGAACATCCCAGGATTGGCGCCACCGATGTAGTGCCTTTCGTTCCCATCAGCGAGATTAGCATGGCTGAATGTGTTGAAATGGCGCGCCGCCTGGGAAAACGGGTCGGCCATGACCTGAATATTCCCGTTTATCTATACGAAGACGCCGCCACCCGCCCGGAGCGCCAGAACCTCGAAAATATCCGCCGCGGCGAATATGAAAACCTCAAGCTCGAAATCAAGACGAATCCTGAGAGGTTGCCCGATTTTGGCCCGGCTGAGCTGGGGCCTGCCGGCGCAACCGTGATCGGAGCGCGCCAGCCGCTGGTAGCCTACAATGTTTATCTCACGACGGACGACGTTGACATCGCCCAAAGGATCGCCAAGGCGCTGCGGAATTCCTCGGGAGGGTTGCATTACGTCAAAGCCATGGGAGTGCTGGTGGAAGGGCGCGCCCAGGTGTCTATGAACCTGACCAATTATCGCCAATCCCCTATCGGGCGGGTCGTTGAAATGATCCGCCGTGAAGCCCAGCGCTACGGCGTCGCCATTCACCACAGCGAGCTGGTCGGATTAATCCCGCAAGAAGCCCTGTTTGACGCGGCCACGTGGTATCTTCAACTGGATGGATTTAACATCGAGCAGGTCCTGGAACAAAAGCTATACGAGGTCCAGTCCGCTTCCCCACAGCAAATCACCGCCAGCCAGCCTCCATCCTTCCTGGACCAGCTTGCCGCCGCAACCGCTACACCGGGCGGCGGAGCCGCGGCTGCCCATGCTGGGGCAGCCGGCGCGGCCCTGGTAACGATGGTAGCGCGCCTGACGGTTGGCAAGAAGAAATATGCCGCCGTCGAGACCCAAATGTACGAGCTGGCGGAAAAGTCTGAGCAGTTAAGGTCGCAATTGACGGCCGCCATCGCGGAGGACTCGGCTGCATTTGAAGCGGTGCTTGCGGCCTCGCGTTTACCGAAAAACACCCCTGAAGACCAGGCCGCCCGGCTGTCTGAATTGGAAAAAGCCACTCAGGGAGCAATTGCCGTGCCGCTGCGGGTTTGCGGTCTGGCAGTCGGCGTGATTGAGCTGGCCCTTCAGGCAGCCTCCTTTGGAAACGTCAATGCTATCTCGGACGCTGCCAGCGCCGCTGCCCTGGGCAGGGCCGCTCTCACTTGCGCCGGGCTGAACGTCCAGATCAACTGCGCAACCCTTCAGGACCGGGACACCGCCGGCCACGCCATCCAGCGGGTTAAAGAACTTGAGGACACCGCTAACCAGCTTGAGCGAGCATTACAGGCGACTCTCCGGGAACGCGCTAATTTAGATTTGTAATGGGGGAACCATGAGCATAAAATCTGACCGGTGGATCCGCAAGATGGCAAAGGAACAAGGCATGATCGAGCCTTTCGTCGATACCCAGGTCCGCCAGGGTGTGATCTCCTACGGCGTATCCTCCTATGGGTACGACATCCGGATTGCCGATGAGTTCAAGATATTTACCAATGTTTATTCTGCGATTGTCGATCCGAAGAACTTCGATCCGCACTCGATGATCGATTTCAAGGGAGAAGTCTGCATTATCCCGCCCAATTCGTTTGCGCTCGCACGCACGGTGGAATATTTCCGTATCCCGCGCAGCGTTCTAACCTTGTGCGTAGGCAAGAGCACCTACGCCCGCTGCGGAATAATCGTCAATGTGACCCCCTTCGAGCCGGAGTGGGAAGGTTTTGTGACGCTGGAGATATCAAATACCACTCCGCTGCCCGCCAAGATCTACGCCAACGAGGGCATTGCCCAGGTGCTGTTCTTTGAATCCGATGAAATCTGTGAAATATCTTACGCCGATAAGAAGGGCAAGTACCAGAAGCAGCAATCCATCAGCCTGCCTAAGATTTAAACAGAAAATGATCTGGATTCACTTTGGCTGCTTTGCAGCAAAAATGAATCCAGATCATCTATATCGTAAAAATAACCTGCTGAAGCGGCTGCAGCTCGACGCACGATCCGTTTAGAGCGGGCGAATGGCCGCCCAGCCAGACTCGAAAACTGCCCGGTTCGAGGAACGGCCGGCCATCGTCATCGAAGCATGCCAGGTCCTCGAAACGAAAATCGAATTTCAGGCTGCAAGACTGGCCTGGATCCAGGTGAATGCGGGCAAAACCCCGTAATTCACAGGCCGGAACCGGCACGCTGGCCTCGAGATCCTGGATGTAAGCCTGGACGACCTCATCGCCGGCTACTTTTCCAGTATTGGTCACTTTAATACTCACCGAAACGATGACAGGGCTGTTGGCAATTCCAGGCTCAACCTGGGCCTGGCTGTAATCAAATTGAGTATAACTCAACCCATATCCAAAGGGATAAAGGGGCTTGCCCCTGAAATAGCGGTAGGTGTGGCCTTCCATATTGTAATCGGTGAACGGGGGGAGCTGGTTGATCGATTGGTAAAACGTAACCGGCAGGCGGCCAGCCGGATTGGTATCGCCAAACAGGACCTGGGCAACCGCTGTACCGCCGGCCTGGCCAGGATACCAGGCTTCTAGAATTGCCTTAACAGCCGGGGAGGATTGTGCCCAATTGACAGCCAACGCGCTGCCGTTCAGCAGCACCAGCACGACCGGCTTTCCCGTTGCTGCCAGCCGTTCCAGCAGCTCCTGCTGTAAGCCCGGCAAGTCCAGGCTGGCGCGGTCGCCCTGGCTGCTCTGGCCGGGCAACGTGCCTTCCTCCTGGGTTTCCTCACCCTCGACGAGTTGGGACAGGCCCAGCACAGCAATCACCAGATCGGATCGGGCCGCCAAGGCAACCGCCCTGTCCAGGCCAGCCCGGCTTAGGTCAGCAACGCCACAGCCGCGAGCATACCGCACACGCCGTTCTTTGGCGGCCCGGCGCCGGATGCCTTCCAGGATTGTGACCGGCGCGGCTGGATCGCCGAAATAATTCCCCCGCATGACCATTTCGTTATTCGCGTTCGATCCAATGACGGCAATCGAGCCAACATTGGGCGATAGTGGCAGGAAATCGTCTTCGTTTTTCAGTAGAACGATCGATTGGCAGGCCGCCTCTACTGCCAGGGCGCGATGGGCCGGTGAATCCACCACATCGTATTTGATGCTCGCAAATGGAACCTTTTCTTCAGGATCGAACATTCCAAGCCAAAAGCGGGCCCTGAAAAGTCGCCGGACGGCCTGGTCTATCTCCGCTTCGCTAATCAGACCCTTTGCAACGGCTTCCATCAGGGAGAAATAGGTATCGCCGCAGTTGAGATCGCAGCCGCTGCGGACACCGAGGGCGGCTGCTTCTGCACTGGTATTTACAGTTTGGTGATGGCGGTAAATATCATCGATTGCCCCGCAGTCCGAAACAACGTACCCATCGAAGCCCCATTCCTGGCGCAAGACCTGCTCGAGCAGGGTTCTGCTGGCGCAGCAAGGCTCTCCATTTGTGCGGTTGTAGGCGCCCATCACGGAGCGGGCTCCTCCCTCTTGCACACAGGTCTTGAAGGCCGGTAAGTACGTTTGCTGCAGGTCCCGCGGGCTGACCTGGGCATTGAATTGGTGCCGGTCGCTTTCCGGGCCGCTGTGGACTGCAAAATGCTTAGGAGTTGCAACCAGCTTCAAGTAATACTTGTCGTCTCCTTGCAGGCCCTTGACGAAGTTTTTTCCAATCTGGCCGGCCAGGTATGGGTCTTCGCCGTAAGTCTCCTGGCCGCGCCCCCAGCGCGGATCGCGAAAAATATTGACGTTGGGCGACCAGAAAGTCAGACCGTAATAAATCTCACGTTTGCCTTCTTTAACTGCCTGGTGGTGCTTGGCGCGCGCCTCATTGGCAATGACGCAAGCAATCCGCCAGATCAGGTCGGGATTCCAGGTCGCCGCCAGCCCGATGGCCTGCGGAAAAACGGTCGCCAGGCCCGCCCGGCCGACCCCATGCAGGCACTCGTTCCACCAGTTGTAGGCCGGAACATGCAGCCGGTCGATGGCAGGGGCATCATTTACCATCTGCGAGATTTTTTCGGCCAGGGTCATGCTGGCAACCAGGTCATTCACACGCTCTTCAATCGGGCGAGAAGCGTCGAGGTATTCAGGCTTCGAGGAATCACTCACTGCTCACTCCAATTTTTTGTAGGACAAACTTTAGTTTGTCCTTTCAGGATTTGCTGCTTTTTTGTAAGGACAAACTAAAGTTTATCCTACAAGATTGCCTGTTTTCACCCGGGAAACAGGGAAGCTATAAAGATAATTTCGCCAGGATATAAAAATTTCGCCGTCTTCAACCCACACGAACAGCGCCTCCAGGTAATTCGGGACATTCCCGTTGGTCCTTAATTCGACGCCGAGAAGATTTCCTGCCAGGGCCTCGATAACGGTATCGTGCGTAATGAAAAGATCGACGCTGGCCAAACTGGAATGACCGCCAATCAGCAAGTCCAATAATGCCGATACCTGAACAGACAATTGATCATCCCGCCGGCCAGGCGGCATCAAATTCGGGACCGGCAACATGAATGCGTGGCTCAGGCAGTCGCTGATTTCTACGAAATGACGCCAGCCCGCCCCTTGCGCAATCAATAAAGCCGTATCAACACAGCGGCTGACCGGGCTGGTTAATATCCGGCCTACCGTGCGAATCTGTGAGACATTGTTCCCAAAGCAGCGGGCAATTTCAGCTCCTTCTGTTGTCAGGCCCGCCAGGTAAACATCCTTATTTTCGAGGATCGGGACGCGCAATGAATGGCGCATGAGCAGCGAAACCGGTCGATCCGCCGGGAAGGCCGCCAGCGCGGCAAGGGTTATGTCAGCGTAATTTTCGTCCACGGTCGCCAGCAGCATTATTTCATCAAGTCGAGGATCAACATCCAGCCAATCAAAGTAGTTGAATCCGGGGCAGTGTACTCGACCAGCAGGCATTCTCGCTTGAGGTTATCGAAGCGTCGCTCCGCCGGTAAGAAACGCACGGTCGAACCGGCCGGAACCAGGCCGACCGCCCGGTACGTTTCGTAACAGCCATTGCGCACAAAAATATCCCGCGCCACTACTCCTACCAGCGGCGTAGGCGTAAGGGTCGGCGTGAGGGTGATGGTGGGGGTAAGGGAGGGCCGTGGGGTGTTGCTGGCAGTCGGTGGAACGGGCGTCGAGGTATCCGTCGGCGTGGGGGTGGAGGTCGCCGTAGGGGTCAGCGAAATAATGTAAGCCCGGACCTGGTTAAACCCGAAGAAGAGAATCCCAATAATAATGATGATGCCGATAATAATGCCGCCCACTTTGATGCCGGTGCGCATGTTGTTATACGATGCCAGCGACCGGTTGAGCTCAATGACGCGCGGATCGTTGGGATAACGGGCGCGCACGTCCCGGCTGATCTGTGAGGCCGCCGCCGGCCAGGAGCGGTTGGAATTGTAGACGGTCACAGCCTGCTGGAGCTCATCCTCATACCGCTGCACGTCCCGAAAAAGCTTTTCGACGTCAGCCGAAAGCTGGTTGAGCGATTCGTCCGTATAGCCCAGGCTGCGAGCCTGGTCGAGAATTTGCTTGGCCTGGCGCGCTTTCGCAAGCACCGCATCCATCGTCTGGGCCCGCTCGGCCTGGGTCTTCAGCGATCGCACCTGGTCCTTCAACGGCTCTACCACGGTCGGGATGATTTCCTGCAGGCGATCTCTCAGCTTTTGGAAAGCCGGATTTTCACCGTACCGCAGGTAAAGCGCATCGAGGTCCAACTTCACCTGGACGACGTCCTTTGGATCGCTGATGGACGAGTTCAACGTTTCAGCGATGGACTGCATGGCGGTCTTTACCTTGCGCATCTCCTGGGCGCGATCGTTGTACTTGGGCAGGCCGGTCGCCTGGGCTGCGGCTTCAACCCGCTCGATGGCGTCGTCGATGTTGCCCTGGCTGAACAACGACAGACCTTCGTTGTAGACGCTCTCTGCATCGATATATTGCTGCAGCTTCTGCTCGAATTCCTGCCCGTCCTGCCAGCGTTGAATGCCAAGATCGCGCAGCGCCATCTGTGCCTTGCTGAGCAGCGACATCGCATCGGCGTAGCGGCCCAACCGCGCTGCGGATTGAGCCTTTCCAAATGCGCTGGCAGCCTCTGCCGGCAACGCCACCGACGGGATGTAGCCGGTGCGCAGGTAATTTTCGGATTCAGTGCGGTGCTGGCGGGTCCGCTCCCATTTGGGCTCGATCTGCAGGACCTGGTCGTACAACTTGATCGCTTCTGCATAGCGACCGCCGTAGAACAGCTTTTCAGCTTCTTCCATCACCTGTTCGGCGTAGGGATTATGCTCGTGCACCTCTTCTTTTTCAGCCTTGCCGGCAGGCGCCGCCTGTGCCAACGAGGTCTCAAAACTGGGAGCCGCCGGGCTGTTGCCCGCTTTCCCCGGGTTTTCAAGGCCTCGCATGCATTCCCGCAGCTCTTTATAGGCAGTTTGAAAACGGGCGCGGTCGTTGTAGTTCAGCTTTTCGAAGCTGTCTGAATGGACGTACTCGTCCAGTTCAACCATTTTTACGCGCAGGTCCGCCAGGGCAGGGGATTCAGCGCTGATGAGTTGAGCAACCTCGTCGATCAATGTATTCAGATCGGTCATGAAGAATTCCTTTTAATTACTGGCGAGAGTTGGGCAGATGAATCATGGTCCGTTTTAAGTCGTCGCCCAGGGCTTTGGCGCTGGTGTACTCTCCGGAAAGCACTCGCTCCAGGATTGAGCGCAAGCCCGGCGAAAGACGCTGGTCATCGTAAGTCCATTTCGTCTGGTAGGTGTGGGCTGCCTGGTCAATATCCTCCGGGCGAGTGGGACCCAGGGGCAATGCGCCCGGGGCAGTGCGACCGGTCAAAATGTGGTGCAGACCGCGGGCGCCAAACTGCACCAGGTCCATCTGGATCTCTTCCGGGGTCAGGCCTTTCGGGTGATAGCGTGCTACGTTCCAATCGATCACGTAAATTCCATTTTGTTCGGCCTGCCAGTAATAATGTAGGATCTTGTGGTCACGGTAGACGATACTGCGCTCGTGAGCCACCTGTAAAATCTCGCAGATCTGAATCGACATTTGCAGCAGCGTGACCAGCGGTAAAAATTGGCCGCGAGTCATGCCGGCGTCGCACAACAAAATCAGGCTGTCCTCCTGGCGTTGTTTTTCTATCGCCAGATAAGGAATCCAGCCATCTCGAATCCTTTCTTCGATGCGCACCATAAATTCTTTATAGGAATCAGGCCCGATCCGTATCACCCGTCCGGTGGCGTTGGCGGTACCGCTGGAAGAATCCAGCGGGAGCGTTGCGCCCTCGTCCAACAAGATAAATCCGCATTCGAGCAGGCGCACAATCCCTGGAATGTCGCGCATCAAGGTGAGGATCAATACTTCCTCACGGAACAAGGGCAGGGAATAGTTCACCTGGTCCATGCGCATGAGCTTAATCGCCGCCTCGCGCAGTTGGATATCCGCATCTTGCAGCAATCCAAGCACCACCCGGGCCGACGAGCCGCGTGCTTCCGGCATCCAGGCATCCATCGGTTCAACCAATGCCAGGTTTCCGCCCGGACCCAGGCGCCCTTCCTGGATCCCGTGAATCTCCACAAAAACTGTTGAAGGCTCGGGCTGGTCGGCAGGCGCCGGTTCATCCTGCAAGACCGGCAGCTTTTCAACCCGCTCGAAGCGCCGCAGCCACGGCATTTCACGAATGATCGCTGGATCGCTCTTGAACAGGTCCGAGGGCCAGACGCCTTTGCGGATCTGGCGGCAACTTTTTAAAATCTCGTCCAGCCAGCCGGCAGGGCCTACCTGGTTCCGCAGTTCACGCCCGTCGAATTCCAATGCCGTGATCCATTCCGGGAAACTCTCTCCCTGCTGGGGACCCTGGTGAACTTTTTTCAGGAATTCCGGGGCAGATTGGATGGCCCGGTCGGCATGCAGCACGCGCCGCCGGTCGGGATCCCACAGCAGCAGCAAACGCAGGCCATGGCTGGCTGCTACAAAATCCTTGCGATCCCAGGCTTCGAGGATCTGTTTTACCTGGTCCCGGGGATGGCTCAGCAAAGCATGGATCGACCGGCCTTCTTCCGGCAAAATGTCGCCCACCTCTGCCAGGAGTGGATCGATGCCGGTATAGTCCAGGCCAGAATCCGGCGGGCCGGGTTCGAGCTGGGTCCAGGCAGCAATCGCTTCCTCTCTCAACCGGCGCGCCGCTTCCTGGGTCCGCTCGAGCAATTGTGTGGTTTCAGGGGTCGATCCCCCGGTTTGTGAATTCCGGTCTTCCATGCGGCGCGCGGCTGCCTGGAGTGAGAATGAAAGGCGGCTCACCGCCACCAGCGGTCGCAACGAAGTTGCCTCGGAGCCAAACGCCAGCCGGCGCAGCAGCGCCGTCAGGTCCTGCCACCATTCCGGCTCCGGATAATCCCTGATCGCTGCCAGCATTTTCCAGAGCAGGCTTTCCCAATCCTTGCCAATGGCGGACTGGATTGCTTCCAGGAACTGCTGGCGCTGCGCCCCTTCGGACCTGCCTGGAATGCGGGCCAGATTATCGACCAGGCGCCACTGGTCGGTATCTGCTCCGGGCAGGCAGGCGATCCAATCGCACAGGCGGCGCAGCTCCTCGAGCTCATCTGCCTCCGTCAGGCGGACTGCGTAACCGGCTGCAAAACGGGCAGCGCCAGCGTAATCCGGAATTTCTCCGTGTTCGAGCAGAAGAGCATGAATGGCTTCGATTTCAGTAAGCGAATCCTCGCCATCGGAATTGGATTGGATCAGGAAAGCCTCGCGCTGGCGCGCTTCCCCAATAGCCTTATTTTCCTGCTGGAATGCTGCTTCCAGGCGGACTTTCAAAACTGCGATGCCCTGGTCGCTGGCATTTTCGACCGAAAATTGGCCGGGCCAGTCCAACCGGGTCTGCAGGTCGGGAGCGACCACCGACAAAAAACGCCCCATTTCTTCGTACAGCTGGCGATAATCGTCAGCCCAGGAGAACTTGCGGTCGCTGGTAGTGCGGTCCGGTTCGAGGAAGCGCGCATTTCCCCAATCGATAACCGTCAGGTAACTGCGGCGAGTATCCCAAAACAGGTGGTCAGGTTTGACGTCGTTCCACACAATGCCCCAGGCGTCCGCCTCGTCGTCGTTGGTGTGGTTGGCGTGGATTTGTTCCAGAAGGCAAATTAGCCGGTAGAGGATGGTGATTAGAATCCGGTTGGGAATCTTGCCACTTTTAGCAATGGATTTGAGGAACGTCTGGTCCTCGAGGCAAAGGCCTTCTAGAAGTCCTTCCTGACCGGATAATCCAAGCTGGGTGACCCTCGCCAGGAAACCCAGGTCCAACCCGCTGGCCTGTTCGATCACAATAAAAAATTGACCGTTGTAATCGGTGCCGGGTTTGGCCTGGTCCAACAATTCTGGAACACCTATGCGCATCTCGGCTGCTTGCTTGAAAGCAGTCGACAGGGATTTGAGGATTTTGGCTTCGGTTTTAATCTGAGCTGTCTGACGGTACATGTCACCGGTAAATGCAGACTTGCGAGGCCGTTTAAGAATCCCAACCTTAGCGTCGGCCAACGATTCCACCAGGTAGACCTCGCCTGCATCGCCCTCCCCCAATTTTTTTACCAGGCTCCAGGCAGACTGCAGCCCTGAGACAATTTCACTTTCAGCCATGTTCGATTTCCCGGTTCCCAGCGAATGATACCATGTTTTTAGCCGGCATACTCTGTATGCCGGCTAAAATCGGCGAAAAACCAACTCCGGGCCACATTGGCGGGGAGTTCAGGGGAATTCAGGCCTTATTTCTTTCCGGAAAACGCCGCAGAACGGTGGCTTCAACGTGCAGCAGGACCTTGTCTCCAAGGCCAAGCTCGGGTTTTTGTTTTTCCATCAGAGGCTTTTCGGGCAGGACAAAAATGCCCAGCGGCGTGCCTTCCTTAGCATATCGGACGTCTACGATGGCAAGACCTAACAGGAAACCCTCGCTATCGATTGAGCAGCTCGTCACGTATCCGATCACCTGGCCCAGCTTGTTGACCAGTGGGGACTGCAGCCCCGGGCGGCGCACGCCTTTCTGATCCATGCGCCAACGCACCAGTTCGCGTTTGCGCTTTTGATCCTGTTCCAACAGCACATCCCGTCCGACAAAAAACGGCTTGTGGTATTTTACGTAGCCCTGGAAGCCGGCCTCGGTCGGATTGATCTCAAACGGGCCTGCCAGCTCGTGGCCATACAACGGCAAACCGGCCTCGGTACGCGTGCTGTCGCGTGCCGCCAGGCCGCACGGCTTCACCCCAAACGGCTTTCCTTTTTCCAGCAACATGTTCCAAAAAGCAACCTGTTGGTCTGGATGGACGAATAGCTCGAAGCCCATTTCCTCCCCGGTGTAACCGGTGCGAGCGGCAACCACAGGAATGCCGCCCAGCGCCACTTCCACCAGGTCGGTGCGCCTCACCTGACCCAGGGCAAACCGGGTTTTCGGGTCGTCCGTGCAGGCCTGTAAAACTGCTAATGCAGCCGGCCCTTGCAAGGCGACGTCGCGCAACTGATCCTTGCCGGAGGCAGGATCCTTGAGGTTGCGTAAGACCGCCGGCGCGGCCACCTTCACCCAGGGCCGGGTGCGATCGATGACGGCCCGGCCTTCATTGACAGCATTTAGCCAATCCCAATCTTTATCCTCGTTGGAGGCATTCACCACCAGCAAGAACAAATCGGCCCGGCGGCGATAAATCATGAAATCGTCGATGATCTTGCCGTCCGGACCAGCCAGGTATCCATAACAGGACTGCCGATCCTCCAGCCAGGCTGCGTAATTGGATCCAACCGTATCCAGCATAGAGAGTGCATTGGGGCCAGAGACCTCAATGGCGCCCATGTGGCTGACGTCGAACAGGCCGGCTGCCTGGCGAACAGCCGCGTGCTCCTCACTCACGCCGGTATACCAGACCGGCATCTCCCAACCGGCGAACGGCACGATTTTACCGCCCATCGCCTTGTGGGTCTCGAACAGGGCCGTGCGTTTGAGAGGGGAGTCCACCGGCTCGACCCAGGTCCACTCTCTGGGCAGCGCACCGCTGGAATATTTTCGCTTTGCGGCTTCCAGCAAACACGGCTGGCCGACAAAATATAGCTTGGTCAGGTCGAACCGGTCCGGGTATTTCTCAAGCAGTTCTACGCCTGGAAGACCGGCGGGAACGGAAAGCGAGCCAACGGCATCCAGAGCTTTCCTGGCAGTGGCCTCGGCCGGTTCTGCAGATTCAGTCCCGATTTCTTTGATCACCACCGGGCCCTGGACCTTGCGGAAGACATCGTTATCATCGAACAATGCGTAGCCATCCGAGAGGCCGTGCAGCCAGGCTTTGACCCGCCCGGCTTCGGCGCTCTTTGACTCAAGCCAAAATACGTCCCTCCCGAGCGAATCGGTTGGCAAACGGACCACTGCCGCCTCGCCGATCAAGACGCCAACCCGGTCAAGCATGAATGTCTTTTGGGCTTTCCCCGGCGCCATAGTTGCTAGGTTGCTGGTGCAAATCTCCTGCAGGAATGGCCTCGCCCGGAATCCGGTAATCTGGAAGATCTGCTCACCTTTTGCCGGCGGCGCATTCTGTTCGAAGAAATAATCCGGCACGGTTCCCGCTGCTGGTTTGAAATCGATCCCGGCCCGGTCGGCCAGGGCAGAGACCTTGCGCTGGGCCGCGTTTAGAACGTCCAGGTCCAGCTTGCCGCGCGGCAGCTCACCTGCCAGGCCCTGGTAAGCAAACGGCCGGATGGAGGTCAGCACATCGTGCACCACTTCGGCAATGCGGCCCATGTCTTCCGGAACCAGGCCGCGCTGGCTGACCCAGGGCGTCCCGAAGCGGATCCCGCTGGCGAGAGCTGTGCGGGTATCGCCGGGAATGGTGTTCTTGTTCACCACGATGCCTGCCAGATCGAGCAGGCGGGCCGCCATCTCACCCCGCAGCGGGAAACCGGTGCTGTTGGGAATGGCGCTGGCATTCAGAACGACGATGTGAGTGTTCGTGCCCCCGTAGACGACTTTGAGGCCGAGCTCCATGAATGCGTCCGAGAGCGCTTCGGCGTTAGCGACAGTCCTTTCCTGCAAGTGTTTGAACTGTTCCGTCTTGGCCAGGCGGCAGGCAACCGCAATGGCAGCGAACTTATTTGGGTGCGGGCCGCCCTGTGAGCCCGGAAAGACTGCGCTGTCGATCTTGCTGGCCTTTTCTTCGTCCGTGGTCAGAATGACGGCCCCGCGCGGGCCTCCCAGGGTCTTGTGGGTGGTAAAAACCGTCACGTCGGCGATGCCGACCGGGTTGGGGTGCACCCCACCGATCACCAACCCGGCTGTATGCGCCACGTCCGCCATCAGTACCGCCCCGCAGGCATCAGCGATCCTTCGGAACTGCACCCAATCCGGCGCCCAGGAATACGAAGTGAAGCCGGCAACGATCACCTTGGGCCGGTGCGCGAGGGCCAACTCGAGCATATGCTCGTAATTGAGCTGCTCGGTGTGCGGATCGACGCCGTAGGAGACAACGTGGTAGCGCTTGCCGGAAATGTTGAATTCGCTGCCGTGGGTGAGATGCCCGCCCTGGAACAGGTCCAACCCCATGAGGGTGTCGCCGGCTTTCATAAAGGCGTCATAGATGGCCAGGTTGGCGGCCGAGCCGGACAGAGCCTGCACGTTGGCGCGGATGGACTCCACCGGTGCATTTTCATTGGCGAAGCACTGCGCCGCCCGCCGGGCTGCCAGGGCCTCGATGATGTCGATGAAATCAACGCCTTTGTAGAAGCGGCGGTCGGAATAACGGCGGTAATAAGCGAGCTGGTGAGCATCGTCTGAGAGCAGTTCCTCCGATTCGTGCATGGCACGAACGGAGGGGTAGCCTTCGGCGTACACGTTGTTGAAGACCGAGCCTAAGGCCTGGCGCACGGCCTGGGGGGCATAACTTTCAGAAGGGATCATGATCAATTTGCGCGCCTGGCGAGTCGCTTCGCCTTCGATCAAATGAGCCACGTATGGATCCAGCTCCTCGATCTGGCCGCGGAAAAGAAAGTCATCAGCATCTGTCATCGTCGTCTCCTTGGAAATGAATCGTTGTTCCAGCGTAACAACCGTGCATCCTAGCTCATACGCTCACGCTTTTGACCACCACCATCTTACTGCTGAAACCCCCACCCTTTACCAGGATTTAATGCGTAATCCAACCGATGATGCCTGTCCCGGCGTCGATCGATACCTTATGATTATATTCCTTTCGTCAATTCTAAATCACGGTTTTTGGGCAACTAAATCAATTTTCCCCCACTCCGGTATACGAAAACAGGCTGGCAAAAATGCCAGCCATGTTTTCGTGTGTCGGGGCGGGGAGATTTGCGCAGTGCTATGCAATAGCAAACCGCCGACCTCACAAAGATCGGCGGTTTTTGTCGGGGCGGGGGGATTTGAACCCCCGACCTCACGGTCCCGAACCGTGTGCTCTAGCCGGACTGAGCCACACCCCGAACGTGCCGTAATTATACTCTACCCAATCTTGATTGAG
>DATKKB010000121.1:0-4294 GCA_035543095.1 Anaerolineaceae bacterium | reverse complement strand
TTTCGGAATCAGTGCATCGGGAGGGACGGGGGCCTCATTTTCATCGGGCGGCTGCCAGTAAAATTCCAGGCTGCTGCCCCCTCCGGCCTGGAAATAATCGATCTGTATGGGATGATCTCCGGCGGCCAGCTCAAGGTCAGCATCCACCCGGTTAGGCTGGTCGGAGATCAGGCCTTCACCAACCGTTTTTCCGTCCAGGATCAGACGAGCGCCATCGTCAGCTTCGATTCGGAAATGATAGCGACCGGGCTTCAAGATGCGCAGCCAGCCTGTATAGCGGGCGCTGAATGCCCCTTCGATAGGGTCCTGGTCTGGCCAGGCCAGCAAGAAAAACGGGGTTAATTTCTGGCAGACAGGCTCACCCTGCCAGCTCTGACCTTTGTAATAAGTTCCAACCAGGCCGCTTTGCGGGATTTCGGGTAGGTGGAAGAATACAGGGGATGGTACGATCGCCGCGCTTCCAATGGGCGTGGTCCAGCCTAAGCGGGCAAGTCCTGCTGCCTGGGCATCGGTTTGGGTGACGAGGATGCTGTGAAGGCCGCTGCAGAGGAACTTTTGGCCGTTCCAATCCTGGCCATCGATTTGAACGGACAGATCTCCCTGGCTGCTGAAGTCAAACTCTCCGCTGCGGTCAAGGAGGATGTATCCCTGCCATTTTGCGGCATGTACCTTCTTTTTTGACCAATCCTCGTATATTTTTGGGACGATGCTTTCTTCGTTGCGGCCATCTTCGTAGGTATAAGTCGCTTGCAGGCCCTGGATTGCCTCCAGGTCTTCCTTGGGGACGGTTACCTTCAGATAGAGTGGGATTTGATCGGCGTACTGGATTGTGGCGACCTGGGTATGTGGGTAATATTGGTTGAAAAAGTTGACCACTTTTTCATAATACAGATCTAATAGAAAAATTGCATCGTGCCCGCTGTAGGGGACCGGTATATTTTGCTCCGGACGGGCAAGGTGAAAGGGCCAGTTGTCATCAACGTTAATGCCTTTTTCTTCCTGCATCATGCTGTATACCAGAAACCGTAGCGGGGAAAACGTGTAAAAGCGGGGAGAAACATAAACCGGTGTATCGCTTCTCAGAGCCTCGATTACCTCTTTGGCAACTTGGTTTTCGGTTAGGTTAAAACCGGATTGATAAGCCAGAGAGTTTGCCTGGCGGCCAAAATATATGCCGGTTTCCCACACCGCAGAGCCGCCCAGGAAAATCGCCAGCAGGGCAATTGCCGCAGTTTTGAATTTTCTCCCTGAGGGACTATTCCCAGAAACGGAAGTTGTTGTAGAGAGGCTGAACAGACCCATTGCCGAGCGCGAAGCGACATCCCCGGCCAGTAAGGCAATTGCCGGAAGCGCGGACAGGGCGCGGTACGACTGGGGCGATTCGGTATGGGAGCTGAAAACGCTCCCTGCCAATCCAAACAACAACCAGAGCCAGAGCAGACCCCGCCGGGAATCACGCAGATTGAGGAGCGCATAGCCCAATCCGATCACAAACAAAAGGCCTGTGAAGGGATCCGTCTCTGGCTCGTCCGGGAGGTTGTGTTTGCCCTGATGATCGCCGACCTGGTGGAAAAATTTTAAAATATCCTGGATATTCTGCCTGAGAGGTTCGTAGCTCCCGGTCTGTTTTATCTCTCTAAAAACGCTGATTTCATCGACCCGGTTGTTAAACGTAAAGGGGTCTGTGATGTGAGTGACCGCAATGGGTGCCACAGCAATGCAGGCTGCAAAGACGAAAAGCAATAGCCCCTGCCAATGCTTCTTCAGCGCGGAGAATATTCCTCCTGGAGCGATGAATAAGAAATAGAGGATGAAAACACCCAGGGTAGCCAGCGCCAGCCGGCTGCTCAGGTATGTGTACATCATCAGGCCGGAAAGCAGGCCGCCCAATACAAAATCGATTGCCCGTCGTTCTCGCAAGCCGCGGATCAAAAAATACGTTGCCCCGATCTGGAATGGCAGGGGTGCCAGCTCATTCCAGCCCCACCGGCTCAGGCTGAGATGCCAGCGGCTGACTGCCATCAACAGCATGCTGGCTAGGCCACCCAGCGGTCCAAACAGGAGCCTGCCCAACGGGTAGATCGCCAGAACGGTGATGATCGCGGGGATTAAAGAGACTGCCTTTAAGCTGGCATAGCTGGTCCCTAACTGCTTGAAGATCAAAGCCATGTAATAGAGATAGCCATTAGGCGTTCCGTACCAGCCGGTCCCGAAGGGAGAGACGTCCAGGCCGTCATTGATCTGCAGCGCGTCCAGAGCGCCGTTGGTCTCGTCGACGTAGATTCCAGATGGAATGAAATCCAGACGGTAGGTGCGGAGAAAAATGGCCAGAGCTGCGATGGCCAAGAGAAGAGCGATTTCCAGCCAGGACGGGATGGTGATCGGCGACTTTGTTCCTGTTCCGACGAAAGGTGGAACGTCCTGCTCGGCTGGCTGGCCAATGGTCTTTAAGATCCAACCGGCTGCGATGACAAGTACGAGGCTGGCTATCCAGGGTGCCACTGTGCCATGCCATTTATGGTAATCGGGCCACAAGCGGATCACGACCCAGGCGGTCAGCAGACCTGCAATGACCAGCAGCACAATCGCTGTTTTACGATTAGGAGATCCTACCTGGATTTGGGGACGAGTTGCCGGTTGTGAGTCGGGCAGCCAGCGATCCATGCGCAGTAACGCGATGCCGCCCAAGAAACCGGCAAATATTAAGAGCAGCCAGGGCCACAGCGCATTCGACGCTTTTGCCCATGGTTCACGCAGGGTCGCAACCGCAACAGCTCCGGTTCCGAGAGATGCCAGCAGCAGTGATATATCTCGAAGCTGTCCAGTGCGCGCGTTGCTCATTTTTGATCGATGACTTTGAGAATGGTCAAGTTGCTCGTTGCGGTGATTTTTTGGAAGAAAATTGCGAGCTTCTTCTGGGCCACCATCTGATCGAATTTGGCGAGCCCTTCGGGCGAATAGTAGATCCGCTCCAGGTCCCCGACGATCACATATTGGACGTTGTATCGCTTGAGGAATTGGCTGGCTACATCAATCTCCGGCGTGTTGTAGAAATCTTTGACGTCTTGAATGCGCTTTTCGATCAAAGCGCCGTCCAATAGTGAGTTGTGCTGGCGGACATGCCAGCTCCAACCGACAATGGATGGCAGGCCGGTGTATATCGAATACCGTGAGCCCCAGCGGTATTCCTCCGTGTGCCCCTCGACAATCACCGGCGACCCTTCTATGTGGTCCTGCAAAAACTGTATGCCGGCATAATCCACAGACAGGTTGATTGGCCGTTCCTCATCCTTATAGATCGCTGGATTCTGGTCACTCGGGCTCGCTTCTCCCAGCATAAAGGCGGCGCCATCCAGAGTGTGCGGTGGATTCTTGATATCTGGCCAGCGATCGGTGATCTTTTCTCTGGTCGCTACCAGCGGATAGCTGGCTGCAAACAACGACAGGATGGCCAGAGTGGGGATCCAGACGAGTCGGAGCCGGCGCGGCCAGGAGTCGATCTTCGTGATTCCAAGCAGGTCGACGAGGGCCACGCTGAGAGCAATCCCCAGAAAGAACCAGGCTTCCTGGTAGAACCGGAAAACCATATTTGACCGGCCGACGTCTCCCTCGAGGACAAATATCTCAACAAAAAGGGTGATGCCAAATCCGATTCCAAACAAGATCCACGTGATACTGCGCAGAATGGATAAGCCCGGTTTGAAAAAGACCAGGTATACCATCGCTGCCAGGAGGGGCAAACCGAAGGCCAGCACCTGGTAGTTCGCGACCCACAAAGCCACCAGGGCGATACCCACAAGCAAGAGAATCCCGTAGAATTTCATGTGGGCCCGGCTGAATAATCGTCCTCCCGAGGTGTCTCGCCACCGCTGCGCTGCTGCGCGGAACTCAGGCATCAGGTCTCGGACCATCAGGGACAGCATCACAAAGAGGGCCAGACCAAAAACACCCAGATAGTCGACCAGCGGCGTCCTGGCGCCGGTCCAGAATTGGATGGAGGCATACCCGGTCTTGAACCACTGGGTAAACGGCCAGTAAAACGCGGCGGCCAGTCCCACGAAGGCGATCAGGTACAGGGCAAGCTGCTGGATTGTTTGTCGCCACGATCTGGACCTGGTCTGCCAGATATTCCAGCCCAGGGCCAGAACGCCCAGGCCCATAAACGTGGGGTAGTCCCAGGTATGCGCGGCGCGGAAGCTGCCAAAGACCAGCCCGGCTGACGCCAGGCTCAGGATCTGCTCCCGGCGTCTCATCTTGGTGATCGGGCAGACCAGCAGGGATAGAATCCACCCCA
>DATKKB010000120.1:0-10077 GCA_035543095.1 Anaerolineaceae bacterium | reverse complement strand
TCAAAAGCTGGCGTCGCTTGATGATTACGTTATCGCCATGAAGCCCGATCAAAAGAAGATTTACTACATCGTCGGCGACGATAACCGTTCTGTTATAAAAAGTCCTCACCTCGAAATTTTCCGAAAATCGGGCCTGGATGTAATTCTAATGACCGATCCGATCGACTCGTTTATTTTGCTGCGCCTATCAAAATATAAGGATTTCGAGCTCGCCAACGTAGCCAGCGAATCGGTCGACATTCCTCCATCTCCTGCTCCCGCCGAAACGCCGCAGCCGGCGGAATCCCAGGTCGACTCGCAGCAGTTGGTGGCGCGCATCAAAGCTGTCCTGGCGGGTAAGGTTGCCGATGTGCGTGTCTCCGAGCGCCTGGTCGAATCCCCTGCCCGCCTGGTAGATCCGACCGGCTCTGCCAATCCTGAGTTTCAGCGAGTCTACCGCATGATCAACCGCGAATACGAGATCCCACCTAAAATCCTCGAGA
Source organism: Anaerolineaceae bacterium (assembly GCA_035543095.1). GTDB lineage: Bacteria > Chloroflexota > Anaerolineae > Anaerolineales > Anaerolineaceae > UBA700. Next base: position 9,595 of record DATKKB010000120.1, on the reverse strand, counting down.
TCAACCCATCCCACCCCATATTCACCCGCCTTACGTCGGTGCCGGAGGATTCAGATCTATCAACCATGATCATAGAGCAGATCTTCGAGGACGCTCTCTTGATCGAGGGTCTTCATCCCGATCCGGCCAGTATGATCCAACGCATCCAAAAATTGATGGAATCAGCGCTCCAGATTCCGCAGGACAAATCTGGATTATGATTAACTTCATTCGATCTGAGTACATTTGTTTGTGAAATAACGAATAAAATATAATTTTGCAATTCGATAAATAGGCCTATACTTATTTATCTGCCATCATCTAATCAATAAAAAACTATCTCGCTATGGAGGTCCACCGTGCACGAATCCATTAACCGCCTGATGCGGCCAAAAGCAATTGCAGTGGTCGGTGCTTCAGCCCAGCCCGGGAAAATTGGCTACACTGTCGTCAAAAACATCATCGAAAGCGGCTATAAGGGCGAAGTCTATCCAATCAATCCATCCACACCTGAGATCCTTGGCCTCAAATGTTATCCTTCCGTACTCGACGTGCCTGGCGAGATTGACGCCGCCGTCATCACCGTTCCAGCCAAGTTCACGCCTGAAGTTGTCGAAAGTTGTGGCAAGAAAGGCATTAGTGGCCTGGTAATCATTACCTCCGGATTCAGCGAGGTCGGAGATCGCGCCCTCGAAGACCAGATCGTTCAGATCGCTCAACACTACGGCTCTCGCATCCTGGGCCCCAACATTGTGGGCTACCTTTCGAATTCAGACCACCTGAATGCCTCCTTTGCGCCCTTCCTGCCTCTCAATGGCAAGGCCTCCCTTGTTTCGCAGTCCGGCGCGCTCCTGATTGCCATTGATGCATCCTCATACCTTCGCCATGTCGGCTTCGATAAATTGGTCTCGATCGGGAACATGTCCGATATCGATTTTGCTGACAACATCCGCTGGCTGAACGATGATCCCAATACGACCTGCATTTCCCTGTACATCGAAGGCTTTAAAGATGGCCGCGCTTTTATCGAGGCCTGCCAGGCGGCAAAAAAACCGATCATCGCCTTGAAGGCCGGCGTTTCCGCCCACGGAGCAGCCGCGGCTGCCTCCCACACTGGTTCCCTTGCCGGCGCCGTCAAGGTCTATGGCGCCGCCTTCCAGCAGGCCGGCGTGATCCAGGCCACAGATCTGGATAACCTGTTTGACCGCACCCTGGCCCTTTCCATGCAGCCGCCCATGAACGGAGATAATATGCTGATCATCACCAACGGCGGCGGCGTGGGCGTGCTCGCTACGGACGCAGCAGAAAAATACGGCCTGCCCCTCAAATTCACCCCCAACGAGCTCCAGGCCGAGATGAAAAAATACATGCCTGATTATGGTTCCGCCAAGAACCCGATCGACATGACCGGCATGGCAGGCAATGAGTGGTATGGGGATACCGTCCGCAACTCGTTTGGGAATTCCTGGGTCGACGGCCTGTGCGTTCTTTACTGTGAGACCGCCATCACCAATCCGCTGGAGATAGCCAAGAGCATCAAGCAAGCCGTGGATGATTCTGGCGTCACCGCTAAACCGATCACCTGCTCGTTCGTGGGTGGCGAGCGCTCCGCTGAAGCCATGACGTTTCTGGTGGAAAATGGCATCCCGGCTTACGGCGCTCCCGACCATGCAGTGAATGCCCTGGGCGCCTTGCGCGAATATGCTCGCATGCAGGAGCTCATGGCTGAGCCTATTACCTCCTGCCCACCCGTCAGCCGGGAACGAGCCCTCGAAGTGATTGACCAGGCTCGCGCCGACGGACGCAACGCCCTCACCGAAATCGAGGCTAAGGAAGTCTTTGCTGCCTACGGACTCCAGGTAACCAGCACCGTTCTCGCCAAAACCGAAGCCGAAGCAGTGAAGCTTGCCAAGGAGATCGGCTTCCCGGTCGTTATGAAGATTGTCTCTCCAGACATCCTTCATAAATCCGATGCTGGCGGCGTCAAGGTAAACATCAAGGATGAGGAAGGCGTCCGGGAAGCCTACCGAACCATCATGACCAACTCCTTGAAGTACAAATCCGGCGCCAACATTCACGGCATTGCCGTCCAGGAGATGGCTCCCTGGGGCACAGAAGTAATTCTTGGATCCATCAATGACCCGACTTTCGGTCCCACCATCATGTTTGGCCTGGGTGGTATCTTCGTTGAAGTCTTGAAGGACGTCACCTTCCGGGTTGCCCCCGTTGCCACCAACCAGGCCCTGCGCATGCTTACCGAAATCCGCGGCGCCCCCATTCTGGCTGGCGTGCGCGGCGAAAAACCTCGCGATCGTGAGGCCCTTGCCAATACGATCTGCATGTATTCGACCATGATCCTGGACCTTCAGGACGAGATCAGCGAATCCGATGCAAACCCCGTCCTGGTCTACGAAGAAGGCCGCGGCGTCAAAGTCGTCGACGCTCGCATCATCCTGAAAAAGAAATAAATATTTCTAACCCATAAAAAAAGTGTGTTTGGGAAAATCCCCAAACACACTTTTTTAATTACTCCTCGTCATCTTCCTCCATGCTCCCTCCCAGGGCGTACCCAACTTGTGCCGGATTGGCACGTCCACTTTGACCATCTTCTGGCCCACCTGGGCCGCCGTCATCGCCACGGTTGCCCAATCGCCAGCGAGCAAAGCCTGGTTCATCTTCTTACCCAGCCGGTCCGTCCATTCCCATTCCATCCGGAAGCGGTCGGCTTTAACCCAGTAACCCTTCTTTTCCCACGCATCCACGCTGGATTCCACGGTTGAAAAGATTTCTTGCAGCGCCAGCGAGATGTAGGCTGCCAGATCCTGGCTGGCTTCGTTGGCGTCCGTTTGGCGCATCAGCTCTCGCAGCGCCAGCACCACGCTTTTGCATAAGCGTGTTCGTTCTTTCCCTGCACCTTCCGGATTGATGACTCGGCTCAATAGATAATTCCTTTTTTGATACGAAGGGGTGGAGTATTTTGAAAGTGCGAAACACTTTCAAAATACTCCACTCGTTCGTTTTACGTGGCCGCCAAAGGCCGGCCAGCTTTTCAAATGATTTTCTTTAGTCCAGGCGAGCATTTGAATATCAATTATATCCAATTTTTCAATCTCTCACACTCCGCCTCATTCGCTTATAAAATATTTATAATTCTCTATTCTTTCATGACTATGCTCTATGATATACTTGTCCGCATACTTGGGAGACCAGGGGAATTGCTGGAACTGGCAGACAGGCGTGACTTAGGATCACGTGCCGAAAGGCGTGAGGGTTCAAGTCCCTCATTCCCCATTTCGCAGATAAATTTATACGATAAGGATTGCCGCTTTGAAGATCGAAACCCAACCGTTGGAACAGCACCAGGTCAAGATTATTGCTGAATTTGAGCCCGAAGTGCTTGAAAAATACAAGCAGCGCGCTGCCCGCAAGATCGCCCAGACCTCCAAAATACCTGGCTTCCGCCCCGGCAAAGCTCCCTACGCAGTCATTCACCGCCTGTACGGCGACGAGGCCATCGAGCAAGAAGCGGTTGACTTAATTTTGGACGATGAATACAAGGCGGTGATTAAGGAAGCTGGCATCAACCCAGCCGCGCCTGGCAAGCTGGACGAAATCATCAGCACTAATCCCCTTAAATTCGCGTTCACCGTTCCATTGATGCCGGAAGTTAAATTGGGCGATTACCAGTCAATCCGCAAAGAATACCAGCCCCCCACGATCACCGAGGATCGGGTTGACCAGGTTGTGAAGAACATGCGCGCCAGTTATGCCACCGCTGAGCCGGTCGAGCGTCCGGCCCAGGAAGGCGATCTGGTATCCGTTACGGTTAATGGCGAACTGGCGTCGCCGGCCGAAGGCGTTGAGGCAGTTGTCATCCCTGAAAACACTGTCCAGATGGTCGTCGGAGAAAATGAATTTGAAGTGGATGACTGGCCGTTTATCGGTTTCTCACGCGATCTGATCGGGATGAATGCCAACGAGGAAAAAACGATCCTCCATACCTTCCCCGAAGACGACCCGGACGAGAAGCTGCGCAGCAAGGAAGTCAAGATTACCGCTAAGGTCCAATCCGTTAAATCACTCACCCTGCCCGAGATCAACGATGAGTTTGCCCAGTCGATGGGCGAATACGAGTCGGTCGATGCCATGCGCCAATCGATTCACCAGTCTCTCGAGGAAAAAGAAAAACGTGAATATGATAACAAATATCTGACCGACCTGATCGACCAGGTTCGTGGCATTTCAACCATTAATTACCCTCCCGAGGTCTTGCAGGATGAGATTGACCGGGTCTTGCACTCGCTCGAGGATGACCTGGCAGAGCGAAAAATGGACCTGCCCACTTACCTGAAGACCATTAATCAGGAACAGGAAGCGTTCATTGATTCGGAAGTGAAGCCGGTGGCTCGCCAGCGCCTGGAGCGTTCGCTTGTAATGGAGGAGCTCGCTAAGGCTGAGAAAATCCAGCTCGATCTCGAAGCGCTCCAGAAGGAGGCCGACGCCACCATGGCCGCCATTTCGAAGGATCCTGAGTTCAAGAAAATGTCCCGCGGCCGCAAGGGCCAGGACCTGGCCCGCGGTGTAACAATGGAGTCAGCCAACCGTGTTCTTAATCGCCAGGTCCTGGAGCGGCTCAAGGCGATCGCCCGCGGCGAGCTGGAGCAAAAACCGGCTCTTGATAATCCTGCAGAACCTGTGCCAGAAACAACTGGCGTTGAGCCTGTCGTTGCAGTAGGCGCTGAAGCGCCCTCCGGGTCGAAAGAGAAAAAGACCCGCAAAAAAAAGACTGAGACAAAAGCTGAATGAAAGGAGAAGCTATGTCGATCCCAGATTTTAAATCCGTAGTTCCAATGGTCATAGAGACCTCCAGCCGTGGAGAACGCGCCTATGATATCTATTCGTTGCTCTTGAAAGAGCGCATTATCTTTCTTGGGACGCCGATTGATGACCAGGTCGCCAATGTAGTTGTGGCGCAGCTTTTATTCTTGAATCGTGAAGACCCCGAAAAAGAAATTTATATGTATATCAACTCCCCCGGCGGTGTCATTTACTCCGGTCTCGCTATCTACGATACCATGCAAATGATTTCGAACCCTATCAGCACCTGGGCGATCGGGGTAACCGCATCGTTTGGCACCGTATTACTTGCCTCTGGCACGAAGGGCAAGCGCTACGCCTTACCCCATGCCACTATTCATATCCACCAACCTCTTGGGGGCGCCCAGGGCCAGGCTTCGGATATCGAAATCCAGGCCCGAGAGATCCTGCGCCTGCGCGAGCGCCTCAACCAGATCATGGCTAACAACACCGGCCAATCGATCGAAGTGATCGAGCGCGATACAGAGCGTGATTTTTACCTGGATGCCGAAGCTGCCGTCAAGTACGGTATCGTCGACCAGGTGCTTAAAACCCAGAAGAAATAGACTCTTTCGAGACCTGACAGGTATTCAATACCTGTCAGGTTTTTTTAACCTGAACTATGATCCTATCTCTCGTTCCACGCATCCGCGGCCTGATCCTTGACATGGATGGCGTCCTCTGGAAGAATGACCTCGCTCTGATCGATGTTCCAACCGTCTTCGCGCGCATTCGAAAGCTGGACATTCGTTTCATCTTTGCCACAAACAACGCCACCCTCAACGTCGACCAATACCAGCATAAGCTGGCCAGATTCGGTCTTTCGATTGAACCCTGGCAAATCGTCAACTCCGGCATGGCTGTCGCCTACCTGCTTTCTCAGCGTTTCCCTGGCGGGGGCCCGGTATACATCCTTGGCGAAGACGGCGTCCGCACTACCCTGCTCGAGAAGGGGTTCCACCATACCGAAAAAGATGTTCTGGCTGTTGTAGCAAGCTTTGATCGCGAACTGACCTATGCCAAATTGAGCCGGGCCACTCTCCTCATTCGCTCCGGTGTCCCATTCTACGCCACCAATCCTGATCGTACCTTTCCTACTCCCGAAGGCCTCGTCCCCGGCTCCGGAGCCATCCTGGCAGCCCTCGAGGCCGCCACCGACACAAAGGCCATCCTGGCAGGCAAGCCCGCCGCGGCCATGATGAATATAGCCATGGAAAGACTAGGCACTCCGCCTGATCAAACTCTCGCAGTGGGCGACCGGTTGGAAACCGATATCTTGGGCGGCGTCAGCGCCGGCTGCCGTACAGCCCTCGTCCTTTCTGGAGTGTCCTCCCTCAAGGACCTTGAAAACTGGTCTCCACAACCGGATTTGGTCGCCGCAGACCTGGCTCACCTGATCGGGTAAAATGGTACTCGTTGTTCCTTCCAATGTATACGACCTGGATCTAAAGAATTGGCAGGATCAGGTAGCCGCCTGGGGTGAGCCGAAATTCCGCGCCGGCCAGATCTGGCATGGACTTTATCAGCAGCTCTGGTCCTCGCCGGACGAATTTACGAATCTACCGGCTTCATTGCGCGCCAGGTTGAGCCAGCAATTCCGGTTTGCTGCTCTCGCACCCTCTCAAGTCCTGCAATCGAGCGATCGTGAAACGGTTAAAACTCTTTTCATGCTCGAAGATGGCCGCGCTATTGAAGCAGTGTTGATGAAGTACGAACAACGTCGCACCCTGTGCATTTCTACCCAGGCCGGCTGCGCCATGGGCTGCGTCTTCTGCGCCACCGGTCAGATGGGCTTCAAGCGCAACCTCACCCGGGGTGAAATCGTCGAACAGGTTCTATACTACGCCCGTCAGCTCAAACAGGCCGGCGAGCGAGTTACGAATATCGTCGTGATGGGCATGGGTGAGCCGTTTCATAATTTCGACGCCACCCTTGGGGCGATCGATCTACTAAATGACCCACAAGGATTCAACCTGGGCGAGCGTCGCTTCACCATTTCAACCGTCGGTCTCGTGCCTATAATCCGCAAGTTCGCTGCCCTCAAGCGCCAGATCAACCTGGCCATCAGCCTGCACGCCGCCAACGACGAGCTGCGTACCAGCCTGCTGCCCATCAATCGCAAATATCCGCTCGCCGATTTGCTGGCTGCATGCCGGGAATACGTCGACGCCACCAACCGCCGCCTTACCTTCGAATGGGCCTTGATCCAGGACGTGAACGACCTGCCCGAACATGCCCGCGAGTTGGGCCACCTTTTAAAGGGGATGCTTTGCCATGTCAACGTCATTCCTTTAAATCCAACTCGCAAATACAACGGCCGGGCCACAACCCATCAACGCGCCGAAGCCTTTAAAATCGAGCTGGAGAAGCTCGGCATTCCCTGCACCATCCGCATCCGCCGCGGTATCGATATTCAAGCCGGCTGTGGGCAATTGGCCGTGGAGACAAAAGAAAAGTCAAGCCTTCGTATTATCCCCTCGTAGTGACGACTTCAGTCGTCCTACTCCGTGGAAACCCTTCGTAGTGACGACTTAAATCGTCTTAATTCGTGGAAACCCTTCGTAGTGACGACTTCAGTCGTCAAAATCCTTCGAACCTCTACCGTTCATCTAGGATCTATACTCTGTTATAATCTCTAAACTATGCCCGATCTATTCTCACGCTGGAGAGAAGGCCTCTCCAAGACCCGTAAGCAAACCTTTGACCGTCTAGGTGCTCTCTTCAGCATTTCGGAAATTTCGGCTGCGACCTGGGAAGCGCTGGAAGCTATTCTCGTCCAGGCCGATATGGGTATCGAAACTACCGAATCGGTCGTCCAGAATGTCAAGGATCAAGCCGGCTTCGATATGATCACTCGCAACGAGCAGCTCATCAACCTGCTCCGCGCTGAGCTGATCCGTCGACTGGATCCGCCGCCCGAAGTCAACTTCGATGGGATTCGCCCGGCCATCATCCTCCTGGTAGGCGTGAACGGATCTGGTAAAACCACCACGGCCGCCAAGTTGGGGAAACAGTTTGCCGCCCAGGGAAAATCCGTTCTCCTGGCCGCGGCCGATACCTATCGAGCCGCCGCGGTCGACCAGCTCCAGGTCTGGGGCGACCGGCTCGGCCTCCCGGTCATTGCTGGTCAGCCGAACGCCGATCCCGGAGCAGTGGCCTTCGATGCTGTCCAGGCTGGGCTTGCCCGTAAATTCGATCTGGTGCTGGTCGATACGGCCGGCCGCCTTCACACTCGTTTTAATCTGATGGAGGAGCTGAAAAAAGTCTACCGGGTGGTCGGCAAGGCCATGCCCGGTGCGCCGCACGCCACATGGCTTGTACTGGATGCAACCACCGGCCAGAATGCGCTTTTGCAGGCCCGCGCATTTAAAGAAGCTGTCAAGGTGAACGGCATTATTCTTGCCAAGCTCGATTCATCTGCTCGCGGCGGTATGGCCTTTGCGATCCAGCGCGAGCTGGGTATCCCGATCCTTTATGCCGGCCTGGGTGAAAAGTCGGATGATTTGCAGCGTTTCAGCCCCGAAGCCTTCGTAGACGGCTTACTATCCAAAAAATAGGTGAATTCAAGGATGGATTAAATTCTGGATTCTGAGGAACTTGATCTTAACCTGAACATAAAAAGAAATTCTAACCGGAGAAATACCAGATGCAAGACCTTGTTGATCGATTGAACATTTGCACCACAAAAATCCACGATCTATTGGAGCATCTTTGACTTACCCGCTAAAGAAGCTAAAATAGCTGATCTTCAAAAAGAATCAGAAAATCCTGACCTTTGGAATAACCCGGAACGGGCTCAGGGGTTGATGAAAAAGCTCTCCGACTTGCGCGATGAAGTTGAAGCCTGGCGCAAGCTGGAGCGGCGTATTCGCGATTCGCTCGAGCTGGCTGAAATGGACGATGAAAGCTTTCGCCCCGAGCTTGAAAAGGAGGTTGCCAGCATCGAGGTCGAGCTCCGGAAGCGAGAGATGAATACCCTTCTTTCCGGTCCTTACGATGCCGGGAACGCCCTCCTAACCATCAATTCCGGAGCGGGCGGCACCGATTCGCAGGATTGGGCCGGCATGCTTGAACGTATGTATCTACGCTGGGCGGAGCGGCGCGGCTTCCAAGCTGAGATCCTCGACTTCAACGAAGGTGAGGAGGCTGGCATTAAGAGCGTGACTATTGGCGTCAGTGGGCGATATGCATATGGCTATCTCCGCGCTGAAAAAGGCGTTCACCGACTGGTCCGCCTTTCACCGTTCGATGCCAATCATCGCCGCCATACTTCGTTCGCTCAGGTTGAAGTCCTGCCGGAGGTCAGCAGCGACGATCTCAGCGTGCAAATCAAGCCCGAAGACATCCGCATCGATATTTTCAGGTCCTCGGGCGCTGGCGGGCAAAACGTGCAAAAGAACGCCACCGCCGTACGCCTGACCCACCTTCCGACCGGGATTGTGGTCACCTGCCAGAATGAACGTTCCCAGATGCAGAACCGGGAGAACGCCATGCGCGTCTTGCGCGCCCGCTTGCTCGAAATCCAACGCGCTGAACAGGAAAAACAGCTCGCCGACCTGCGCGGGGAATACACCAAAACAGAATTCGGCAGCCAGATCCGGTCTTACGTTCTTCACCCATACCAGATGGTCAAAGACCACCGCACTGATTACGAGGTCGGCAACACCCAGGCCGTCCTCGACGGCGACATCGATGGCTTCATTGAAGCCTACCTTCGCAGTCCTCAGTTAAAATAATTTATCAAGATCGAGAAAGAGCC
>DATKKB010000119.1:0-43483 GCA_035543095.1 Anaerolineaceae bacterium | reverse complement strand
TAAGGAGAAAAATAAAATGCTGCCTTTTAACATTCAACCGATTCATTTGATTGTGATAGTAGTCATCGCACTTCTCATTTTTGGGCCCCGCCGCCTGCCTGAAATCGGGCGCAGTATCGGAAAAGCCATTACCGAGTTCCGTAAAGGCGCCCGAGAAATGACCGAAAGTTTCAAAGAAGAAATGAACGCTGCATCCGAGGCGCCGAAGACGACCATCGCTCCTCCGGCAGTCTCTCAACCGCCCGTTTCAACCGCGCCGCAGGCAACGACCTTCCCTTCCGATCAGCCCGCTCCCGCTGACAAAAAGTTTTGTATCCATTGCGGCACGGCCAATCCCATCTCTGCCGTCTACTGTAATTCTTGTGGAAACAAGGTCTCTGAATAGGCCGGTCGTTCTTTCTATTTTCTCCAATCGCAGTACTTTGAGTGGAAAAAACGTTCAAGTGTCTTATCTTGTCAGGACCGAACGAATCGGATAGCCAATTTTAGAGGTAGCTGTGGATAAACAGATGTCGATCATCGACCACATGGAGGAGTTGCGCCGGCGCATCCTGATCTCGCTGGCTGCTATCCTCGCGGTCACGATCATCGCCTTCTTTTTCTCGGACAAGATCCTTACAGTAATCCTTCTGCCATCCGGCGGCCTGAAATTGAATGCCTTCAGCCTGCTGGATGGTTTTTTCATCAAGTGTCAGTTGGCGCTGTACACCGGCATCGTGGCCGCGTTTCCGGTCTGGTTTTTTCAGATCTACAAATTTATCAGCCCGGGTCTCTACCAGAACGAGCGCAAGCTGATTTTCCCGCTCATTTTTGGCAGCCTGCTCCTGTTTGCCCTTGGCTCTATTTTCGGCTTTTATCTCCTGTGGGGCATGATCCGCGTCCTGGAAGAGTTCTTCCCGCCCCAGGTTTCGTTATTGCCAACCGCCGACGCATATATTTCATTCGTCCTCTTTTTCCTGCTGGCTTGCGGGCTGGCCTTTCAGCTTCCGACCATCCTGGTCGGCCTGGTCCAGTTCCATGTTCTCTCCACGCGGGTTATGAAAAAGCAGCGGCGCATCGCCTACTTTATCCTCTTTGCCTTCGCTGAAATCATTACACCTGTCACTGATCCCATCGTGGCGCCGTTGACTGTGATGGTCCCATTAGTGCTGCTTTACGAACTCAGTATTTTCCTGGGCGGTCGCATCGAAGCGGCGCGCCTGGTCGACAAGCCCCAATCGACTTTAGAGACCTGATTCATTTTTCCCATCCGCTGGCTGTAAATTCCTCTGTCAACATCGCCAGGCGCTCATTTTGGGTCGCCGGCCTTGGCCTGGCGTAATCCTCGAGGATGGCCGTGAAAAGATCAGTTCCGATGTACCGTCCATTGTAAAAAACGTGGCGGTCGATGTATTCGTTGCGTGTTCCCGTCCAGGGCGTATCCATCTGGTCGAAAAACAGGTTGCCCAGCCCGTAATGGATAAAACCGCCAAAGTAGAATTCCATCGCCTGGGGCCGGTGGGCCTGGCTGCCGCTGACGATCACCGCGCCGGCTGCGGCCATCCTGCGAAAATCACGCACCTGCTCGGGTGTCGGCTTCGGAAGGTAAGTCTCGTAATACTGAAAAGTAACGATCGGCAAGTACCCATCCGTTCGCAAATTCCGGACCTCCTGTTCCATCCAATCCATGTCGCAACTTGCCGCCCCTGGTTTATCTGCCGTTGCCCAATCGTGGACCGGTCCAACCGGGTTGCAGCCGATGAAGGCAATCTTGTTTCCATTGTGTTCCAGCACCAACGGCTGGCGCGCCTTGTCCAGGTTTTCGCCCGCCGCAAAATAATTCATGCCACGCTGCTTATAAAGATCCAGCGTATATAAAAGGTTCTCGGTGCCGAAATCATTTAGATGGTTGCCGGTCATATCGATTACGTTAGCGTGAATTGTGTCCAGCAGCTCGATGTACTTGGGATTGCTGCAGAAAAACAGGCGCGGGTCTGAGGCATTCGGCGGCGGACAGGTAGGGTCGAACGAAATCTCGTTGCTGACGTGCGTAAAATCGGCATTTCGGAGCCAGCCCAGAATATCCTGGGCGGGATAATTGACTCCCTTTTTCTCCATCCGGTCTGCCGTGGCGCGCACCAACGCCGTTACGCCGGTCATGACCACCGTCGTCATTTTATGTATGTCTCGGTTTGTTTCCGGCAGGATGGGCCGATTGGCAGCCAATGCCTGTTCCTGAATGAGATTGATTTCATGAGCGTCGCCAGTCAGCCCGAAGTTCACCACCAACGGGTAGGCGTTGATATCCAGGCTGCGATCCATTGGGCTCATTCCATCCACCTGGAGCACTTTCCAGCGAGGTTCGATGGCTTCGAACGGAATTAAGGCCCACGTATTTTGTTGGTTCCATGCGATGTCGAGCAACTGGCTTTCATCCGCCACCTGGACTGCTGCGTCGCCTGGTTGCCCCCATAGATAAGTAAAAGCTGCTTTGGTGCTCGCAGCCATCAGGATTGGATGACCCTGGAACAGGTCGTTCTTTTCTCCACGCCAGGTTCGTACCAGGTCATCCAGGCTGACCCCATCGGTAATTGTCGGAAAGGGAGCCGCCAGGGCGTAAACCCAGCGCACCATCCCGCTCCCTGATTTGACCGGTTCCAACCTGGCGCCGGTATCCGTAGCAGATTTCGCATATTGGATATCTTCCACCATGCTCACCCCGTCCCGCAGCGCGGTGGGTATAGCCTCGTTCATCCATAACGATAATAACTGCGGTGTGGCGGTGAGCGTCGCACGGACCGGTGTTGCAGAGGCTTTCACCGGCTGAAAAGGGGTTTTTGTTGGGGTAGATTCAATTGCAGGTGCAGTTGAGCTCGAAATCAGCGGTGGTTTTGAAGTGCTGCAGCCGGAAACTGTTATTGCAGCCAGCAGTAAGATTGTGAGGATTCTCCAATATTTAGGCATCCCCCTATTTTGATAGAAACTGAGAGATCCGGCAAGTATAATTGTGCATGATTATCCAAAATGAAAGGGCTGGCACTATGCGTGAAGTTGCAGTTTTAGGAATCGGACAGACGAAGGTCGACGAACATTGGGATCGTTCCATGAAAGACCTGGCCGGCGAAGCCGTATCAGCCGCCCTGCACGACGCGGGCATTCCTGGCGCCGAGGCAATATTTGTGGGCAACATGATGTCCGGCCCGGCCAATAACCAGCAGCACCTCGGCGCATCCATCGCCGACTGGGTCGGCCTGCGCTTTTCGGATGCAATGCACATCGAAGCCGCATGCAGCTCAGGCGCTGCAGCCTTTCGCTCTGCCCTCATAGCAATTGCATCGGGCGAGATCGAAGCTGCCATCGCAGTTGGGGTTGAAAAGATGACCGATTCGCCCGGCGAAGAGATCACTGGCTACCTTGCTACCGCCGCCGATGCCGACATTGAAGTTGACATGGGCCTGTCCTTCGTGGCTTTGAACGCACTCATCATGCGCCGCTACATGGATGAATTTGGCTGGAAAAAGGACGATTTCGCCCCATTTTCAATCAACGCCCACGCTAACGGCGCCCATAATCCATTTGCCCGTTTCCAAGACCCTATTACCCTTGCTGATTACCAGCGCGCCGGCATGGTCTGTGAGCCGATTAACCTGATGGACGCTTCAGGCATTGGGGATGGCTCGGCTGCGGCCGTGCTCGTACCCCTCGAGCTGGCGCGCCAGCGCGGCCTGCCGGTCGTCAAGGTAATCGGCTCCGGCGCTGCTACCGATACGATTACCATTCAAGACCGGCGCGTGCCGCTCTGGCTGAAGGCCGGCGAGGTAGCCTCCAAAAAAGCCTATGCCCAGGCTGGCATCGGCCCGCAGGATGTCGATATTTTTGAAGCTCACGATGCCTTCAGTATTATGGCGGCCCTATCGTTGGAAGCCAGCGGTTTCGCCGACCAGGGTCAGGCTCCGCGCCTGGCTTTAGATGGCGAAATTCTGCCGACCGGGCGTATCCCAATTGCCACCCGCGGCGGCTTGAAGGCCCGCGGCCACCCGGTCGGTGCCACCGGCATGTACCAGATCGTGGAAGTCGTCCAACAGTTGCGCGGCGAGGCCGCCGGCACCCAGGTTGAAGGCGCCCGCATCGGCATGGCCCAGAACATCGGCGGCAGCGGCTCGAATATTATTACCCACATATTCATGCGCCAAGATTGAGGACGTGAAGCGTGAAACGTGAAAACACATGAATCACGTTTCACCCTTCACTTCTACTCATCTCCCATGTCCTCTCCAATGCCCACGATTTCCCTTTCCCGCCTGCATGCCTACCGTGCCCAGACCTACCGCGCTGCTCCCGGCCTGCGCCTGGCATCGCTCGAGGACGCCGTTCGATTCGTGAACCAGCGCGGCTTCGTGTTGTTTTGGCCCAACAAAGGGGTTGAGCTCCCCAGCCTGTGGGCTGCTGTCGCCGGTAACCGGCCCGTAGCGGATGAACATGACGACCCTGCCCACGTCACCTGGGGTTGGAAGGACGATTCGCTTGGGCTGAAACGATGGTACTATGGCCGGATCATCAAGCACCGCAACGCCATGATCTCGCTGGAGGTCATGCCGTTTTTCTATGCCCTTTCTCCCAACTACGGCGAACCCGAGGAGGATTACCTGTTCCAATATGAGCAGGGCCAGCTTCGCCCGGAGGCGAAATGGGTCTATGAAGCCTTGCTTCACGAAGGACCGCTCGACACGCTTTCTCTCCGCAAAGCGGCTCACCTCTCCAGCAACACCTCGGACGGGCGCTTCAATCGCGCTCTGGATGACCTGCAAATGGAGTTTAAGATTCTGCCCATCGGAATCGCCCCGGTCGGCCCCTGGCGATATGCCTTTATTTACGAATGCACCCACCGCCACCACCCGGAGCTCTTCACGCAGGTTACTGACCGCGCAATTTCTGAAATCATGGCACGCCAGAAGATCGCAGAGCTCTATTTCAATTCCGTTGGCGCTGCCCGCCTGTCTGAAATGGCTCGCCTTTTCCTCTGGCGCCTGTCCGATGCCCAAAAGGTCATCGAAACCCTGCTTGCTTCCGGCCTGATCCGGCCCGCTGCCCATCCCCAATTCAATAAAGAAGATTGGTTTGCTCTTCCGGTTACATTGGAAGACTAAATTTGGCCCTTTTCACGTTATAATAAATTTAATCTTCCAATCATAAATAGGTACAAAAGGATCCTGCCATGTTCGAATTCCATGTCTCTCGCCAGGCTCGCGATCGGTACCAATTTGATCAGGCACTCTTTTCCACCTCCGGTAATGTTGTCTTCGCTAATTTCCACGCTGCCCGCCTTTTCGCCCAGAAAATAAACCAGCAGCGCGACCTGGTTAATTTCCCCGAACAGGCTGTCCGGGCAGGACAGGTCAACGCAATGGGTCTCATTGACGAGATTCTGCATTACGTCGTTGGCGTATTTCGCGAACAAAACAATCCCCAGGTCATGGTTCAGGCTCTGTCCTGGCTGGAGAACCAGCTCGGTGTGTCCGAGCTCAATAAGACTTTGGCCCAGTTTACCAGCGAGTTTCCCCCCCTTTCGGTCTACCGCCGCGAAATAACTCCCGAGGCCTACCTGGCTGGCCAGACTGGCGGCATCCCCAACCGTGCCCTCGTGCTAGAAGAGATGCTCATGCTGTGGGTTTCCAACAAAAACCCGGCCCTGGATCCTTACCTCGAGCTGTTCGATGACGATCGCCTGAACCGCGAGTCGGCTTACCCCCGCCTCATGCGCGAGCTTTACACTTTCTTTGACACGCAGCCGCGCTTCGGCCCCGAAAATCAAAATCTGATCGACATGCTGCGCGCTCCGGCGGTCGCGGTGCCTTATTCCCTCACAGGCCAGCTGGAGTACATTCGCACACGCTGGTCCGACCTGCTCGGGCGTTTCCTTTACCGCCTGCTAAGCTCGCTGGACCTGGTAAAAGAAGAGGAAAAACTGCCCTTCCTGGGTCCCGGAACGATACCAGTGCCGGTTTACGGCTTCGGCGCCGAAGCCGAAGCCGAGCGCTTCAGCCCCGATAAGGACTGGATGCCCCGGTTGGTCCTGATAGCCAAGAATTCCTACGTCTGGCTGGACCAGTTGAGCCGCAAATACCGCCGTTCCATTACCCACCTCGACCAGATTCCGGACGAAGAGCTGGATAATCTGGCGCGCTGGGGCTTCACCGGCCTTTGGCTGATCGGCCTGTGGGAGCGCAGCGCCGCATCCGCCCGGATCAAGCAGTTAATGGGAAATCCCGAGGCCATTTCCTCTGCTTACTCTCTCGCCGGCTATTCCATCGCCTGGGACCTGGGTGGTGATGAAGCCTACCAAAATTTACGCGACCGGGCCTGGGTGCGCGGCATCCGCCTTGCCAGCGACATGGTGCCGAATCACATGGGGATCGATTCGTCCTGGGTCGTTGAGCATCCCGATTGGTTTATCGCTCTTGACTATTCGCCCTACCCAAGCTACTCGTTTAATGGGCCGAACCTATCCAACGATAACCGTGTCGGCATTTACATCGAGGACCATTATTTCGACCGAACCGACGCAGCCGTGGTTTTCAAACGGGTCGACCACAACACCGGCTATACGCAATACGTCTACCACGGCAACGACGGCACCACAATGCCCTGGAACGACACTGCCCAGCTCAATTACCTCAACCCGGCCGTGCGCGAAGCCGTCATCCAAACCATCCTCCAGGTCGCTAAAAAATTTCCCATCATTCGCTTCGACGCCGCCATGACGCTCGCCAAAAAACATTACCAGCGCCTCTGGTACCCGGAACCCGGCACAGGCGGCGCCATTCCCAGCCGCTCCGACCATGGCATGACCAAAGACCAGTTCGACGCTGCCTTCCCGCAGGAATTCTGGCGCGAAGTGGTCGACCGGGCCGCCGTCGAAGCGCCCGACACCCTCCTTTTGGCAGAAGCTTTCTGGTTGATGGAAGGTTATTTCGTGCGCACATTAGGAATGCACCGCGTCTATAACAGCGCCTTCATGAACATGCTGCGCAATGAAGATAATGCCAAATATCGCTCGGTCATGAAAAATACGCTCGAGTTTGAGCCCGAAATCCTCAAGCGCTTCGTCAATTTTATGAACAACCCGGATGAGCGCACCGCCATCGACCAGTTCGGCAAGGGCGACAAATATTTCGGGATTTGCCTCATGATGTCTACCCTTCCAGGCCTGCCGATGTTCGGACATGGCCAGATCGAGGGTTTTTCCGAAAAATATGGTATGGAGTTTCGCCGCGCCTACTGGGACGAGCAGGTCGATCAATACCTGGTCGAGCGCCACCAACGTGAGATATTCCCGATCCTTCACCGCCGTTCGCTTTTCGCAGGCGTCGATAATTTCCTCCTGTACGATTTCTTCACACCCGAAGGATCGGTCAACGAGGATGTTTTCGCCTTTTCCAACGGCCTGGGCAGCGAGCGGGCTGTCATCGTTTATCACAATAAGTTTGCCGAAACCCGCGGCTGGATTCGCACTTCGGTCGGATTTTCGGTCAAGAGCGGCGATAACCGGGTCGTCGTCCAGCGCTCGCTCGGCGATGGGTTGGAAATTCACCCGGATGATGATGTTTTTGTCGTCTTTCGCGATTCAATCTCCAACCTCGAATATATCCGCCCGAGCTGCGATATCGCCGAGCGCGGCCTCTATCTCGAGCTGTCGGCCTACAAATATCACGCTTTCCTCGATTTTCGCCGGATCAAGGACGACGCCTGGGGTTCATACCGCCACCTGAACGATTTCCTCGGCGGCCGCGGCGTCCCGAACATGGATGAAGCCCTCAAAGAGCTCCTGTTGGTGCCGGTTCTGACCCCATTCCGCGAGATCGCCAATCCAGGCTATTTCAAATATCTGCTTGCCTCCCGCTTGCTTAAAAAGACCGACAGGCTACCGGACGCCCTCCTGCCTGAAGCCGATCAAAAAATGGACCATCTGGTAGAGGGGATCTTCTATCTGACCGGCGTGCGTTCCGATAAGGCCGAATTCCTGGCCGAAACGCACCGCAAGCTCGACCACACGCTTTCGCTTTTACAGCTCGGCGCGCAGTTTCCGCTCCCGGGCGGTAAAACGTATCAGGCTGCCCTGAAATATCTGTCGGAAGGCCTGGAGCAGGATCCGGCCTGGCTGGCGTTGTTCGGTTGGGTGTTTGTCCATAACCTTGGCAAGCTCTCACCGGCTGAAAATTACGAATTCCAGAGCCTTACCTGGCTGTCCGAATGGCAGTTCAGCAAGCAGCTCGCCGAAACCTACCGCGCCCTCGGTCAGGATGAAGGACAGGTAAATCGCACCATTTCCACCCTGCGTCTCTTGATCGACCAGCAGGCCTGGTACCAGCGCCTGGGACGCCTGCCTCTGAAAGAAGTGCTCACCCGCTGGCTGGCAGATGAAGAAGTCGTGCGCTTCCTTGGGATCAACCGCTTCAAGGACATCCTCTGGTACAACAAGGAGGCGTTCGAGCATTTCACCTGGTGGATGTTCGTCCTGGCCGCGCTCGATGCAGCCGCCGACCCCCAGGCCAACGCCAGCGCAGTCGTTGAACAGGTGCTGGGCGCTTACGAAATCGCTCAAAAATTACTGAAAGCCGAAAAGAATTCCGTTTACCAGGTCAACAAGCTGCTTGAATCCATCAAATAACCGTTTGAATGTTGAAAAAATGAAGGCGCCCGGAAAAACTCCAGGCGCCTTTGTTTTTCAACTTAGGCTTCGCAGCGAATCATTTCCCGCGACCGTTGGTAGTAGTGATTGAATACCACGTCCGCCCGCAGGCCGGTGCGCCAGCTTTTGACCGGCCTCAGGAACTCAAGCGCCGTCCGGTGCAGGCTTTTCCTGGTCGCCTGCTCTGCCAGCCAGACCGCCTCAGCCGCGTAGGCTGTGTTGTTTTTGGGCTCGATCCGGTCGTAATCGTCGAAAAACCAGCCGCACGAAGTAAATATGCGTTGCCGTTCGACGTTTGCCCTCAGCAGCAGCTCGATGCTACAGATTTCTTCCTCATCCAGCTCCTGTTTAGAATGCATGTCGATCAGGTCCCAGGCGCTCACCTCGCCCAGGATCACATGGATATACTGGTTCTTCAACTCCGTCCAATCCTTGATGGCCGAAATGTGGAGCGTTTGGAACTGCGCGTCGATGAGGTCCGAAATTCCCCGGAATGCCCGCCGCATCCATGCCTTCCACTCGCCGTGCGGACTACAGCCGCACGGCCCATTCCAGCGCATCACGCCGTGGTGGCAACTCCAGGAAGTGGCCTGGCGAATCTTCATGCTTTTCCTGGGCGGAAACTGCTTGAGCCATAAGGCCGGATAGGTTTCCTGCACCGGTCGATTTTGAAGAGCGTTGCCCATCAAGTATGCCAAAAACTTGTCTCGGAATTGCTGATGGTGCCCGTACAGCTCGCCGTCCGACGCCACCAGCACCAATTGCGGTTCCCTGCTGTGCCCGTTGGAAGAATAATTCGGCAGCAGGTAGTTGGTGATAAATACATCTGCGTTGATCGTCGCGCCGGGGTCAAAACTGATGCGCGTGCTCAAGTCCTGGTTGTAAAAAAAGACCGCGATCCGTTTCCCGCCCTCTAAATTGACCCAGTAGGGTTGGCGAGTGTCGAGATCCGGCTCATCGGCCTGCCAGGGCGCCAGGATCGTGAACTCGATCCCGTTTTCCACCAGAACCTCCAACGTTTCGTTGTCGACAGCCGCCTCAGGCAGCCACATTCCAACCGGCTTATGGCCGAAACGATGCACGAAATCGGCGATTCCCCAGCGAATCTGGCAGACTTTAGCCGCCCGTGGAGCCAACGGAAGGATTGTGTGGTTGTAGGCCTGTGCCATTCCATTCCCGACCCCGTACCGTTGGAAGTTAAGCTGATCTTGTTCGACAATTTTTGCAAGCGTGCCCGGATCGAATTTTTCCATCCAGTCCAGTAGAGTTGGCCCAAAATTGAAACTGATGTGCTCATAATTACCGAGGTTCGCATTGGGCAGGTAGCACTGGTCGTGGATGCGTTCGTTCCAATTCCGGTATGGCATTGCCCCTGGCTCAACCGGCACTACCCCAGTGAGGGGATCCTCCCGAGGGGGTTGATAGAAATGTCCGTGAATACAAAAACCCTGAATACCCATAGATTTGTTTATTTTTACCACAAAAACGCACTTTTCTAGGGGTTGTCCTGCATGTGCATTGAGGTGATTCTCACCTCACCCTATCCGCCTCTTGCCAGGTAGCCCAGCATCTGGTTAAAACGAGCCGGTATCAGTCCAAACTGGCGCGGCAGAGAATCTAATGAGCAGGTCCGGTCGATCGAAAGATAATCCAGCCAGAAGAGCGAGATTGGAAAACGGCGAAACGTATTTTCCGCCCATAAGGCAATCATTCTCAGGTAAGCCGGCCCGATCGATGCGATTCGCCGGCGGTGGCCTGACGCTTCCATGATCATCTCGACTACATCCCGAAATGAAAAATATTCGCCTCCGCCGATGGCATACACCTGGTTAGCTGCTTGCGGATTATCCAGCGCCAGGCTGATGCAAAACACCAGGTCGCCGATCCATAAGGGCTGCACCAGCGAATCACCCTTTCCCGGCAGCAAGAAGAAAAATGGCGACATCCTCAGCACCCGCGCCAGCGAAGTGGTGAACTGGTCGCCTGGCCCGTAGATCGGCGCCGACCGCAGGACCGTATAGCTCACCCCGCTCTGCATGATGTAATTTTCAGCGATTCCCTTGGCCTTAAGCACCGGGTAAGCCGACGCCCGGTCCGCTCCCAGGTGGCTTAAATAGATAAATCGTTTGATCCCGGCTTGCATGGCAACCTGTGAGATCAAGCGCGTCCCTTCGATATCCACCCCTTCCAGGTCCGACCGGCTGCCCAGCCGTTCTACCCCTGCCAGGTGAACTACCATATCAACGTCTTTCATGGCTGCCCGCAGTCCGCGCTCGTCCTTCAGGCTGCTCACGGCAGCCTCCATAGAAACGCGGCGCGGTAAATCAGGCGATCGCAGGGATGGTTTGAGCAGGATCCGCACCGGTTTTCCAATTTCAACCAGGTGGCGAATCAAGGCCCGTCCGATAAATCCGGTTCCCCCGGTTACGAGAATCACCCCCAAATTATAGCAATAAAAAATGCTTCCGCTTCAACGAAAAAAACCGAATTTTAAAATTCCTGGCACGCATCTTGTAACACTTTTGGATAGCTGGACCCAACCTTTGACCGGTCAAAAATAAAAAAATGAACCCGTTTTCCCATCCCTTTCCAACTCGCCAATCCCGGATCGGCTTTCACTATTATCCGGATACTCTCCACTATCGCGAGAGTGATTTGCAGGCCTGGTTGCCTGAGTTATCCGCACTTGGCGCTTCCTGGCTGGTGCTAAAATCGGAAGTCGACCGCGCCATCTCGGAAAATTTTATTCGCGGGCTGGTTGCGAAAGGGATTGAGCCGATCATCCAGTTTGATTTATCCCTGGCGCAGCCGCCCCTGCCTTCTGATTTAAATTTGCTCTTTGAGGCTTACGCCCGCTGGGGCGTCCATGGGGTCATCCTTTTTGACCGGCCGAACGCCCGCTCTTCCTGGCCCGGCGGTGGTTGGGCCCAGCAGGATATTGTCGATCGCTTTGTCGACAGCATGCTGCCCCTCTCCCTGGCTGCCCTTAACGCCGGGCTCACCCCCATATTTCCGCCCCTCGAGCCCGGCGGCAGTTATTGGGACACAGCCTTCCTGCGAGCCGCGCTCGAAGCCCTAGAACGGCGCAAGCAGGTCCAGCTCCTGCAAAATCTGGTCCTTTCCGTTTATTCCTGGACCGGCGGTCACCCGCTCAATTGGGGCGCCGGCGGCTCAACTCGCTGGCCCGGGGCGCGCCCGTATTTCACCCCCTCCAAGAGCCAGGATCACCAGGGCTTTCGTATTTTTGAATGGTACCAGGACATTGTGCAGTCCATCTTGAAGCGCCCGGTTCCCATGATTATGCTTGCCGCTGGTATCCAGAGCGACCCCTTGAAGAACGCCCAGACCGTCTCCGATTTGGAGAACCATCCCGACCTGGTTACCGGCATCGTCAAGCTTCTTAGCGGAAAAGACATCATGGACCCACTCTCGCCCCAGGAAAGCATGGATCCCGTTTCACCTTATGTACTGGCGTGCAATTTATGGCTGCTGGCAGCCGATGAGCACAGTCCCTTGATTCAGCAGGCCTGGTACCAGCCCGATGGCGTTTTTGATCGCACCGTTCAGTCGGTAAAGCGCGTTTTTGAAGAATTATCCCAGGACCCAACCGCCCGCTACATCGTGGATCCCGAACATCCGATCAACCATTATCTCCTGATCCCCACTTACGATTGGGGTATCGCCGATTGGCACCTTGAAATCATCCGCCCATTTGTGAAGAAATATCGCCCGGTTGTCGGCTTTTCAATCGAAGAGGCCAGGTTGGCCCGAGAAGTGACGGTAATTGGGAACGCCCATTCATTCTCCGAAGAGCAGTTGAACCACCTCCGTAATAGTGGTTGTAGAGTCCGCCGGATTAGCGGGGATGGCACAAGTATTGCAACACAACTCACAGAGAGGTGACCAATGAACATGCCCATATCATCCAAACCAGCATCGCGTATGCCCGGCCTGCCGAAACCGCCTGTACTTAAAGTCCTGGGACTGGGCGGCGGCGGCTGCAATGCAATCAGCCGCATGATCGAACTTGGCCTTTCCAGCGTTGAATATATCGCTGCAAACACCGATGCGCAAACGCTAAAAACCTGTCTTGCGCCTACCAAGATCCAGCTTGGTCCCCGCCTTACCCGCGGCCTGGGCGCCGGCGGCGATCCGAATGTTGGCCAAGCCGCCGCAGAAGAATCTTATGCAGATTTGAACCGCGCCCTTACCGGCGCCGACATGGTATTTCTGACCGCCGGTATGGGCGGCGGAACGGGCACTGGCTCTATTCCCATCGCTGCCCGCGTCGCCCGCAACCTGGGCGCCGTGACCATAGCCATTGTGACCATGCCCTTCTCTTTTGAAGTCGGTCGCCGCCAGAAGAACGCCCGCGAGGGCCTGGCCCAGCTTCGCCAGTACACCGATACCCTTATTACCGTTCCCAATGATCGCTTGCTCCAGATTGCCGAGAAAAATCTGCCGCTCGAGCTCACCTTCCGCATGGCCGATGACGTCCTGCGCCAGGGCATTATGGGGATTACCGAATTAATCACCCAGCCCGGTCTGATTAACGTCGATTTTGCTCACGTGCGCCAGATCATGCAGCTTGGTGGTGGTTCGTTGTTGGCCATCGGCACAGCATCCGGACCTGGTAAGGCCATCCAGGCAGTTGAGCGCGCCCTTCACCATCCCCTGATCGAATCGATCAACCTGGAAAATGCCACCGGCATTATTGCCAACTTCACCGCCGGTCAGGATCTCACGTTCATGGAAGTGGCTGATGCTTTAACGTTTTTGCAGAGCAAGACAACCAACCAGGCCGATATCATCCCGGGCATTATCGTCAATGACTCGATGGGCGATAAGGTCCAGGTTATCCTGGTGATCACCGGACTGGGCGCCACCCCGATCGATGACAAACCCAGTAACCCCAGCCAGCCGGTTCAGAAACATATGGAGATCGCTTCAGAACACGAAGTATCTTCGCATCATCTTCTTCACCCTGAGCCGGAGCCGAAACCGCAGCCAATGGCGCCAAAATCCCAGGTCGAAATGATCGCCAGCCCGGTGGACCTGGACGTACCGGCATTTATTCGCCGCCGCCTTCGCTAAGGTGATTTATGGAAAAAAAGCTGATCGCTTCCATCTGCAGCCAGGTTTATTCCCGGTTTCCGGAGGTAAAAGGCTGCCAGCCCAGGATTCAGCCGCACGGTGACACCGGCCAGGTCTTGATATTCAAAGGACAGGCCACCGGCGCAGATGGGCATGCCATTTCGAGGGTCGTGCGAGTCGTGGTTAACCTGGATGGCAAGATCAGCAAAATCACGACTTCACGCTGAGTTTGTTTGCCTTGTTTAAAAAGTGCTTCGCACAAAACAAAGGAAGACAAATTCACTTCAGAGTTGTTTTATTGGATGAGGACAAACGCGATGATCGGACAGTTGTATTCAAAAATTGAGCTGAGCTTCTGGAATTGGGCCATACCGGTTTTGAGCAGGTCTCAGCGGCTCCGCCGCTTTTTAGGTGAGCTGCGCCCAATGGCCAATCGTACATCTCTTAAAAAGTTCGGCCTGCAATCTTTATTGGTTGCCAGCGCTGGATTTATCTTTGGCATTGTGATTTCAATCGTCAGGTAAGAAAATGATCAAGCGCCTGATCGGCTTGCTGGCTCTGCTGGGGGTTCTCATGAGCATACTTCCCCTTCACCAGGCAGCCGCTGCCAGGGGCACCCCGGGATCTTCTGAGTTTGGCTATGGCGCTCACCTCGATCTGAAAGGCCAATATGTTCCAGACGGAATCCAGCTCGCCAATAACCTCCAGGTCGATTGGGTCGCTGTCGATATTTCCTGGCAGTCGATCCAGCCATCCCGCGAAAATCAAGTCGACTGGAGCCGTCTGGACAGCGTCTTCGCCCTCCTGGAGCATTATAAGATCACCGTAATGGCCAGCGTCACCCAGCCGCCGGGCTGGGCCGTTTCGAAAACAGGTCCCGACTCCGATCTGGCAGCAAAACTGGTCCTGCAACTCGTTCAGCATTATCCTGCTTCGATTTCAGCCGTCGAGCTGTTCCCGGCTGCCAATACTCGCTCCGGCTGGGGTGCTCGGCCCGATCCAGTCGCCTACATGGCCTTGTGGAAAAAAGTCAACCAGGTTCTGGCTGATTCCAGGAGCCCTGTTCTGCTGGTTGCGGCCGGATTAGTCCCCCAGGTCAATCCTTCCCCGGATCAATTGGACGACCTGGAATTTCTGCAAGGCCTGTATAAAGCTGGCGCCAGAAATCTGGTCCAGGTCTTCTCCTTGCAGATGCAAAATGTGACCGGTGAGCCTGCTACCAACCCCACCCAGGATGAGCACCGCGTCTTGCGCCATTATGAAGAAATCCGCCAGATCATGATCCAGAACCAGCACGACACGGGCTTACTTTGGATCACTCAACTTACCGCTCCGCTGGCGAACGACGCAGCGAGCGACTTCCAGGCCCGCGCTCAAAACCAGGCTGCCTGGTTGGCGCAGGCCTTCCAACAACTTCGTTCTCAGCTTTACATCGGGGTCGCCTTTTTGAACCGCCTCAATCCTTCCAGCGATCAATCCGGTACAACCAGCGGCACCCCACTGATTACCCTGACCGGCGATCTCCACCCTGCTTTCCGGGTCCTCAGAGATCAAATCGCCCAGAATTCCTCCGGCGGAATGGATCCCCGCCCGGGCCGTCCAAAGACCGAGTCTTTGGTCAAAGGACATTGATCTATGAGAAAAATCATCGCTGCCTTCTTCATCACTTTATTCTGTTTGTGCGGCGTGCTTGGGTTTGGCATTGCCACCGAAGTCAAAGCCCTGGCATCTCATAATGCTCAGGTCGTCATTCCCACAACCCAGTTCGATTTGATCCTGGTGCGGGTAAACGACCTATCACAACCCAATCCAGCCCTGGTTTCCGTTTGGGGCGTCTTCGTCAACCAGTCTGTTACCCCCACCATCACTTTGAAACAAATATATCCGGCTGCCGCCAGCCCATTTTCCAACCAGCTCCATGATGCTTTTTCTTTGGATCGCAAAATGCAGCTTTCTACCCGATTTACCGACATCATCCACCAATTACAGTTGCCGGGCTCCGGTCCTGTTCTGGTAGATAATTTCGGCCTGGGCGAATGGGCCAAAGCAGTCTTGCACCAGACCTTGACCATCGAACCGGTCGCTCCGGCAAACCGTAATGACCTTGCCGTCCTTCAACAGGCCGATCAAGATCTGTTCACTGGCATCTGCGCCACGGTCAACGACCTCTCGAATCCTGGCCTTACGATACCTACCGCAACCTCCCACGTCGCAGCCATCGCCGCCGCAATTGATCCTCCCGACTATTTCAGAAAGTGGATGGGGTTGGTCACCTCTCTCCATTTTGCCAGTTGTGAAGTGCTGGCAGGTCCGTAACACCTCCGTTCCTTTTCCGCGAAATGACGGGTGCCAGGCACCCGTCATTTCATTTCCAAACCAACCAATCTACCCCACTTGGATAATTTTGTGATAGATTTAAGACAAATTGGTTCCTGCCAACTAAGGAGAACTGAATGACGAGAGGTGTGTCTACCCTGCGATTTGAAAGAAATATAAAGGCATCTGTACAGGATGTTTATCGCGCTTTTACCAGCCAGGCCGCTGTCGAAGAATGGCTATGCAATTGCGCCATGATTGACTCCATGCAAAAAACCCGCCTGTACTTGTGTTGGGACAGTGGTTATTATACTTGCGGGGAGTTCTTCAAGCTTATCCCGAACAAAGAGATTGGTTTCACCTGGTTGGGCCGAAATGAGCCCGCTAAAACGCGCGTCTATATCAGATTAAAGCGGTCCGGCCTGGACACCCAATTGGTCCTGGAACATCGCGGCATCCGGGCGACCTCCAAATGGCAGGCCGCCAGTGAAAATATCCAAAAAGGTTGGGAGGTCGGCCTGCAAAACCTGGTCTCCATCCTTGAGACGGGCCGCGATTTACGCATTATCAATAAACCCATGCTGGGGATCAACTTGCAGGATTTTTCACCCGAAATAGCCGCCTCGCTCGGGATACCGGTATCAGAGGGAGTCCGCCTGGAGAGCGTCATGTCCAACATGGGAGCCGAACAGGCCGGTTTGAAAAAAGACGACGTCATTGTTGAAGTCTCCGGAATGCCGATTCTGGGCTATCCCAGCCTGTCCAACATCTTGCAGAAACACAAAGCCGGCGACCGGATCGATGTGACGTATTATCGCGGCTCGCAAAAAAATACGGTATCGGTAAACCTTTCCGAGCGCCCTTTGCCAAGCGTTCCCGCCTCTCCGGCAGAATTGGCCCAAATTGTTGAAGAAATGTATGACGCTGGGGATAGTATCCTCGCCGCCTCCATCGAAAATACAACTGAATCTGACGCATCCTTTAAACCAGGTCCTGACGAATGGAGTGTCCACGAGGTCCTCGCCCATTTAATCCATAACGAGCGCGATCTCCAGTTTGGAATGCATAAATGGCTGGTAAACGAAAGTTTTAGCTATCCGCCCAACATCCAGACCCGCATCGATGCCACAGTTGCCGTCTATCCTACCATTCCTGAATTGATCCAGGCCTTGAATGTCGCCGAAGCTGAAACGCTTGCCTTCGTCCGCAGGTTGCCTGAAAAATTCACGGCGCAACGCGACAGCTATTGGTACCTGGCCTACAACTTGCTTCAGTACACCGGCCATTTGAAAGAACACATCGAACAAATCAAATCGATCCTGGCGAAAGCTCGTGCTCGTTAGCTTTCCAGGAATGTTATAATACACCGGTTGATTGTCTGCCGTCTATTCTGAAAAATGCGCGGACGTGCATTCGTTTTTCAGAGTAAACATAACACAATCCTGGTTTCTGCCAGATTATTATTTCAAAAGAAGGATCGGTAATACCCTTGAATAATACCCGTAAATTAAATGTCATTGAGGACGATTTAATCGTCAGCCTGGATTACACCTTAACGGTGGATGGAAAATTAGTGGATGCATCTGAAGAAAACGAGCCGATTGTGTTCATCCAGGGACGCCAGAATATCATTCCGGGCCTCGAAAAAGAGCTTTACGGCATGGCAATCGGCGACAGCAAGGAAGTTTCTGTGGCTCCCAACGACGGATACGGCAAGGTTGACCCCCAGGCGATCATGGACATTCCTCGCCACGAATTCCCGGCCGACATCGATCTCCAGCCCGGCCTCGAGTTGGCCCTCCAGCAGCCCGACGGCGATGTGCTGCACGCAATCGTAGCCGCCGCCGGACCCGAGGTAGTTCGCCTGGATTTCAACCATCCCCTGGCCGGGAAAGAGCTTCTTTTCCGGGTAACGGTTGTAGCCCTGCGCGAAGCTTCTCAAGAGGAAAAAGCGCACGGGCACGTCCACGGCGACCACGGACATGCTCACGAAGATGATGAAGAGGAAGAACAAGCCTGATTTAGCCCGTCCATTCGAAAAACTTCACGGACTTCTTCGCAGCGGCGCTTGCATTGAAACGATAAGCAAGCGCCGCTGTGTATTGCGGGGCCGGCACAAAAAGCTGGATCTTCCAGAGCTGGCCCTCACCCTCCGCCACGGGCAAAACGCAGTACGCCGCGCTGGTTTCATCTTCAAATTCAATTTTCACAGTTTCCAGGTCGATCCTCATCCCGCTGCCTTCCCCCTTCAGGACGGCTTCCTTGCAGGTCCACAAGCGATAAAATGCAGTCTCCTGGATTTCAGGCGGAAAGTCGGCGATCCAGGCTTGCTCGAACGGCGCAAAAAAAAGTTTCGATACCTGCTCGTGTTGAAATTCCGGCTTGATCTTTTCCACGTCTATCCCGGTTTCTGCCTGGGCAGCAATCGAAATCAACAGCACATCCTCCGAGTGACTGATATTGAATGACAGGCTCTTTTGCGGATTTGACCCGTCCTGTTCCAGGTAGGGTTTTCCACCGGGACCGGTCCTGAATTTAATCTCTCCGGCAGGCTGGCTGAGATATCGCCCCAGGACCAACCGTAAACAGGCGTGCGTGGTCGCATATCGGATTCCCACTAAATTGAACCGGAAACGTTTGACTTGCTTGATTTCTTCGTCGGACAGAATCTCGATTAACTGGTCGGTCCGGTTGAGCCAGCGGTCGAGCATCACTTTCCAGACGTGGATTTCTCCCGGCCCCAGATCTCCCCTGTTTGGTGCGTTCCATTCAATATTTTGGATATCCGCTAAGGTGCCTGTCATGCCCCATCCAATGGTAGTTAATTGTCAGTCCACAAAACTATTATAGGTATAACTGACAAATGAGTGAGGGGATAATGAAACGCAATCTATCTCTTTGGGGCACGATTGCATTCTTAGTACTGTCATTACTGGTAACTGGCTGCTCGGCAGCTACGCCCTCCTCGCTGCCTGGGCTAACTCAAGTTCATCCTGTTCTACCCACCCAACCTGTAGACTCATCCGCTTCTACCGTTCTGGTACCTAACGGAGGAATGCCTGCCAGGGAAAACTACAGCCTGGTCAGCGGTAAGGTGCTCGCAGTGTCGCCTGACCCCCAGAAGCCTGCCATGCTCCGCGCCCAAATATCCGTCACTGCCTCTGACTATGTTCAAAATTACCCGAGCCGCACCGATGATAAGGTTGGCCAGGAAATCAATGTCCTTGTTCCTCAAGATCTTGCCAGGGACCTAAAAGTTGGCGACTCAATCCAGCTTCAAGTCAGCTACCGCGGGGATGAATCCGGTGGAGCCTTCTTTGGCTCTCAATTGGTCATCGTACGATAATCGACGCTCTATGAAAGGCAATGCGAATGCAATTCATTCCGAAATCACTGTTGCGGCCTTTCATCTTCGCCGCTTTTATTTCATTTCTCTTTATAATGATCGCGGTTGCGCCGGCGAATGCCGCGCCAGCCGATCCCCAAATTCTGCCGATGACTCAGCCAGACGGCACCACAATCCTGGTCCGCCAGTGGGGTGACGAATGGAATAACGGCTATGAAACAGCCGGTGGTTATTCGATCGTAAAGGACTCAGCAACCGGTTATTGGGTCTATGCTGACCGCGCCATCGGTGGCACTCTGGCTCCCGCCAAAGTCGATATGCGCTCCCTGGTCGTCGGCAGAGATCAGCCAGTAAGCCTGAAACCTGGCATCCGGCCGCAGACCCTTCAGGCAAACCCAAACCAATTATCTAGTCTTTCAATCGCACCATTCGACCATAACTTCGGCGCTCAAAAACTGCTCGTGCTGCTGGTAGATTTTACCAATCAGGCCGGAAAAACTCCTGTCGCCGATATTGCTGGCAGGTTCTTTGGCGCCACGAACAGCGTGAATTCTTATTATAAAGAAGTTTCCCGCGATCAATTTTCGTTTATCCCTGCCGCCGAAACCAGCGGCACAGCCAACGATGGCGTGATCGGCTGGCTTCACATGAATTATCCTCATATTAATACGGGCGGTGTTATCGACGGCCGGAACCAGCAGCTCGTGAAAGATGCATTAATGGCTGCCGACAGCTATATTGATTACGCTGCTTATGACACCAACAACGATGGCTATATTTCTGCCAACGAGCTGCATATTATCGTGATCGTTGCTGGCTACGAGGCTGCTTACGACCAGAGCGCTTTCCCCAGCGTTTGGGGGCATCGCTGGAACCTGAATTTCGTTACCCCGCCAATACTGGATGGAAAAATACTCGCTGACGGGAATCACGGCGGTGGTTACGCCCAATTTGGCGAGATTCATCGCCTTGCTTACAACCCTGCCCAGGATCACCTGGCGACGATTGGAATCATGGTCCACGAGCTCGGCCACGATATTTCCTGGCCCGACCTTTACGATACCACATATAACACCAGTGGCGTCGGCGATTGGTCCATTATGGGAGGCGGGAGCTGGAATGGCATCGCCGGCGGGGAACCAGGCAGCAGTCCGGCCCATCCGGATGCATTCTCGTTGTACTATCAAGGTTGGATAAAACCTGTGCCATTTTCCGGTCCTTTGAATACCCTTAGCCTGGCAAGCATCGAAACCAATGGCGATATTTACTTGTTGGGAGACAACCCCGGCGGTGTGGATTGGAATTTTATGACTCATTCGGGCCAGGGTGAATACTTCCTGGTCGAAAATCGCCAGAAAGTTGGCTACGATGCGGGATTAAAGGGATGCGGCCTGCTTATCTGGCACATCGATGAAACGCGGACCTTTACGAACGCCGCCAACAACGGCACGCACCCGCTCGTCTACCTAGAACAGGCGGATGGTTTGGATTCCCTGATGGCCGGTTTTAGCCGCGGCGATGCAGGCGATCCGTTCCCTGGCTCGACCCATAATACCAGCTTTACGCCTCAAACCAATCCGAACAGCAATTATTACTCCGGATCTCAGAGCGGATTTAAAGTGACCGATATCAGCGCATCCGATTGCTCGGCGCCGGCTACAATTACAGCCAATTTTTCTCATTCGTACCTCAGCCTGGTTCCCTTCCTGGCTACCAGCGGCGTTCACGGATTGTATGGCTATGTCAATGAAGCCGGTATTCCTGCTCCTGGCATCAATCTCAACTTATTATTTTTTGATGGCTCGGGTTGGGATATCGTCGCCACCGCAGCCACGGGTGCGGACGGCTATTATTCCTTCCCAAATGCCAAAACCCTGGCTGCCGGTCAATTTTATACCGTCGAGTATAACAACTCCGAGGGCAATTCGTCCCGCCTGGCTTCCTGGTATACCAAAAATATTACGTTGTATACAGCCGGCCAGGTAGTAAATGCCGGCAACTTTGACTTGAAAGGAATAACTTTATCCACTCCTGCTAACGCCGCCATCCAGCCGGTTCCAGCCAATTTCACCTGGATCGCCCGCATCCAGCTCCCAACCGATTCATACCAGGTGAAGATCTTGGAGCTGAGTGGATTCATCGACATTTATTCCAGCGACCCACTCGGATTTACAAATTCCTTTTCATTGGTTAGCCTGCCTCCCGGCCTGGCATTCGGCACGCAATACGGTTGGTACGTCGGCATTACTTCGCCTGACGGCGGCTACGGCACTTCATACAACTACTTTACCCTCACTTTTTCCACTTCCACCCCGGCATTACCATCCAACCCGGTTCCTGGACTTGTTTTCCCACAAAAAATGCCCAGGTAAATTGTTCTTTTGATACGGGGGGTGGAGTATTTTGAAAGAGCTTCGCACTTTCAAAATACTCCGCTTGTTCGTTTTGCGTGGCCGCTGAAGGCCGGCCAGCTTATTCATTTGCTAATTCAGAAAAGTTGCTCTTTCTTTGTAGTGACGACTTTAGTCGTCCCCACTCATCCTCAAATCTTACCTCCTAAATTTGTAGACATTCGCTCCTCGCTGTTATACAATCTTAAGTATCAGGAATTTCAGGCTCTCGATCCGGGAAGATGCCTATGAACCCTCAGAGTCTTAGCAGGTCGAGCAATTTTACCGATATTGTCAGGCTTGCTCTTTGTTTGGTTTTGCTGGAATTCTCTGCCGGCCCGGTTTTCGCGGCTGACATTCTAATTCCTTTTTCACCCATTCGTTCTTCTCCCACCGCCATTAATTTCCTGGCTTCCCCCGCAGCCGATAAGGTTCCTGTAGCCTTTTTGCCATTCATCGCGAACGGTGAAACAGGCATTTTTGGATATGTAACGCTTCTCGGCTCGCCAATTAAGGATATTGAACTTGGCCTATGGCTGTTTGACGGCAGCGGCACCAGCAGTATTGCTAATACCCGAACCGCTTCCGATGGATATTACGTCTTTACGAACGCACCAGCTCTCGTTTCAGGGCAATATTATTTCGTCAGGTACGACAACCCCAACCCGGCGGCTCTGACAAGCCAGGTTTCTCATTGGAAGACGAGACTGCTCGATTCTTATTATGCCGGCCAAAGACTTAATATCGGTAATTTTGATATCGGCGATGCTGCCCTTTTAACTCCGGTTGATGGGTACACTCACGCTCTTCCGATCACTTTTACCTGGTCGCTCCGCTCCAAATTCCCAACCGACTCTTACCAGGTGAAAATCATCACGAGCACCGACCTTTCTGAATTTTTTATATCTACCGCGCTGCCCTACATATCAAACTACACCTTAAGCAATCCCCCTCCCGGCGTCAAATATAATACCCTTTACTATTGGTACATCTTAATTAACGCCCCGGATTCCGCTGTCGGCACTTCTAACGCAATGCGCAGAATTATATTTACCCAATGATTTCCTAATTTTTCACTCTTAGGGTTCTCCGAGTCCCTGGCTGCTCATCTCAACTAATTGCTTTCAATCGTTTATCTTCCCATTTCTAATCCTTTGCAATCTTTGCGTCCTTCGCGGTTCAATCTTTATAAATCACCTGAATATGTTAAAATTCATTTACTTCATAGCTCCAGGAGGCATTCATGCCAAAATTGAGCACGCGCTTGATCACCGCCGAAGACCTTTACAATCTCGAAACAATTTCTGGCCTTCGCCTTTCACCGGACGGAAAATTCATCGTTTACGCTAAACACCGTGTCGATCGCAAGACCCAGAAGAAGTACTCCAACCTGTGGATCATTCCTACCTCAACCGGCAAACCTCGCCAATTCACTTCCGGCGACCAGAATGATTCCGCTCCCCAATGGTCGCCCGACAGCCAGCAGATCGCCTTTCTGTCAAACCGGGCTGATATTGAAAAACCGGTCCAGGTCTACCTCATTCCCATTTCAGGGGGAGAAGCCGTTCGCCTGACCGAGATCAAGGGCGAAATTATAGAAATTTCGTGGTCGCCTGACGGCAAGAAGCTGCTTATGAGCCTTCGTAAAACCGACCCCGAAGAGCTGGCTCGCCAGGAGGACGAGAAAAAGAAGAAGCTCGGCGTTGTCTTCCGCCAATACGATCGCTTATTTTATAAGCTGGACGGTTATGGCTACCTGCCGCACGAACGCACCCATGTCTGGACCGTTGACGTTCCCACCGGCCGCTCCCGCCAGTTGACCTCGCACCCGGTCTTTGACGAGCTGAATCCATCCTGGTCTCCTGACGGCAAAAGGATCGCCTTCATTTCCAACCGCAGCCAGGATCCGGACTTACTGGTCGACCGGGACGATTTATTCGTGGTGCCAGCCGCTGGCGGCGAATTTAGTAAGATCGAAACGCCTCCTGGCCCAAAGGGCAGGCCCGTTTTCTCTCCCGATGGCCATTGGATCGCGTACGTAGGCGTGGACGGCGAGGACGTGATTTACAAGAACACCGTTCTATGGATTGTTCCTTCTGATGGAAACGGCCCGGCCTGTAACCTGCTTGAAAAGTACGATCTGCATGTGGATGCCCTGACCATCAACGACACCATGGCGCCGGAATTCATGGGCCCGGTCTGGTCGCGGGATAGCCAGTCGATCTTTTTCCAGGTCGTCTACCATGGCTCAACCCTTCTTAAAAACATATCCATTCGGGATGGCAGCATGCAAGACGTCATCGGCGAGGGCGGCGTTGTCGGCAGCTTTTCGTTCGACCGGGCTCAAGCTCACCTGGCCTATTTCTCAGGCGCCATCGATGATCCAGGCCAGGTCTATTGGATGGATCTGGCATCAGGCAAATCGAAGTCTCTCACCAGCCTGAATCAATCCTGGTTGCCTAAAGTCGACCTCGGCCGCATTGAAGAATTGTGGTTCAAAGGGCCGGATGGAAATGATCTGCAAGGCTGGATTTTGACCCCGCCCGGCTTTGACCCGAGCCTGAAATATCCGTCGATTCTCGAAATCCACGGCGGCCCGATGCTCCAATACGGAAAATACTTCATGCACGAGTTCTACTACCTGGCTTCCCATGGCTATGTCGTCTATTTCACAAATCCACGCGGCGGGCGCGGCTACGGGCAGGATCATACGCGCGGCATCTACCGCGATTGGGGGAATAAAGATTACATCGATCTCATGGCCTGGTCGGACTACGTTGCCTCCCAGCCATACATAGATCCATCCCGCATGGGCGTCACCGGGGGCAGTTACGGAGGCTACATGACCGTCTGGATCATCGGCCACACACAGCGATTTAATGCCGCCGTAACCCAGCGCTGCGTCAGCAATTTTACCAGCATGTGGGGCTCCAGCGATTTCAATTGGACCTTCGAGCGTGAGCTCAACGGCAAGCCTCCTTACGAAGACCTGCAGGATTACTGGAACCACTCCCCAATTGCATACATCGGAAATGCCCGCACTCCTACCCTGGTCATCCACAACGAGAACGACCACCGCTGCCCAATAGAGCAGGGTGAACAGGTCTTCGTGGCTCTCAAGCGCCTCGGCATCGACACCGAGTTTGTGCGTTTCCCGGAGGAATTTCACGGCCTCTCGCGCACCGGGCGTACGGACCGCCGGGTGGCTCGCCTCAACCACATCCTGCGCTGGTTTGAAAAATATCTGAAATAGAACTGTCTACTTTTTTATGAAAAGAGTGGCCTTTTGCCTGATAATCCTGGCTTGCCTATCTGGTTGTAGACAGAATATCGAACCGTCTCTCGCTACTTCCACTGAGGTATCTACCCCGGCCCCATCTCCTTCTGCCACCCCCGACCTTTTGGAGCCGGCCAACCTGCCGACCAATTCGCCTTCAGCCACCCCTCTTCCCCCGCAGCAGAATCCGCGTTACACCATTTCCGCGGTTTTTAATTACGGCCAACAGTTTGTCAGCGTCGACCAGGCCATCTTGTACACCAATAACGCCCCTGAAACCCTGCACGATCTCGACATGATGGTCGAGCCCAACCAGAACGCCGGCGTTTTTCGCCTGGTTTCCTTCACCTGGGCAGATGGGCGGGCGGTGCGCGACTTCAGTCTCGATAACAACCTTCTGCACCTTGTTCTTCCGCAGCCCCTGGATCCGAATGGGCAGATCGAGCTACATCTTAAATTCGAGCTTACATTACCCGCTATCCCTCCCCCTTCCAACGATCAGCGCCCGGTGCCGTTTGGCTACACCAGTAAACAGACCAACCTGGTCGACTGGTATCCGTACATCCCCCCCTACGTGCCCGGCAAGGGCTGGCTGGCTCACAAACCCTGGTTTTACGGCGAGCACCAGGTTTACCCTATGGCCGATTTCGATGTCACGATTCAATTGGTCAATCCGCCCAAGGACCTGGTGGTTGCTGCCAGCGCTCCGGCCAAACAGGAAGGAAATAAGATCGCCTATACGCATAAAACTGCTCGCAATTTCGTCCTAAGCGCCAGCCCGTATTACAAAATGTTCGCTCAGCAGGTCGGTGAAGTGACCGTTCTCAGCTATGCCTTCTCCTTCGATATCGCAGCCGGCAAAGCCGCCCTCGAGTATACATCTGAAGCTCTCAACCTGTTTGCCAAGCTCTTCAGCCCTTATCCCCACCCTACTTTGACCGTCGTTGAAGCTGATTTCCTCGACGGCATGGAATATGACGGCCTGTTTTTTCTCAGCCGCGGCTTTTATAACATTTACGGCGGTACGCCCCAGGGCTACCTGGCTGCCATCGCCTCCCACGAGACGGGCCACCAGTGGTTTTACGCCCGGGTCGGCGACGACCAGGCCCTCGAACCCTGGCTGGATGAAGCCCTCGCCACCTATTGCGAGTCCATTTTTTACAAGAATCTTTATCTGGATTATCTCAAGTGGTGGTGGGATTACCGGGTCGATTATTACATCCCGGCGGGCAAGATCAACCTGCAGATCTACGATTACACCGGCTACCGCGCCTATCGCGATGCCGTTTATCTCAATGGCGTCCATTTCCTGGATGATTTGCGTATTCTCATCGGCGACGACGCCTTTTACGCTTTTCTTCAGGATTATTCTATCAAGTTCACAGACCGCATTGCTACCGCACCTGATTTTTTTGCTGTCCTAAAGCAACATACGAATAAGGATTTTTCCGCGATAGTCGCAAAGTATTTCAAGTGAATTTCCTGAAATGTTTGAGGTCACTTCTTTTAACCGATAGAATCTAGACCAACGGCCTTTCGGGCCTGTACTGCTCCACTCCCGCTGCGAACTGCACCCCCTGCAGCTTGAGCTGCTGCACCCGCCACAGGTAGGCCGCACCCGTCATAAGCTGGAGCCCTACATCCGCCGCCTTGCGATTTTCCGGCAAAGCCAGGTACGTGCCCTTCGTCCAGTCGTTGAACGACCCGATCGAAGGCCCGCACCAGATCTGGTAATCCATTTCTCTCCCCATCTCGCCTGCGTTCGACCAGCGTGAAGACAGTCCCAGGTACCACCGGAAGATCAGCGCCATTTTTCGCTTTGGATTGCTGTTGGCGCGCGTGATCTGATCCGGGTCGCGCTCCATGAAGAACTTGACCGTATCCTGCCAGATCGACTCCATGTCGCGTTTAAACACCTGCTTTTCCAGCTTATCTCGTTCGTCAGCCGGCAGCGCTTCGACCGAGTCGAAACGCGAGTACAGCTCGTACAGCTTTTGCGCCCGCATTGGGAAGAAGGTGCCGTTCTTGAGCACCTGCACCTTAACCCCCATCTCGAACATATCCGCCGAAGGCGCCATCGTCACGTCCGTCATGCTTGCCTGGGCCAACAGCTTCTTAGTGTGGGCGCTCGCCCCGGCTTCTACACAGGCCTGGTTGACCGAGCCGGTCACCACGTAGGCTGCCCCCATCATGAATGCTCCCAGCACTGCCGCCGGGGTGCTGATCCCGCCCCCGGCCCCCACACGCACCGGGGTATCAAACTTGTATTTCTGCTGCAGCTCGTCCCGCAACGAAAGCATGGTCGGCAGCAGAACGACCAGCGGGCGATTGTCGGTATGCCCGCCCGAATCGGCCTCGATCGTCACATCGTCCGCAACCGGCACCTGTTGCGCCAGCCTGGCCTGCACTTCGCTGACTTTGCCTTCTGCTACGAGCTGGCTCAGGATTCTTTCCGGAGCCGGGCTCATAAATTTGGTGGCAACTTCCTTACGCGACAGCTTGATGATCACCCGGTTTTGGATCTGGATCTTCCCCTCCGCTGAAAGGCTCAGACCTGCCGCCCGGTAATAAACCACGCTCGGGGTCAGGTCCAGGAACGCTGAGGCTTCCACCACCCGTATTTTATATTTCATATACAGGTCGACCGCGCTGCGCTCCATGGCTTCTTCGCTCGGGCTGTGGATCAGGTTGAAGGCACACGGCCCATTGGGCAGCGCTTCTTGCACGCCCTGGATGGCCGATTCCAGCCTCGGCGGCACCATCCCGGCTGCCCCAAAAGATCCCAGCATTCCGGCCTTTCCAAGCGCCACCACCAGCTCCACCGAGGCGATCCCGTTTGCCATGGCGCCTGCCATGTAAGCATAGCGCGCCCCATAGGTATGGTTGAAGCCCGGGTCGCCCAGTTGTTCGAGCCTTACGGCCGGCGCGAATGCCCACATCTCCAAACCTGCCTGCCCGTTGGAGGGCTTCAGCTCGCCTTCATTCGTCACCCCGGCGGTCCCTCTTTCGCCCACCACGAAAACTGGTTTTGTCAGGGCGTTTAACGCCTGCTGCACCGCTGGACTGCCTTTTTGGACCGTATTGAGCGGGCCGTGCCAGCTTTGGCGCGTCACGCCTTCGCTCGCCAGAATCTTGATGCCTTCCAATTCACTGATCATCATTACCCTTCCACCAGCCTGATTGCTGCATCCTTTACCTCGTAAATCCTGATTTTGTCCGCCCACAGGCTTGCATCTCCGATGAGCAGCGCCTGCTCTCCGGTTCGTTCGAGGCTCGCCAGATGGATCTCCAGTTTCATCTTTTTATGGGTCTGTAAAATCTGGCCGCGGTATTTCCAGGACATCTTGTTTCCTGGGACCAGGTCGAACCGCGGCGATTGAAAAGACTTGCCAAGGTCCATTTGAAGTGCGAAAACCTGCATCGCTTCCAGGATCGCTTCCACGCCCAGGCTGCCCGGCATGACCGGGTCCTGGAAGAAGTGGCAGGTGTAAAACCAATCCCGACCATCCACCGGTTTGTTAGCGTAAATGTAGCCGTGCCGGTTCTTGCCGCCGCTCGGACTGACGACAACCTCTTTCAGTAGATTGAAATGCCCATCCGGCAGCCGGTAAAAAGGCTTCCCGTTTTTGGCAATTGTTAATGAAGAACTGGCCAGGTCAATGGCCACGCCCGTCACATCCCCCTGCCCAGGTTGTTCGTACAAAGGCAGGGTTTCCTGCCCGCCATCCCGTCCCAATTGATTAGCCATCGCCTCAGGCGGAAAGAATCCGAAGACCGAATTTCCCTCAAAGAACGCTTCCCCACCGGCGGAGAGCTGAAAACTAAAGCCCTGGATGATCTGTTTCCCGCTGACCATCGTTTTTTGCAGAACTGCCCGGGTTGTGACTGTTTTGCCGCGCAAATCCACATTTTTTATCAGCCGCGCTTCTCCGTCCAGGTTGCGGAAATAGTAATCCTGGTCGGGGAACATCAGCGGCGCACCCAGGTGCGCTGACAGGAATCCGCACGGCTGTAAGGCGATTTCCATCAGAATGGAATAGGGAGCATATGGGTAGCTGTTATCTTGCAAGAACCATGGTTTTTGGGACACGTCGTACTCGACCAAAATTTCTGTCCCCGGCTTCATCTGAAACCGCTCGCCATTGACCCTCAACACGCGGCTCATCAGCAGCAGGTCACCGTTTGGGATGCGCGAGATCCGCCGCCCGCGGTATACTTCGTAAGCTGGCCCCAGGCATTTCACTGCGTCGCCCTTCGCAAACTCTTCGAGTTGAGCATGCGTGTAAAGCACCGGCGCTTGTTCTCCAGCAATCGAACCCTGAGATACCCCTGCCCCACCGGCAGCTTTCGCCTGTTCCTGGATCAATTTCGCTGTCAGGCCCAATCCTTCCTGCCGGAATTGCAGGAATTTTTCGTGCAGCTCGCTCGCATTTTGAGCGTTTTCCGAAAGGATCTGCCGATGTCTCTCGAGGATCTTCTCTCTCCGCTCGTAGGTTTCTTTAGATGAGTCCATTCTTTATTCCCGTTATTTTTAAATCGAATGTGCCACAGGAGCGAAGCATGCGGAAACAAACGAACTTTCCTGGACAGATATTCTTCCGCATGCTTCGCCCCTACACGATACCCTTTTTATGGCCCATAGATTGCGCCTTGCTTATGCATATAAAGGCGCCAAATCTACTGCTGCGCGGTGGCTGGCCAGTTTTGCGAGCGTTCGAACCAGCGCGGCAGTGTCGTCCATGCCCTTGCGGTTGACCGACATGGTCAGGCATGGACTACCCCGCAGCGAATCATCGATCCATTTGGCGCAGTTGCCGCCTGCTCCCACTTCGATAAAGATGCGCGCTCCGTCCGCATACGCCCGCTGTACCAGGCGCGGAAAATCCAGATGCTGGCACAACGAAATCGCCACCTGGTGCGCAATGTCTTCCGGATCAGGCTTGAACAGGTCGTATCCTGCAGCCGAATACAGCCGGATATTCGTCCAGGCCTGGATGGATCGCAAATTCAATATCCTGAATTGGTCGTACGCTGATTTCATCGCTTCGCAGTGCAGTGCATAGCTGAAGGGAGCTTTGAGCGAGGTGCACTTCAGTGCCTGGATCACGCGCTGGCAGTCGTTCTTCTCACCCGCCAGCACCACCTGGCGCGGCGTGTTGGTGTGAGTCATATAGACCCGCTTTTCATCTTCTATCGCCTCCAGCACCCGCTCGGGCGCCGCCATCAGCACGTGATTCGCCCAAAGATCTTCGCTCTTTCCATCTGACTGCGCCGGCATGCCCCATGCTTCTCGAACCGCATTCAGCGGTCCGGCTAATCGATCGTGGAACAATGGCGATTTAGCCAGCGACCGGCTGGCCTCGTCTCCGTCCGCCCACACACCGGTTGCAAACAGCATCGACATTTCGCCCAGGCTGTATCCCAGGGCCGAATCGACCTGCACTTTAAAAACCCTTTCCAGGATGTAAGTATAAACCACGGAGAATGCCATGCCAGACGTCATCATAGCCACTGCATCCTCCGTCAGGGCGTTTTCAAGCGCCCCCAATTCTTCCTTGGAAATCGGTTCCAGGCTGCGCGGGTAGAGGTAATGGTCGTAGAATACAAATGCAAGGTCTTTCGCCAGCGGTTCCATCCAATCGTAAATTTGGGGGAATAGCCGGAATAAATCTCTCCCGATTCCCACATACGAATTGAACGCCCCCGGGTAAACCAGGCAGACGCTGCCGGTTTGTCCAAGCGGTTTCGGCGCAAAATAGCTGCCGGTCGGAGTTTGCCAGTCGACGCCCCGTTGCAGCGCATCCGGGACCCCTTTTTGCGCAAATTCGATCTCGCGCAGCAGCTCAGCCTGGTTGGAAGCCGTCAGCATCAATCCCATCGTGGCTGCCGGGCGTTTTTCGTACACACCGTACCATTTTTGCGATAGGCTGTGCAGGTCCGGGTCTTTTTCAGCCTGGATGCGTAGCAGCTTCACCATCCCGTTCAGCTCGTCGATCGTGTTCGCTGCCAGCGGAATTAGCCGGAACTCAGCCTGGCTTAAAGCCGCGTTCGGGCGCTCTTTTTGGGCGACGTCTTCCGCCAGAAGCCAGAATACCCCTTGCGTCGCGGCATGGTACAGCCCGGCCAGCCGTTGAGGCTGCGTCCGGTTTAGCAGCCACGGCCTCGGCTCGGATAGCTGGTAGAAACCCGTCTCGACCAGGCTCTCGATTATCCCGTCGCTGAAGGGCTGGGGCGATGCCGGCAGAAAGCGGTGGTATAAGCACAGGCAGGTCCGGATAAATCCTGCCACCACTTCGACCGGCGCCCTTTCCGACTCGGGCATGTCCAAATGCAGAACGGTGGTCAGGTCGTTGATTTCACCCGGGAAAATGTTAGCCAGCGCCTCAACATGCATCGCCGGGTCCTTTGGATTCCCGTCCGCCTGGAGCTCAAGGTAGCCGATATCCCTGGCCGTCGCGCCTGCCTTCTGCAGCGACTGCGTCAGACCGTTCCGGTTCGTCGTTGTGATGACTGCTTTGATAATTGCATAAATACGCCGGTTTGCTTTTTTGGCTGCTTGAAGAGGCTGGAGTGCGATCGCTGCCGCGGTTTGCCCGCCGTCAGTGCATGCCAGCAGGACGGTTTCATATCTCCCTTCTGCGCACCAGCTTGCCACTTGTTGGTACCCTGCCAGAAGCGGGTTCGGGCTGGCGAATAGATCCACCACCTTGCCTGCCCCGACTTCCTGGATGAAGGAGTTGTCGATTGCCGTTCCGGAGCCGCCCCACACACAGATGCCCGTCGTTGAATCTAATTTCCTGGCTTCTCCATCTCCCCAAATACCTTCGACTACACGCAAAAGGTTTGTTTTCTGTGCTTCGCCCGCCTGGCGCGGCCCTTCCCCTGCACCCTCGCCCTGCCCCCGTTTCCAATCCAGCCCGCCGTAGGTCTGTTTTTCGAAGGCCTGTAATCCGTTGCAGGCCTCCGATAAAATATTCATTCCAATCACAGCCAGTGGGACCGTGAGGGCGGTGCCGGAGAGCTCGCTCATGCTCTATTTCGCTTCCGGGTTTGTGTGCGCCTTGATCAGGCGGTTGAGAATTGGACTGATCGTCCCTTCCAGGGCCGTAAACCGTACGTAAACTTTTCCATCCATATCCTGAGCCCGGATGTCCCCGACGACCGCCGTTTCGGTATTGGATTGGACTTCCATCGTTACGATACAGGGCACCTCAAAGGGGATGTTCCGGTACTGCTCCATCTTGACGAGGCTCGAAGGCAGGCAGGCTGCCTTGTGGTACACCTGCGTCCAGATCAGCAGAATCTGCACGATCGCATCGTAAATGTACGGGTTGTTCTTGTTCTGGACCGGAAACTGGCCCTGGAATCGTTCGTCCGTTTTCGGCAGGCACAATTGCATGACCAGCTTGTTTTCGCTGATGTGGATCACTTTTTCCACGCCTTGAAACGCCGGGCCGTGAAAAAGGATTCCTTCTTCATACAGCCTTTGCCCTTTCAGCTCCTCTTCGGAGCCGGCGTACATTTCATGCGGCAGTCTCTCTACCGGCGCTTCAGGCAGCTCGGCTACCAGCGTGACCCCGGCGGTGTAATGAAAAATCTTGCGCCCATTGGCATTCATGCTCCAGATCAGCGCTTCGAATTCGATCTGGCCCGACGGCGTCTTGGCCGTTTCTTTCAGATCCAATACGTATTCATCCGCCAGGCTTTGATCGAAAACGATCCCTTTGAGAACCTTATAATGGCTGATGTCAAAGAATTTATACCCTGGGTATAGCTGCTCACACGCATTCACGATCCAGGTCGCGGCGCACGTTGCCGGCAGCACCGGCCTTTCTCCGATCTGGTGATCTAATAGAAACGGGTTTGCCTCGAGCCGTATTTTCCGCCGGATCTGGTACTGGTGAAGTTCCGCCTGCAGCGGCTCCGGCGGCAGCTCGGGTAAATTTCCGACCACTACCTGCACGTTGCTCCCTTTCTTCGGCATCAATTCCTGCACAAGGATCTTAGCCCCCACTTCCGGGGGGATCACTTCAACCCCGCGCTCTTGAAAAGCCTTTTTCAATTCGGGCGTAACCATCCCGGCTTCCCATGGGCCCCAGTTGATCGAAATGACCCGGCAGTTCGGATTGTGGCGCTGCAAGAGCAGGGCAGTTTTATTCAAGATTTCGTTGGCAATGGCGTAATCAGCCTGCCCAATGTTCCCAAAAATCCCTACCACCGAGGAAAATAGCACCAGGAAATCAAGCTGGCTGGCCGGCGCTGCGTCCAGCAGGTTTTCAAGCCCATCCACCTTGGGGCTGAAGACCGCTTCAAAATCCTGGATCGACTTCTTTTCAATTCGTTTATCCGCCAGGTTGCCGGCCCCGTGGATGATTCCGGTAATTTTGCCCATTCGGAAGACGGGCTTGACCAGCTT
Organism: Anaerolineaceae bacterium; assembly: GCA_035543095.1. Lineage (GTDB taxonomy): Bacteria > Chloroflexota > Anaerolineae > Anaerolineales > Anaerolineaceae > UBA700. The sequence continues at coordinate 9,976 of DATKKB010000119.1, read as the reverse complement.
TTCCTGCAATTCTTTACCATTTGTTATGTCCACGCTGACATATTCGGCCTGGCCGCCGGCTTTGCGGATCGCATCAAGCGTCTGCTCGACTTCGTGCTGCGTCGTGATCGCCCGGTACATTTTCTGGATTTTCGCAGGCGTTGGAGTTTCCCCGCTGAGTTTCAACTGCTCCATGATAAGACGTTTTAATTCGCTCTCGTCTTTGCTGTTTATGGCCCATTCCGGCAAACTTTCGTTGATGGAAGTCCGCCCCAACAAGATAAATTTGCATTGGGCGCGTTGTGCCAGCTCGATTACGCAGCGCGCCGTGATGCCCCGCGCCCCCCCGCTGACCAGCACCACCGAGCCGGGCCGTATCAGGTTCACATCGGTCATTGCGTCACCTGCCCCTTGACAACCTGCTCGACGATAAGGGTCGACCGCCCTTCCAGGTTGTAGGCTACTTCGGTGATCAACCGGTTGGGATCGTGCAGCTCAGCCACCACATCCGCCGCCAGTTGGCTGGCGTCCAGCATCGGGCTGATATCCAGGGCCCGGCAGAATACCGGTTCCCACTCCAGGTTGAGCGTTTTGACCAGGCCGAACAGGCCTCCGCTGACCGGGCTGAACGGGATGTCTCCGCCCAGGCCAAACTCTCCATCCAGGTGGGCAACAGACATAAAGATGCTCCGTCCCTGGCGGGCGGCCTGGTTTAGAGGTTCCTTGAGGTGTTTGGCTGCCAGGAATACCTGGCGCACCAGCGCCCGGTCCGCCTCCGGGAAGTGAATACTGCCGTTCAATTCGGCGTTACTGGCAGGGTGCAGGTGAATGAATGCTGCAATCGCGCCGTGCTTCTGGCCGATTTCAGCCAGCTTGCGCTGCAGTTCTTCTTCGCTCATATCCACCAGGCTGGCTCGGCTGACTCCGGTGGGCAGCGGCGAGATCTTGTTGACCACATTATCTGGAAAGTTGAGCACCACCACTTTCCATTCCAGCCCCGCCAGGGCGCGCACTACGGCTGGCGTGGCATCGCTCCCGTCATCGGTTATGACAGCTACGCTTCCTTCTGGCAAAGTGAAGTCGAGGAAATCCGGCTCGGGCAGGCTTTTGCGACGCACGACGCCCCGCAGGATGGCCGACCCGATCTCTACCGGTTCCTCGTCTAGACGAAAGGGCGGGGGGTCTCCCCAACCGGTACTGCCGCGGTGGGTTTCCCCATGAATTCAAGGATCTGTCCCAACGTTCGCAGCTCTGCCAGGGTTTCTGGCTCAGGCTTGGGCAGATCTGGATACGCCGTTTGCAGCGCGCCCAGGATCTCCACCCGCTTGATCGAGTCGATCCCCAGGTCCGCTTCCATATCCATGTTCAGGTCCAGCATCTCCTGCGGATAGCCGGTCTTTTCACTCACAATCTTTAGCAAAGTTTCGTTTAATCCGGTTACCGCAGCCTGGTTTTCAGCTACTGCTGGCGCAGCCGGGATCACCGGCTGTTCCGTCTTCTGGCTGTCTACTTCTACTTGTTCAGGCGCCGCCTGAACGCCTTCTGCCGGATTTCCGGCTACCGAAGGCGCTTTCTGCATATAATCCACGATTTGACCCAGCGTGCATAGCTCCGCCAGCGTCTCCGGCCCGGGCTTGGGTAGGTCGCTGTATTGCTGCTGGAGTGCGCCCAGGATTTCGACCCGTTTGATCGAATCGATCCCGAGATCGGCTTCCATGTTCATTCCCAGGTCGAGCATTTCCTGCGGGTATCCCGTCTTTTCACTGACGATGCTCAGCAGCGATGCGGTCAGGTCTTGCGACGGTGCTGCAGCCGGTGCCGCCTCGGCCGACCTTTCTGTGATCTCGGTTACTGCCGCGGCTTCCTTCTCAAATTGAGCCAGCGCCGGCGCGGTTGTTTCTGCCACAGGCGCGCCGCTGCCCATATATTCCACGATCTGCTGCAGCGTGCGCATCTCCGACAGGGCCTCCGGCTCGGGCCTGGGCAGCCCGGGCAGCATCTGCTGGATAGCGCCCAGGATCTCGACCCGCTTGATCGAGTCGATTCCCAGGTCGGCTTCCATGTCCATGTTCAGGTCCAACATCTCCTGCGGGTACCCCGTCTTTTCGCTGACCACTTTCAGCAACGTGTCCGTAAAATTGGACGCTGCCGGGACCGGTTGGGCCGGGGCTGCTTTTTCAGGCTGCCCTGTCTCGACCGGTGCCGACCCGTTCCTGCCGTTGGAGGATGCTTTGACAGGGGCAGGAGCAGGCTGGCTCGCTGCTTTGGCTGGCGCCGCAATGACTGCTTCGGTTGGCCTGGGAGCAGGTTTTTCCTGCACCGGAACTGCCGCTGGCTCAGGCACTGCTTTCGTCGTCGCCGGAACCGTGGTCAAAACTGATTGGCTAAGGCCCATTTGCTGTTGGACCAGGGCTACAAAACTCTTCGAGAATTCTTCCTGTGAGCGCAGGTATTGCTCGTGCACCTTGAGCGTTTCAGCCTGGTGGTCATGGAAGCGCATCATGCTCCGTTCCAGGCTTTCCAACGCCTGCAGTCCAATGGCGTTGGGAGAATTCGAAACTACGCCCAGTTCGGCCTGGGTTAATTGCGAGAAAATCTTTCCGTATTCTGCATCGTTATGGAGGTACTGTTCGTGAATACGCAGCGCCTGGCTCTGTTGGCTCTGGAATTGTTCAAGGATCTGTTCGAGCGCAGGTAGAACCTGCCCGGCCGCTGCCGGTTGGGGCGCCACAGTTTCTACGACCTGTGGGATCACTTTTTCAACGATCTTTTCCACCACGATCGGCTCCGGCGCGGCCGCCTGGGATACCTTCCAACCGTCGCCGAGCGCATCTTGCCAGCCCTTGCGGGTTTTTTCGGACAGGTACAGCCCACCGTTTAAGGTAACAGTCACGGCGCTTTTCTTTTTTGGAGCAACTGCTTTGCGCGGCAGTTCAAAGGGATCGATGTTGCCGATTGGCAATCCGATCACTTTCAAACGCACGGCTGCCTCGCGCAGTTGGCGGTCGCTGTCCTTCTTGGTGCTGCTGTTCAGCGCGACTGCAACGTGTGGTCTGTCGCCCAGGATATTGTCGACCAGGTTGGTCAGCACGCTCTTCGGCCCGCATTCGACGAAGATCGTTCCACCAGCCGCGTAAATCGCATCGATTTCATCACGGAACAGGACCGGGTTAAGAATATGGTCGACCATCACGTTCCGGATTGCATCCGGATCATCCGAGTGCTGCTTGCCGGTCGAGTTTGAATACACCTTGAGTACAGGTTTGTTGAAGGTAAGGCTCTTAAGCGCCTTGGCGAACGGTTTTTGAGCGTGTCCGACCAGCGGGGTGTGGAACGCCGCTGAAACCTGCAGCGGCACCACCGAGAATCCCTTTTCACTTAAGGCCTGTTGCACCCTGGCAATTGCTGCTTTCGAGCCAGCTAACGCTACCTGGTTGTTGGAGTTGTAATTGGCCAACGTGATTTCAGGAAATGCCTTGAGTTCCTGCTTGACCTTTTCCGCATCGCCTTTTACCGCCAGCATCGTCCCTGCGTCAAAATTCGGATCGTCCGGCGCAGCCATTGCCTGCCCGCGCGCCTTGGCGGCCTTATAGTAATCTTCGTCGCTCAACACGCCCGCCGCCCACAGGGCCGTCCATTCTCCAAAGCTGTGACCTGCCGTGAAATCAGGCTTGAAGCCGCCCTGCTCGAGGATCTTGTACACGCCCACGCTGATCGCCCCGATGGCCGGCTGGGCATTTTCCGTCTTTTGCAGCGCCTCGGTCTGGCGATCGCGATCCTTCGGGTCGAACACCGGGCGCGGATAAACTTTGCCAGACAAAGGCTCCCCACCTTCGTCCTCGAACAGGCCGTTGAATCCTTCGAAGACATTACGCATGGTCGGGAAATTGATCGCCAGCTCTTTTCCCATTTCCAGGTACTGGCTGCCCTGTCCGGGGAACAACGCCACCACTTTACCCGTTGGATCGATTCCACTCTTGCGGTAATAGATTCCCTTGGGATTTTCCCAGGCCTCGCTCTGCGGTTGAGCCTTCAGTCCTTCGATGCCTGCCTGCAGCAGTTCACGTGCCTCATTTGCCGACGAGGCCACAAAACCCATCCGTGCGTGCCCGCCCGGCACCTGGTTGGTCCTGGCTGAATTGGCCAGCTCGTAGAATGCTGCTTTGGCCTGCTCTCCTTGCAGTTTGGCGAGCGCCTCCCGGCTTGCCGCGATCAGATCGGCTGGCGTCGGAGCCGAGATCAGGATGGGTTGGGCTACTGTGTTTATCCGGTAGGCCTTATCCTGTTCGGCTTGGTATTCCTCCAACGCCGCGTGGAAATTGGTCCCACCAAATCCGAACGAGCTTACCCCCGCCCGCCGGGGTGTTTTCTGGTTAAGCCTGAACCACGGGCGCGTTTCTGTATTGATGTACAGCGGCGAATCCTCCAATTCCAGCTTCGGATTGGGTGTCGTCACGTTTAATGTCGGCGGCAGCACCTTATTGTAAAGCGCCAGGATGGCCTTGATCATACTGGCGGCGCCAGCGGTCGCCTTGGTGTGGCCGATCTGCGATTTGACGCTTCCCAGGCCGATGTACTGCTTACGAGGGTTATTCTCACCGAACACTTCGCGCAGACCCTGCACTTCTGCCGGGTCGCCGGCCATCGTTCCCGTGCCGTGCGCCTCGATCAGGCTGACCGTCGCCGGGGAATACCCGGCTTCTTCGTACGCCCGCCGCAGGGCCTTCGCCTGTCCGGATGGGCGCGGCGCATAGATACTCTTGAAGCGCCCATCGCTCGAACTGCCAATGGCACGAATTACAGCGTAGATCCGGTCGCCATCCCGTTCGGCATCCTCCAGGCGTTTGAGCACGATCATACCCAGCCCTTCGCCCACCATCATGCCGCCCGTATCGGCATCGAAGGTCTTGACGACCTCGCCCTTGGTAAACGCCGGCGTCTTGCTGAAAGACATGAAGCTTGCGACCGAGTTATCCGTATCGACCCCGCCAGCCAGCATCATGTCGGCCTGGCATGTCACAAGCTCCTCGACGGCCATTTTGATCGCCGCCAGGCTGCTGCCGCAGGCCGCATCGATCACGCAGTTGGTCCCACCCAGGTCGAATCGGTTGGCGATCCTTCCGGCCACGACATTCGCCAGCGAACCCGGGAAGGAATTTTCCTCCCAGTTGATGTAGGCTTTCTTGATCTTTTCGGTTATTTTCTGGGTATCATCGTCCGAAACGCCGGAAGTGCGCAGCACTTTTTCCCACACCGGGTACTGGAGGCGGCTCATCAAGGGGATGAATGTTTTGGTTGACATTCCCACGATCCCCAGGATGCAGCCCGTCTTATCGCGGTTCCACTCGGAGCTGTCGCTGTATCCAGCATCTTCAAGGGCTTCCCTGGCGACTACCAGGCCAAGCAGTTGTGAAACGTCGGTCACCTCGAGGATATTGGGGGGCAGTCCAAATTCCATCGGGTCGAAATCGATGTCCGGGATGAACCCTCCGCGCTTGCAATAGACTTTATCCGGCACACTCGGATCCGGGTTGTAATAATCCTCTATTTTCCAGCGACTCTCCGGAACATCAATGATGCAGTTGATCTTGTTAAGGATATTATCCCAGTATTCTTGCGTATTATGCGCCTCGGGGAAAATTGAGGCCATGCCGATAATTGCGACCGGTGTCTCGCGTATTCCCCCTTTGGTTTGCCTGGTGCTTCCAGACGACTTCGTCATGATTGATTCTCCATATTAGGATTTTTCAGATCTTAATCGGTATATAGTCAAAGGTCAAGGCTAAAATCATGGATTACGAATTTATACAACACCCGTAGGGTTGGATGGTTGCGGCTATATTGAGATTGTGTTTTGTTTCTACGAATTGCTGAATTAAGTTCACGTTTTGCAAAAATTGTATGCAAAATCCTGTATTAATCACCTTGACAAACACCCTGGATCCCTTTATTATTCGATCTGCTCGAGGTTAATGATGCTTATTATGCTTGAGATCCGCATGCGACGAATGCTGGCGCCCACCATTTGAGGGAAGGTCAGCTAAGCTCATTTAATCTGCATTTTTATCAATCTGCATCAGGCGTCGCGAATCATTAGCTCCCCTTTCCGGGGAGCTTTTTGTTTTAATTTCCATTCAGCTTTGATGGCTCAAAACAGCTCCAGGCTTGTTTTGTGCTACCAATATCATCCTAAAAAAGGAGCTAACCATGTCACACCCAAAACCCAGTGTAAAGAAAGTTGTTCTTGCCTATTCAGGCGGTCTCGATACCTCCGTGATTGTTCCCTGGCTGGTCGAAAACTATAACTGCGAGGTCGTTTGTTATTGCGCCGACGTCGGCCAGGGGGAGGAACTATCCGGCCTCCCGGCCAAAGCTAAAGCCAGCGGCGCCAGCAAGCTCATTATCGACGATCTGCGCCAGGAATTCGCCCGCGACTATCTTTTCCCGCTTTTACGCAGCGGGGCTGTCTACGAGCGCAAATACTTGTTGGGCACCTCCATCGCCCGCCCGCTCATCGCCAGCAAAATGGTCCACGTGGCCCAACAGGAGGGCGCCGACGCCGTCGCCCACGGCTGCACCGGCAAGGGCAACGACCAGGTTCGTTTTGAAGTAACCTTCATGGCTCTCGATCCCCGCCTCAAAGTCATCGCTCCCTGGCGCGAATGGAGCATCAAATCTCGTGAGGATGCCCTGGCCTACGCCGCGGCCCATAACGTACCGGTCAGTGCCAGCCTCCGCTCGATCTACAGCCGCGACCGCAACCTGTGGCACATCTCGCACGAAGGCGGCCTGCTCGAGGATCCCTGGCAGGAGCCAGAGGAATCGATGTTCCAGATGTCCGTCTCGCCTGAAAATGCGCCGGATAAGCCGCAGTATGTCGAGATTGAATTCCAGCATGGCTATCCGGTCGCAGTAGATGGCGATGCCTATTCGCCTGCGGACCTGATCGCTCACCTCAACGAGATCGGTGGCAAAAACGGCGTCGGCCGGGTCGACCTGGTTGAAAACCGGTTGGTCGGTATGAAATCCCACGGCGTCTACGAGACTCCCGGCGGCACCATTCTGCTGGCAGCCCATCGCGAGCTCGAATCGATCACCCTCGATCGCGAGACTCTGCACTACAAGGATGTCATCGCCCAGCGCTACGCCGAGCTGGTCTATTATGGCCAGTGGTTTTCCACCTTGCGCACCGCTTTGGATGCTTTCATCGATCAGACTCAGGCCCATGTCACCGGCAAAGTCAGGATCAAGCTGTATAAGGGCAACGTCATCCCGGTCGGCCGCCAGAGTGATTTAAGCCTCTACCGCGAGGATTTTGCTACCTTTGGCAAAGACAGCGTCTATGACCAGTCCGACGCCGAGGGCTTCATCACCCTCTTTGGCCTGGCCTTCAAAGTTCAGGCCATGCGCGAAATCACCACCGGCACCCGCATCTACTACAGCGCCCCCGATTATTCCAAATTTAAACGCGATTAAAGAGAGGATTTGTTTTTACGCTGCTCCGCAGCCCAAAAACTGCAAAAACAAATCCCGACAATTTTAGAAAGGACTGGAAATGAAACTTTGGGGTGGTCGTTTCAGCGATGAACCGGACGCGCTGGCCTTCCGATTCAATGCTTCCCTGACCTTTGACTGGCGCCTGGCGCCTTACGACATCCAGGGCTCGATTGCCTGGGCAAACGGGCTGGCAGCAGCCGGCGTCCTGACCGGCTCCGAGGCCGCCGAGATCATCCGCGGCCTCGAACTCGTCTTGCACGAGGTTGAGTCTGAAACCTTCGCTTTTCAGCCCGCCGATGAAGACGTCCATACCGCCGTCGAGCGCCGCCTGACCGAGCTGATCGGCCCAGTCGCCGGCAAATTGCATACCGGCCGCTCGCGCAACGACCAGGTCGTGACCGACTTCCGCCTTTGGATGATGAGCGCCATCGACGCCGCCAGCCTCCAGCTCCAGGAGCTGCAATCCGCCCTTCTTGCCCGCGCCGAATCCGATTTCGGCCTGCTAATAAATGGCTATACGCATTTTCAACGCGCCCAGCCCATCCTACTTTCTCACTGGTGGCTCTCGCATTTTTGGCCGCTCGCTGCTGACCGCCAGCGCCTGGCCCAGCTTCGCCAGCGCACTTCCGTTCTTCCCCTCGGTTCTGGCGCCCTGGCCGGCGTCCCTTATCCTGTCGATCGGGCTCTCCTGGCCCAGGCGCTCGGTTTCGAACAGGTTTCCCCCAACAGCCTGTTCGCCGTCTCTGACCGCGATTTCGTGGCCGAATTCCTGTTTTGCTGCTCGCTCGTGGCGGTCCACCTCTCGCGCCTGTCCGAAGCTCTCATCCTTTATTCGACTGCCGAGTATGGTTTCATCGAGCTGTCGGAAGCCTACTCGACCGGCTCCAGCCTGATGCCCCAGAAGAAGAATCCGGATCCGCTCGAGCTATCGCGCGCCAAGGCCGGCACGCTTCTCGGTCGCCTGTCCGGTTTTCTAGCAGTCCTCAAGGGCCTGCCCTCAGCTTACGACAAGGATTTACAGGAGGATAAGCAGCCAGCTTTCGAAGCCAGCGATACCCTCGCCCTGATGCTGCCGGTCATTAGCGGGTGTATCCGCACCCTTACCGTCCATCCGGACCGCATACAGGCCGCTCTCGACCCGGCGCTCCTCGCCACCGACCTGGCCGATTACCTGGTCCGCAAGGGCATACCCTTCCGGAAGGCCCATCATTTAGTGGGGAAGGTCGTCCAGCGCGCCCGCCAGTTGAATGTAGCCATTAACCAGTTGCCGCTGGTAGAGTTCCGCCAGATCGATCCTGCTTTTGACGAATACGTATTTTCAGTCTTCGACTTCAACATTTCCATCGCTCTGCGAAGCGCCCCTGGCGGCACCGCCCCGGATGCCGTGAAAGCGCAAATAGACCAGGCAAAAGCTGTTCTGTCTTAATTTTTGATTGGATTTGCGATTCAAAGCATCGCAAATCCAATCAATAAATTTCCCTCTACTCCATCTCGAGCTGCGCCCGGTAATTCTTCAGGTCCTCCGTCGCAGGTGGGTATTGCGGATTTAAATCCTTCAGCGTCTTGACAACGACGCTCGCCATTACCAGGTTGCGGTACCAGTTGTGATTAGACGGCACCCAGTACCACGGCGCATATTCCGTGCTGGTCTTCGACAGCACTTCCTCGTAAGCCTTCATGTACTCTGGCCACAGCTTGCGCTCCGGTATGTCAGACGCGCTCAATTTCCATTGTTTTTTTGGATCCTCGAGTCTCTCCAGCAGGCGCTCTTTTTGGGTCTTTAGGTCGATGTGCAGGAAGAATTTGACGATCGTCGTCCCTTCGTCGACCAGCATCTTTTCGAAATCGTTGATATGATCGAAGCGTTTTTTCCATGTTTCTTCCGGTACAAGGTTGTGCACCCGCACGATCAGCAGGTTTTCGTAATGGCTGCGGTTGAAAATAACAATCTCCCCGTTGGCCGGCATCCGCTCGTGGATCCGCCACAGGTAATCGTGCGCCAGCTCAATCGCCGAAGGTTCCTTAAAACTGGCCACCTGCACTCCCTGCGGGTTCGTTCCATCGAACACGCTCCGGGTGGTGCCATCTTTCCCGGCCGTGTCCATGCCCTGCAGAACGAACAAAATCCTGTGCTTGTTTTCAGCATACAGTAATTCTTGCAGCCCATCCAATTCCAACCGCAGCTCGGTCATCTTCGCCAGCGCGCTGTCCTTGTCCCCGTCCCAACCGCTCCGGTCATTTGGATCGAAATCCTTCAACAATACTTTTTGTCCTTCTTTGATCCTGTACCTGTCCACAAAGTCCTCCTTTTGTCCGGCTTAAATGACTCCTAATCAAGTATTCTTCACCAATTTTTTGATTATAGTGCATTCAAATCAGTAATGAAGAATACGTCAAGCCCATTAAGATTCTATTCTCCCCATCTCCACAAAGCGGAGAAGGGATCAGAGGATGAGTTCCTTTTTGCCATTCGCGCCATTATCGTAATGCGCGGTTCCTT
>DATKKB010000118.1:0-7491 GCA_035543095.1 Anaerolineaceae bacterium | reverse complement strand
GAACGGGTGGCGGCGGTGAATTCCCACAGCGCTTTGTCCCAGTTATCGACCTGTAGCGGCTTCTGGTAAAGCGCGAGCGTCCCTGTTGTCAGCAGCCTTGGGTCGTGCCAGGCCATCTCAATCAGCTCTGGCCCGCGGGACTGGATCTGTCGGGCGACCAACGGGCCCAGGTGGCGCATCTGGGGGGTGTTGAGCAGGGGAATCACCCAGGCTGGCACACCGCCTCCACTGTACATAGCCGGATCGACCAGCGCCAGCGCCTTTACCCGCTCGGGATGGGCCAGCGCGACCTGCATGGCAAGCGCGCCGCCCGCCGAGTTGCCGACCAGGATAGCCTGGCGTGCGCTGAAGTGATCCAGCAGCGCAATGAGTAGCGCCACCTGGGCTTCGGGGCCATAGGGATTCTGGCCCTCCCAGGAGAGCGGTCGTTCGGTCAGTCCAAACCCCGGGCGGTCGTAGCCGATCACCCGTCCTAACTGGCTAAACGGCTCCGTCACGGCCTGCCAGGAGTACAGGCTGGCGCCAAACCCGTGCATCAGCACGAAGATGGGCTCTCCCTGGGCCCAGGTCTTGATATGCACGCTCAAGCCGTTGAGCTCGATGAACTGGCTGTCGTCATCCGCCAGCGCCTGGGCCGGGTGAGTGCCCTTCAGCGGCGGCACGGGGATGAGGAAAGGCCCAACCAGGGCGGCCAGCGAGGCGGTGGCCAGGCCAGCCAACGCGATATGGCTTTTCTTCATCCTCTTACTGCTTTCCCTGCCGGCTTGCGCCAGAAAAACGCGGCAGCCAGAGTCAAGGTCACCAGCACAAAGGTGATCCAGGTTGGGATAACAACAGCCGGTACTGAAGCCTGCTTCACAGAAATTCCAGCCAGCGCCCAGAAGAGGACAGCGGCATAGGCCACATCCCGCCGGGTGAAGTTCATTAACACTGCGATGACCAGCACTGCCGCCAGCACAATGCTCATCCAGATTTGGGGGGCGATCCCAAAGCGATCCCATTTTAGAAAATCGAGTACATCACTGATGTTGGCAACCGTCGCAACCGTGATCCAGCCCAGGTAAATGCTGAACGGCAGGTGTACCGCCCACTTTTCACCTGAGGTGACCGTCGTTCGCCCGATCCCCAGCAGCAGGTAGGTCAAGATCAAAGTAGCTAGCAGAACCAGCATGGCAACGAGTGTCAGGGGGAACTGGTTATAATGCCAGAGGAAGATCCAGACACTGTTGGCAATTCCGCCCAATGCAATCCACCAGCCAGTAGCCTGCAGGCGCGGGTTCGCGCGCTGAGACGGCAGCGCCTGGTAAATGGCAAAAGCGATCAGCCCGATGTAAATCAGCCCCCAGATGGAAAAAACGTATCCCGCCGGGACAAAGTAAACGTTAAAGCGGTCAGAGATTTGGCCGGTGTTTTGCCCATTCAGAGGCAGAGCATTGGCCAGGCCGTTGATGACGAGCGTCACCAGGACAGAGACGGCCACAGAAATTTGTCGAGCGATATCTTTCATTATTCCACCACCTTGATTTCAATGATCGTGTATTTCTGGCCCTGAATGGAGGATGCCAGACCAAACATGGTTTTCATCAAGCCGTATTTTTTACCCAGCAAGCAGTCAACTTTACGGTCAATTTCCTGGTCATTGACCACACAAGCTGAGGCTTTAATCCAGTCGCCCAGCAGGGCCCCATCCATCTTGCAGGGGGCAATGTGAACCTGATGATTATTCCGTATGCGTTTGACTTTGCCAGAAGTGGCACCCGTGCGTACGAACAATGTGCCGCCATCCTCGACGAACCAGACCGGAGTTTTTACTCCTGCTCCATTTTTGCGGAAGGTTTCGAGGTTTAGATATTGTTGCTGATCAAATGTTGTGTTCAAGCTCATGATATATCTCGTTGTTTTCCAAGTGTGGTAAACGTGATGGCTGCTCAGCCAGATTTTGCAGGGCTGCCCGCTTCCGGCGGTATTCGATGATCGGTAGATCGCCCTGAATGAGGATTTCGCCGATCTTTAATCCGCTGGCTTTAGGCTGTTGGGTGACCACCACTCGCCGGTCTTCGTGGGCAATGTACACGTTAGACGGCATGGCAAGGCCAGCAAACAATTGGCCCAGCAGGGGCAGGCGCATGAAATTCTGGTAAAACCGCAGATAGAGGATGGTGTGCTCCTCATCCACCGGGACAAAGGCCGCCAAAATGCGCACATTCTCGCTGATGTAGTTCTGCCAAAGGTTGGGAAAGATAAATTCCAGGTGGACGCTGGTAGCGGCTTTGGTCGAGAGTTCGTTGGGTTTACGCGGCGGCGTTCCATCATCCGTCCGGTTGAAAACATAGGTGTAGAGCATCTTGTCACCCTTCCATTCCACTACGGGGCCGTCTACCAAGGTACGGTTGCCGCGCCCGATGGTGTTGCGGTGGATGAAAGGCAGGTGGACGACGTCCAATTGGTTCTCGATGACGCGCGAGTAGTGCGCATTCCATGGATCGTGGGCCGAGCCGTAGGCGAAAGTATTATCCAGGTTGTCGAAGAATTGCGGGGTTGGTAAATCTGTAGGGACCTGGTTTCCCCACCAGATCCAGATGAAACCGTGAGCTTCATAAGTTGGGTAAGTATTAAGGCGCATGGCATTGGGGACCACCCCGTTGCGCCCGTTGGCGGGGATCAGCACGCATTTCCCCGTAGAATCGAATTCAAAACCGTGAAATGGGCATTGCAGATGTTCATTTTCTATCGTCCCAGCGCTGAGCGCCACCCCGCGGTGCGGGCAGCGGTCCACCGCCACACAGACCTTGCCAGCCTGATCCCGCCAGAAAACGAGTTTCTCGCCAAGGCGGGTGACTCCCATGGGACGATTTCCAACCTCGTTGGATTCCAATACGACATACCATTGATTGCGGATCATTGCAACATTCTCCTTGTCTTGCTTGCTCGAAAAGCGAACAAAAGCGGCAGGCCGGCCCAAATTCCCATGCCCACCAACCACCACAAGGGATGGGAGCGGGGCTGCAGCGTAATTTCATCCACCACTTCGGTGGTCTGGTTGTCCAGCGCGTTGAAGCTGTGCCGATGAACCCATTCGGCGAACGGACCTTGAGTCTGGCGGTCGGTAAAACCGGTGCTAGAGACGCGCTCGATGCGCGTCACCCAGCGGATGGAAATCGGGCCAACTCCCAGGCTGAAGTCCATACCTTCTCCCTCCCCCAGCACGTCCGGAGCATGGTGTATCCTCACGCTCAAGGGTGGAGGCGTGATGGCAGGCATGCTGGAAGCCTTACTGTGGAAGTCACTTACGCGCGCCAGAGGGGCGCGCACCTGAAAGCAATGGCGGTAGCTCATTTCAAGCCCTCCAACATGCCCAGTGTCGTAGTGACCACTTGGGCCTGCTGGTAAGAGCGAGAGATGGAAGCCGGGTTGTCGCCAGCTTGATCGCCGTACCAGCCGAACTGGCCGTGATTACCTCCGTTAATTTGTACCCAGGTGGTATTCACCGGCAATAATTGGTGCGAGGCCTCAATTTTTTCCCCGGTTGCCAGGACATCCTGGGACCCAAAGATTGAGACGACATGCAACTCTGAGTTAGATAAATCATCACTGGAGGCTGGGTAGGCTGCCCACAACGCCAGGCCTTGAACCGCGCCCGGGTGAGTTTTGGCAAACGTGGCTGCCATCGCACCACCCAGTGAGTGTCCGCCGATGGCCCAGTGTCGAATCTGGGGATAGGCAGCTTGCATATCATGCGCAGTATTTACGCCGAAGATTGCCAGGTTCAGGGGCATCGGCATGATGACCACCAGGTAACCCTGTGCCGAAATTTGATGGGCGGCAGGTGCATAAGCTCGATAGCCCACCTGCCCATCCGGGTAAATAATGAAACCCGTGGTTGGCTGTGATGTCACTGGTGTAAAGACCAGCGATTGACCCGAGGTAACTGTCACCTGGGCGTCGGACTGTAACGCTGCCAAATCCTCTGGCATGGGTTGGGCAGGGGTTTCGCCCCAGACTAAAAATCCCGCGCCAAACAAGACCAAAATCAGGCCGATTAGTGCCAGGAAGTTGCGCAGCCCTTTACGCATGGCTGCCCTCAGTTTCGGCTTCCAGGCGGGTACGTCGAGCTGGGATGCTAATATGCCGGTAGGCAAAGCTAACTGCCCAGGCCATCAAGATGGCTGTGAAGACGCCCGGCGCCCACTGGCCAATCGAACCCAGCAAGAAACCACCTACAGAGGGCGCAACCACGCGGGTGAGAGCCTCGAGCGATGTGGAAATTCCCAGGATGCCGCCAATTTCGTCACGGCTGACCGACTTGCTGATGCTGCTCTGGATGACGGTGTTCAACACACTGCCGGAAAGCGACAATGGGAGGATGACTACCAGCAGCAGCCAGAGTTGAGTGGTGAACGCCCAGGCCAGCAGGGAAATCCCCATCACCCACAAGCCGGAAATGATCAGCCAGGTCTCGCGGAAACGGCGCGTCAGCGGGCCGATCAGCCCGGCCTGGGTGATTACCGATAAAACGCCTACATAAGCCAGCACAAAACCTGTAGTTTGAGAACTCAGGCCAATCGACTGGGAATAGAGCGAAAAAATACTTTGGAAAGTAGCAAAGGCTAGGCCGTAGAAGAGACGCACGTGGAGCAATGGACCCACTTTAGGGCTTTTCAGCACAACCAGTAAGGCCCTGAGCGTGAAAGGCGGGCGCTGGTGAGTGACCAGATTCTCGCGGCTTTCAGAGGAGAGCGATTCGAGCAGGAAGAAGATGGCCGGTAGATTCAAAGCCGATACCAGCGCGGCTGTAAAGGCGGGGACGCTGTATCCCCATTGGCTGAGCACGCCACCGGCAGCCGGACCGAGGATGAAGCCCAGCCCGAAGGCCGCTCCGATCAACCCCAGGCTTTTCGCTCGGTTTGCCTCATCGGTCACATCTGCAATATATGCCTGCGCCACGGTGAGGTTACCTCCGGTCAGCCCGTCGAGGATGCGGCTGAAAAAGAGTACAGCGATGATGAACGCATTTGCAGACTGGGAAGATGCCAGCCCGGCCAGCAACCGGCCAAGCGGGTCAGCCAAACCTAACAGGATAAAGCCCAGGAATGTGCCGGTGACCGAGAGCAAAAGCACGGGACGGCGGCCTATCCGGTCCGAAAGGCGTCCCAGCAACGGCGCACCTATCAATTGCGCGGCGGCATAGGACGCGACCAGTAAACCGACAATCACCGGGGTAGCCCCGAAGGATTCGGCGTAGTAGGGCAGCAGCGGCAGGATCAGAGAGAAGCCCAACAGATCCACAAAGACAATAAGGAAAATGGTCAATAAGCGTGAGTTTTTCATATCAATACCTTAATAAATGGATCTAAGTTTTAACCGGATGTCAGGATTTTTTTTCGAACCTGGATAGCCATTCCAAGACTGGCCCGGCCTGGAAGCCAGGCTGCTCCTGCACGGCCTGGTGAAAAGCTTTGTAGTATTGAATGGCTAACGTTGGCGACAGGCCATAGTTTTCCAAAAGCCCATTCAACCACTCGACCGAATAATCGAGATAATTAATCTCGCCCAGAACCAATGCCGCAATGATGGCGTGTGAAAAATTTTTGTTTGCCACTTCTACATAGCGGGGATCAATTGGGCTGGCCTGTAAAATCTGGCGGATTCTCGCAACAATCAGAGCTTCTTTCTCCCTGAATCCCGTAAGAGCCGCAAAATATGTGGGCGACAACGGTCGGGATGCAGGCTGCGATGGTCGATAAGTGAGCAGGTGTTCAACCACCTGGGGAGCCGCGTCGACTTGCCAGCCCAGAAAATGGCCCGGGATGCGCTCAGCGAGACCTGGAATATGGTTAAAAATACTACCTCCAAAGGCCAGCGGGATAGACCGGGCATTCGTAAATTCGGCTAATTCAATCAAAGACGCAGCGCCCGGCAACGTCTGGGCACCAGAGAGCACCAGATGGGGCGAAGTGGCCCGCAGGGTGGCATCCAACTGCTCCAGGGGGACATCCGCGCCAAGATAGATCACCTCCCATCCCCGCCAGCGCATGATGAAAGCCAGCATGAGCAACGCCAGGTCATGATCTTCACCCGGTGGGCAGGCTGCCAGCAGCCGGTCTGGACGGGTGGGCATAGGTGCAACGGCAAACAGAGCATTTAAGCGGCGTGCAACCAGCGCTGAGGCAAAATGCTCCTGTTGGACGCTGACCGTGCCAGCATACCAACCTGCCCCAAGTTCAGCCAATCCTTTTTGCAACACCTGTGTGCACACCACTTCGGGCGTCGCGATAGCCAGGGCTTTGGCCGTTGCTAACTCAGCGTCCGGTTCATTGAAAGCCAGGCAAGCCTCTCGCCAGATCTGGCGTAGCTGGTCCAGCATGCCTTCGCCCAATGCGGGAACCGTTTGTGAGGGTAACGGAATCTGTATTTGTGCTGGAGATTGATTCGCCTGGCTTCGCCACAAATCAACCGCACGGCTAATGCTCAGGCCTTCTTTCTGCCGTGCTACCAGCCATTTGATTAAACTGATCTCGTCTTCACTGAAAAGACGGTGTCCGCCTGACGAGCGCTGTGGCTTGAATAGCCCATACCTGCGTTCCCAGGCGCGCAAGGTTGCCGGTGTTAAGCCCGTTTCGCGAATGACCGCTTTCAAGTTGTAGGCAGGAGCATTTTCCTTCATTGAAATTTCCTGTATAGACTGCACCATTTTGTTTTGGTCACCACACATAAATCTCGGTATGGGATATATAAAGTTCACAACCATACTCAATGTTCATATATTGTATAAGTAATATTATTATATTGTTCATATTATTGCAAGGAGTTGTATCAACTTTCACTACTATTGGGAAGATAGGATCGATTTTGCTGATTGTAGTTTTTGGGGAAATTCGAACAGAAAGGGATACCGGCGATCCAGCAGCGCCATGGGGGAAACCAAAGTATCAACAGACGAGCAGGTATAGGTGTTAGTAGATGTGAAGCATGATCAGGTTTTTCACAGCACTACTGAATTTTGCGTGGAATTAGATATTACAACCAACATTACCCTGTGATATATGCTGAGTATGGATGTCAATTCGAGCGACATTTCAGGCGTACATGTTTCCAGATTGATATCCTGGATACCAAGATTGATCCTGCTATTGCATACCGGATGTTTAAACGAGAAACGCCCATACCTGTGCGTTTCGTAAACAGTAGCGGGGATTGGATTCGATACCCCTGCGGGGCACTTACCAAGAACCTTCTCTAAAAGGTAAATCCAGAATTTTTTATTAATACCTTAGAATGCTTGCTCGTGAGGATTGGTCCCCTGTTTAGATTGCAGCAAATCCACCTTTATGGTAAATTATTGCAATGGAATTTGAGCGTTTGTTGGAAATCGTCATAAATGAGCCAGTGTTTGAGACTGGTCTTTTACTCAGCAGCATGGCTGATCCAATGGATATTCGCAAGCAGCTTTCGCGCTGGGTGTCGGCTGGTAAGATCTTTCAACTGCGTCGG
>DATKKB010000117.1:0-18251 GCA_035543095.1 Anaerolineaceae bacterium | reverse complement strand
TCACGCAGGTATTGCAGCAGCTCCCATTGAGTCTGAGGCACCGGCCCATCCGCTGCAACCACAGCGTAAGTCAGGAGTGTCAATGGGCGCGAGGCAGTCAAAGCCGGAGATAACTGGCGCAGCGACCCGGCGGCGGTATTGCGAGGGTTTAGATAGGTCTTTTCGCCGGCCTGCTCCAGGCGCCGGTTCAACTCTTCGAAATCTTTGATCGTTATAAACGCCTCGCCGCGTACAACGATCGTCGCCGGAGGATGCGGGCCATCCGGTTTTACCGGGATATGCAGCGGCACGGCCTTGACGGTCTTCAGATTGGCCGTGATTTCCTCGCCCACTTCGCCATCGCCGCGAGTGGCGCCTTGCACAAACACGCCATTCCGGTAATGCAGCACTACCGTCAGCCCGTCTATCTTCGGCTCGAGCACAAAGCTGGCGCGCTCAACCCGGTCGTCGATCCGGCGAATGCGATCGTACCAGGCCACGACATCTTCAGCGCTGAAGCCGGCTGCCAGGCTCAAGATGGGCGCCGGGTGTTGGACTTTCGTAAACCGGTCGAGCGGCGCTCCACCGGCGCGTTGCGTGGGCGAATCCGGCGTAACCCAATCCGGATGGGTTGATTCGATCTGCTTGAGGCGTTCAACCATGCGGTCAAATTCAGCGTCGCTGATCACCGGGGCATCCAGCACATTGTAGCGGTAATTGTGATAATTAATTTGCTGCTTCAGGCGTTCCAATTCTTGAAAGAGAGTTTGATCGTCCATAAATCCTATTATATTTTGTTTTACTCGATTCTTGAAGCAACCCAAATTGAAATAATCCGTAGTTTAATAGGAGGAGCAAATTCAGTTGCAGCCCCTATTTTTTCATGCTACACTATCAGGAAGCGGAGGGTAAATATGGCCTGGTGGAAAATCGTTGCATTTATTTTCGCTGCAATTTTGATCTTTTTTGGCATTTTGTTTATCTGGGGATCATTTAGCGCTCAAGGAGGCGGGGGAAGCTGGATCGTTATCGGTGTGATTTCCGTGGCAATCGGGTTTGGGCTGATCTATTTTGCTGCCCGAAAGCAGGCTACGAGCACCTCCAACGTCACATTGAACATCGATCTCCCTGGAAACGTGAGCATGGATACCCTGAAATGTAAAAGCTGTGGGGGAGCAATTACAAAGGACGACATCAAAATGGTTGCCGGCGCCCCAATGGTTACCTGCCCTTACTGCCACACGACTTACCAATTGACCGAAGAACCCAAGTGGTGATCTTCTCTTGAGAGGAGAATGACATGAAAAGAAAGCTGCTCAGCCTGCTGATCTTGTTCGTTTTGCTGGGATCCACCGTACTGCCTGCGGCGGCAATGGATTTACAGTTCCAGGTCGCACGGCAGGTTGTCAACCTCTATCTCAACAAGAACGGGACTGCCACGATTGAGTATTATTACGACTTTCAGAACGACGCCTCCGGTTCGGTCATCGATTACATCGACGTCGGCGTCCCTGAAAAGGGCGACTACGACCTGGGCAGCGTTTCAGCCGAAGTTAACGGCAAGAAAATCACCGATATCCAGGCTTCTACCTACGTAACACCCGGGATTGCTTTCGGGTTAGGAGCGAATTCCATTCAACCTGGACAATCAGGCCAGGTGCATATCCTGATCGGTACAGTTCGCAGTTTTTTCTACGAAGCTGACACCCAGGCAAATGAACCTTACGCCAGCTTCCAATTCACACCAAACTATTTTGGCAGCCAATACGCTCACGGCCTGACGGATATGACCGTCAACGTATTCCTTCCGCCTGACGTCAAGCCGGACGAGCCGCGCTACTTCCCACCGCAGGGTTGGCCTGGAAGCTCCGAACCGACGACCGGGGTTGCGCAGAATAACCTTTCCTTTTACTCGTGGCGGGCCAGCAACGCCAACAGCCACACAACTTACAAATTCGGAGGCGCCTTCCCGGCTCGCTTAATCCCGTCATCAGCCGTGCAGAAAAAACCTTTGATCAATATCTCCTGGGAACAGGTTTTTGGTTTCGGTTTTTTCGGATGCATCATCCTCGTGGCAGGCCTTGCGATATACGGGGCCACTATTGGAGCAAAGAAGCGTAAGCTGGCTTACCTGCCTCCAAAAATTGCGATCGAAGGCATGGGAATCAAGCGTGGCCTGACGGCTGTCGAGGCTGCGAT
This sequence comes from Anaerolineaceae bacterium, assembly GCA_035543095.1. Classification (GTDB taxonomy): domain Bacteria; phylum Chloroflexota; class Anaerolineae; order Anaerolineales; family Anaerolineaceae; genus UBA700. The sequence goes on along the minus strand of DATKKB010000117.1, from coordinate 16,073 downwards.
CCTGATGGAACAGCCAATGGATAAGATCCTGACCATGATCCTGTTCAGTTGCATCAAGAAAGGGGCGGCAACAGTCATCACCAAAGACCCGCTTAAGCTGGAATTGGCCAAGCCACTGCCGGACACTCTCCAGACTTACGAGGTCGAATTCTTGAAAGCCTTTGATATGGCCAGCCTTAGCGACCGGACGAAAGCGCTCCAGGCCATGATGGTTAATCTGGTCAAGACCGTCACTGAAAAAATGAAGGGGTTCAGCCGTAAGGACACCGTGGCTTATTACACCGACGTCATGAAAAAGGCCTGGGCTGAGGTTGAAGCTGCCCAGACGCCGGATGTAAAGATGCAAAAATTTGACGAGCAAATGGATTGGACCATGCTCGATCACGATTTCGATAACCGCACCCGCAATGTCTTCGGCACAGGACCTGTTTTCATCCCGATCTGGTGGGGACGATTCGATCCGGTTTACCGGTCTGCCGGGCCATCGACACCGGCATCAACTGGAATGCCAAGCGGCGGTATCTCCATTCAACGGCCCAACGTCCCTGGCGCTGATTTTGCTGCTTCGATGGTCAATGGAATCCAGGGATTTGCCGGCAGCGCAGTGGGAGATTTGACCAACTTTACCGGCGGCGTGACGAATCTGACCAATCCAGTCCCAGTAGCTACGCCTTCTGGGAGTTCTTCCCGAGGCGGTGGCGGCGGGCACTGCGTCTGCGCTTGCGCATGTGCGTGCGCCGGCTGCGCCTGCGCCTGCGCCGGCGGAGGTAGATAAAGTTTATTGATGCAACCATTATCGGCGCTTAAAGCCCGGCTTTCAGGGATTACGCATCAGAAAGATGTTGATTCTGATCCGCGTCCTGGGGTGTATCATTTTCTGCGCGAGGAACATGGAGCAAAGACGCGGGTTCATTTGAGGATGGATCCGGATGGACGAGGCTTCATATTGATCAATGCAAGCCAGATCTTTCACTTAAACCCGACCGGCCTGCTAATGGCATATTTGATCCTTTCAAAATCTCCCAGAGAGAATTCTTTGAGAACGCTTCAGCGCCGGTTTGATGTCGCCCGCTCGCAGGCGGAGGCCGATTACGATCAATTCGAATCCCAATTCTCAGCACTAATCGATCCAGATGGCGGTTGCCCGATTCACGACCTGAACGTGGAGACAGTTGCGCCATTTTCCGCCCGTCCGAGCGCGCCTTACCGCATGGACCTGGCGATCACGTACCGGTGCAACAATAACTGCGCCCACTGTTATAATGCGCGCCCGCGCCATTATACGGAATTAACGACCGAACAGTGGAAAAAGATCCTCGACCGCCTGTGGGACATCGCCATTCCACACATCGTGTTCACGGGCGGCGAGCCGACCCTGCGCGCTGATTTACCGGAGCTGATCGCTTACGCCGAGCACAAAGGGCAAATCACCGGTTTAAATACCAATGGACGGCGGCTTAAAGACCCCGCCTACCTGCAATCCCTCGTAGACGCCGGCCTGGACCACGTTCAAATCACGCTCGAATCGCACAATCCCACCATTCACGACGAAATGGTGGCGGCGCGCGGCGCCTGGCAGGACACGGTCGTCGGGTTGAAAAATGCGCTGACCTCGAAGCTATACGTGATGACTAATACCACTCTCCTGAAAAACAACAGCCCTCACCTGGCTGAAACCCTCGCCTTTCTGACTGGCCTGGGCGTTCCAACCTTTGGGTTGAACGCTTTGATCTATTCAGGGAAAGGGGAAAAGGTCGGTACCGGCTTGCCGGAAACCAGCCTGCCCCCTTTGCTCGAAATGGCCAGAAACCACGTAGCTGAAACAAACCAACGCTTGATCTGGTATACTCCCACCCAATACTGCCATTTTGACCCGATGCAGCTTGAATTGGGTGTAAAAGGCTGTACGGCTGCTTTGTATAATATGTGTGTGGAACCCGATGGAAGCGTATTGCCGTGCCAATCGTATTACGTGCCCTTAGGAAATTTGCTCGTTGATCCCTGGAAGAATATTTGGGAACATTCGCTGGCGGTCAGCCTGCGCGAGCGAAAAGATCTTCCAGCAGACTGTAAGAAGTGCACCCTGTTGGCAGAATGTGGGGGCGGCTGCCCCCTTGAACGCAAGATAACTCATCAAGGAGTGTGATCGATGGATCGAATTGCGAAGCTATACGATCGTTTTTTCCCAACCACCAAACCCTTGCCGGCAGGAATTTACCATTTTCTTTCTCCGACAGGTCCAACCGGACCCTACCGGCTGCACCTGAGGCTTGAGCCAGATGGTGCGGGTGTCTTGATCGTGAATGCCAGCACAGTCCTCCACCTCAATAATACTGCTGCTGAATATGCCTATTATTTCGTCAACCGCTACACCGACGGAGAGGTAATCCAGCACTTTATCAAACGCTATGACGTACCTGCGCAGAAGGCAAGTGATGACTATGCGCAATTCAAGCAAAGAATCCGGACGCTGATTGAGACTCCGGATCTCGATCCGGTCACCTTTCTCGATTTCGACCAAAAAACGTTATATGCGGCCGCAGTATTGGCGCCCTACCGCCTGGACTGTGCTTTGACTTACCAGGTGATGGATATGGCCGGTCAGGGAGTAGCCCCGGTCGACCGGGTCAAACGCGAGCTTACCCCGGATGAATGGAAAGTGATTTTGGATAAGTCCTGGAAAGCCGGAATTCCTCAGGTGATTTTTACTGGCGGCGAACCGACTTTACGGCCCGATTTGCCGGATTTGATTGCTTACACTGAAAAACTGGGCCAGGTGACCGGTCTCCTGACCAATGGACTTCGCCTGGCTGAGCCAGATTATACCCACACCCTCTTACAGAACGGCCTGGATCATATCATGCTGGTCCTCGACACTGAAAGCGACCCGGCCTGGGAAGCCGTGCGCCATATCCTGAAAGAAGACATTCAAACCACCATCCATTTGACCGTCACCGAGCAACTGCTGCCGGAAATGCTGCCCCTATTAGATTACCTGGGCCGGCTAGGCGTAAATTATATTTCATTGAGCGTAAATGACCTTGCCTTGAAGGATTACCTGCAAGCCGTCCGACAGGAAATTGCAGAACGCGGCATGAAACTGGTGTGGGACTTACCCGTACCCTACTCAAATTTCCATCCGGTAGCGCTCGAGCTCGCCGAGCACGAAGAAACGCCCCAGGGAGCCGGAAAAGCCTGGCTTTACGTAGAGCCGGACGGAGATGTACTTCCATCGCAAGGCATGCCGGAGAATGTGCTCGGGAACCTGCTTTATGACCCATGGGAAAAGATCTGGGCCAAGCATTGACCTATGCTGACGGTCGAAGAATGGCACAATCGTTTTAGACAACAAGCGCGCTGGACTGAACCGGTCCGGCGCTTTCTGTTCCAGCAAGCCGGTCTTCTCCACGCCCACAATCTCCTCGAGATTGGATGCGGGAGCGGGGCTATTCTGATCGAACTTGCTACACAAACAATTGCTCCAATCTACGGGATCGATCTGAAACCGGATTTCCTCAAGTGGGCGTTGTCCACCAAGGCTGGCTTCCGGCTGGCCTGCGCCGACGCATTTCATCTGCCGTTTGAAAGCCAATCCTTCTCATTCACCTTTTGCCATTATTTTCTGATGTGGGTCGTGAATCCGGTGCAGGTAATTTCCGAAATGAAACGGGTGACAAAAAATGGCGGGTACGTGCTTGCGTGCGCTGAACCGGATTATGGGGGCAGGATCGATTATCCCGAGTCCCTGAAATCCCTCGGACTGCTTCAGAAGAAATCTCTCCAAAACCAGGGGGCGGACCCCGAGATGGGTCGAAAAGTGAGCGGATTTTTTACCGAGGCGGGTCTGCAGAAAGTTCAAACGGGCATCCTTGGCGGAGAATGGGGAGAACCACTCGACCCGGCTGAGCTTGAATCGGAGTGGAAAATCCTTGAATCAGATCTTCAGGGCATGCTGCCTTCTGAAGAGCTCTTAAGATTAAAACAAATAGATCTTGAAGCCTGGCAAAATGGGACCCGGATCCTGTTCGTACCGACATTCTATACCTGGGGGAAGGTGGAGAATTATTAACAAAAAATGCTCTTAGAGGTAAAGATGGAAAAATTACGTGAATTACATAGCATCCATGTTCAACCTGGAACACCTGCTTTATCGGAAAGCAAAATCGACGCATTAAAGCCGGAAGTGCCACCATGGATGATTGTCGAAGCAGGCTCACAGAAACGGCTTGAATGCGTAATCAAATAAATGATTTCATCATGGCAGCCAGGACCGAAGCGCTCCTGCCGTAAAAAATGAAATATAACCTTAGGCAGCCTCTGCCGGCGATCATTATTTCAAAATTACACCAGTCGAAGCTGGCAATACAATCGGCAGGTCGGCGCCAGAAACGATGAATTCGCCCTCGCCAACCAGGTTATGTACAATAAGACCGTCTTCGAGACCAAGTTCGCCGACTGGCAGGCGAATGCTCTTACGGGTCGCGCTGGCGTTCATAGCAATCAGGATTTTCTCCTGGCCCAGTGTGCGCGCAAAGGCGGCGCAGCTACGGTTATCATCACTCAGAAGCTTTGTAAAATTTCCGCGCCGTAAAGCCGAGTGAGTCTTTCGTAAATGGATCATCTTTTGAACGAAATTGCGCAGGTCGATATTCCAATTAGCGGAATTCCAATCGAAAGATTTACGGCATTCGGGATCGGCGCTCCCATCCAGGCCAATTTCATCGCCGTAATAAATGGAAGGAGCGCCGGGAAAGACGAATTGGAAAAGAAATGCAAGTTTCACTTTATTTAAATCTTTGTTTAGAACGGTCATAATCCTTTCAGTATCGTGCGTCCCGAGCGGAAGAAAATTGGCAAAAGCATTTTCGCGTGGGTAAATGGTCAGCAATTTCGAGGCGCGTTCGATGAATTGGGAGGCATTCGATTTTCCTGTCAGAAATGAGATGATCATCTCGCGGGCCGGGTAATTCATCAGGCCATCGAAATGCTGGTCTCCCACCCAGCGCGGGTTCATTTCCCAGATTTCGCCCACGATATACGCTTCCGGGTTGGCATTTTTAACTATCTGGCGAAACTCAAGCCAGAAGGAATCATCGTCGATCTCATTGGGTACGTCCAGGCGCCAACCATCCGCACCCTGATCGATCCAAAACCGTGCCACGTCGAGCAAATAATGGCGGGTGGGAGGATTGGACGTATTAAACTTGGGCAGGCTTTTAAATTTCCACCAGCTCAGGTAGTCCTGGGTGTCGCCCGGCGTGTAAGCGTCTACCGGAAATTTCAGTACGTGAAACCAGTCTTTATAGAGGGATTTATCCTGGTTTTCAAGCAAATCATTAAAGGCAAAAAAGCCGCGCCCGCAATGATTGAAAACCCCGTCCAGGATCACCTTTACATCATTTTCATGTGCGACTTCCAATAAAGCATGGAAATCGTGCAAGACGCCCAGCTTGGAGTCGATTTTCAAATAATCACTGGCATTATAGCGATGATTGGAAGGGGCCTGAAAAATCGGATTCAGATAGATCGCATTGATCCCCAAATCGAGTAAATAGTCAAATTTTTGTATGATGCCGCGCAGGTCTCCACCTTTGAACCCGTACGACGTTGGAGCTGAGTCCCATGGCTCCATTCCGTCCAAATCGTTGTTCGGGTCACCGTTGGCAAACCGGTCAGGAAATATCTGGTAAAAAATTGCATCCTCAACCCAGTATGGTACTGACATACCACCCTCCTAAATTCATTTTATTTTGATCCGGCCACAGCAGCCAGAAGCGTTTCAGGCCGGTGCAAATAACGATCGCGCCGGATCGATCCGCCAGCCATTCCCAGCAGTGTTTCATTCAGCCAGCGGTTGACCGGGGTTGGAACCCCTGTTTTTTGGCCAAAGCGAACGACGGCGCCGTTCAAAAAGTCGACCTCGCTTTTGCCGCGCCCGCTGGATAAGTCGATGTGAAAAGACGGCATTTTTGCCCCACGCCCTCTCCCCAGCGAATTGATTAAAAGGGGCTGGCTCAATTGGATGGGCAGTGATCGGGCAATCCAAACCAGCAATTTCACCGGGGTGCCGGGCAAATTAGTAACCGGAATTCCAAGCGCAGCCATCACTTGCAGGGCTTCTGACAACATCTTAATTTCAAGCCGGAAAAGCCCGGGATCAGAAAAAATCTCCAATGGAGTCAGATCCAGGATGGCTGAGGTTGCGTTCGCTAGAAGATTTGTGAGCATCTTCGACCATTTCATGCTGGCCGGGTTTTTGTAATATTTTGCTTTGAGCCCCGCCTGATCCATGGTAGGGATTAACTTCCGGATCAGCGGATGCAGGCCGGCAATTCCGATCCCGCGCAATCGCTCTAGCGCAATGCAGCCGGGAGCAATTCGGCTGACGCTCGACGTTACACTGCCAGGTATGACCCTCTCCTGCCCGAGCGCTTCCACGAGAAAGGATTCATTTTCAACCCCATTCTGCAACGAAAGGAAAGTTGGCAAACTCGACCGAACTGATTCCAGGCCGGCTAAAAGTGCCTGCGTGTCAAAGGATTTAATGGCCAGAATGGCCAGGTCAAAGGGTCCGGTGGCAAGGGCATCTGCAATGGAAATTATTACCTGGGGTACCTTCACCACTTTTTCACCCGCAGGAAATTGGAGCTGCAATCCGGATTGGCGGATTGACTCTGCCACTTCAGGCCGGTCGAGAAAAACGATCTCACAGCCGGCTAATGCCAGACTCCCCCCCACATAAGTGCCAATTGCGCCGGCGCCAAAACACAGGAACCGCATGCGCGAGGAAGTGTCAATTTCTGTGATCAAAAATGCTCCTGGACTATACTTTCTCGCCCCATTGGCGAGCTCCGCGCAGGAAAACGTCCCCTGCCATTGGCTTTTTTCCGGCTGGCTGTACCATATCCAGAACCAACCAGCCATTTCCTGTTCCAACTCCCGGGTATCTCCCAACCGTTCCGGATTGACCCGGCATTGCCTCTACGCCAGGAACAATGTGTGCTTCCAGAACCTTTATTAAAGTATTTTGCCAGTTGAAATAAGCGCCCGGCCAGGGATTGAACGCCCGGATTTTACGTTCCGATATCTCCGCCGGTAAATTGAAATCTAGCAGGCCGTCTTCCTTTTTTATCATGGGAGCTTTTGTTGCCAGCGATTCATCTTGCAGGTGGGGAACGATTCTTCCGGCAATATAATCCTGCAAAGTTTGGTCTAATAAATCTGCGCCCAATTCGGCTAACTTTTCAGACAGGCTTTCTGAGGTATCATCGCTTAGAACCGGTATAGCCTTCTGAGCAAAGATCGAACCAGTGTCGACGCCAGCGTCCATTTTCATGATAGTAATCCCGGTCTCTCGATCCCCATTCAGGATGGCTGCCTGGATCGGCGCTGCCCCGCGCCAGCGCGGCAGGAGCGAGGCATGCACGTTGATACATCCTAAAACTGGCAAATCCAACACGCTCTGGCGTAGAATCTGGCCAAATGCAGCTACGACGATCAAATCTGGCTGCCATGCTATCAGTTGATCCATTGCAGCCGGCTCTTTCAGCCGGTTCGGCTGGATCATGGGGATTCCTAATTGAAGCGCGAGTTCTTTGACAGGGGGTGGAGTCAGTTTCTGACCCCTTCCAGCGGGCTTGTCCGGCTGAGTCACAGCACCAACTAAATTATATTTGGCCGCCAGCATCTTAAATGTGGGCAGTGCGAATTTTGGCGAGCCCATAAAAACGATTTTTGGATTCATTTATAAAATTTTAGCACAATTAGCCCAGCGCACCTGCTTCACGACGTTTTTTGAAGCTTTTGACCATCGGGCGTATCCACCACCATCCATCCCATGCCTGAAATCCGGAGGCGGAGCTCATCCGATTTTCCCCAATTCTGTAGATAGCGAGCCTGCCGCCTGAGCTCTAATAATTCCATTACTTCAACCGGAGGAAGAGGGTCGAAAAGGAATTCCGCGTTAATTCGATCAACATCGAGAGCTTTTTGCCAGTTCGCAGGATCGATCCCTTCCCATAGATCTTCCAGAACATGAAATTGTCCCAAATTGCGAATCGAAAAAGTGACGTCATTTCCGAATGAACGTTCTCTGCCCTCGCCAATCAGGTGAATCTCGCCTTTTCCTAACACCTGGCACGTTTCAGAATTCAAGTCGATGATCAGGCCGGTGTGCTCATCCAAACCGAGAATAGTGGTTCCGCGATCAAGCTGAGAAGCCAGAATTTCAAATCGCTGGCGGCCAACAAAACAGCGGCTCGTATCGACTTCAGATCCCCCTTCAAAATTATTCCAATGCGGCACAATCACCAATGAAAGACCGAATGGCCCAAAGAAATTGAGGCCATCTTTCCAATGCGGGTCTTCACCGACCTTGTATATCTCGTAAACAGGCAAAGCCTTCTCGCCTAAGGCGATGGTGGCGGCGCTGGCCAGAGCGATAAACCCTCCCAGCCGATGACGAGCCTGGATGTAATCCCAGGCCAGGCTTCCCTGGAGCTGGCGGACCGCATAGGTGGGGCTGCCAGGGCCAAAAAAGATCAGGTTGCTTGACACAATTCCGGCGCAAATGTCAGGATCATCAGGACTGAACGCTGTATTCCGTTTGCGAGCCGGGATCAAACGGATGTGGGGATCATAATTATTCAAGCGAGTCGATAAATATTCTGCCACCCGGCGAGCAACCCGGTGTGTATTCAGCTCAAATCCAGCCGGCGTTTCCAGAATCCCGATCCGTAATTGTGATTCTAACCGGCGCGCCAGCGTTTCAAATATCAGTCCTCCAGCAGCCGAGGTTTCTCCGGAACCCAACAATGCTATCAAGCCGAATTTATTTACCATATTGAAAAATTTTTTTGCCTGCGATTAATTATATTCTACAATCGCATCTTCTTAGGGCAGGCGCCACACAGCTGCAAGGGCTCGAGCGTCACAAAACCAGGGCCTCTCTCCTTATTTGATACGAGGGGGTGGAGTATTTTGAAAGTGCTTCGCACTTTCAAAATACTCCGCTCGTTCGTTTTGCGTGGCCGCCCGCTACGCGGGGCCGGCCAGCTTATTTCGAAGTCATCCTGAATTGAGATAAAATTACAGCGTGTATGATGATAAAATACTTGCTGAAATTCAAACTGAATTGAGCCTGGCTGAGAATTCGCGTTCAAGCGGATTCGAGGGCCGAGCCAGGGTGTGCGCCCGGCGGGCGGCAGGTATCGCCATCGCTGAAAGCCGCTACCTGGTTGAGAAATTTGGCAGCAGCTAAAATCATTCAAACACAAGTGAACAATGGAAAATCAAACCGATATCATCATGTATGGCACAACCTGGTGCGGGGATACGCGCCGGGCACGCAGGTTCTTTGACGAGCATAATATACCGTATAAATGGATCGACATCGACCAGGATATGGCAGCCCGAAAGTTAGTCGAAGAAATCAATCACGGTTTTCGAAGCGTTCCGACCATCATTTTTCCGGATGGAAGCAAGCTGGTCGAGCCAACGACCTCTCAACTGGCAGCGAAATTAGGAATCCCCATAACATAAGGCTGAGAATTATTCTAGATCCCAAATAACTGGGAGGTCGTGTTCATATGCGGGTGACGCCAGCAAATAAACACGACCTCCCATTCTTTAGGAAAGTAATCAGATCCAGGAAATCTTTAACTTTTAATCGTCTCCCTTAGTAATATTTTCACCAAATATTCGGCCTAAAGGCCAGCTTTCGACCTCACCCCAACCCCTGGACCCTATCCCTCCCCACTACGTGGGGAGGGATAGGGTCCAGGGGTTGGGGTGAGGTAAACGCGCTGGATTTAGCGAAAGAAACACTTAGCGCGCCACAATTCGTTTTAGAACGGCATAAACGCCGTGCAACAACCACAGCAATAATACTCCACCGAAAAGACCCGAAGCCATGATCAAATAGGCCTGCCAAAATGAACTACGTTCCAATATGATTGCGGGTTCTCTTTTCAATCGCGCTTCCAAACGGTCGATAAAGACCGGGTCAGGATTCACTGGATTTAAAGAAGCAAACAACTGGTTCTCCAATTCCCATTCGGATCCAGTAACTAAATAAGAATCGGTTGATTGGGCCATTTTTCCTCACTCATCGACAGAATATGCAATGATTCCAATTGTGCCCGGTCCAAGATGAGCAGCGACCGGAATCGATAAATCGGTAATAATTATTTCCTTTAAATTGAAAATGCGCCTGGCCTTTTCGAGGACCACATATGCCATATCTGGGTCAGCGGCATGAACGACAGCCATTATCACCTTTTTGCCACCAAAACGTTGGCGCACTTTTGTGAGAATGCGGTCCAATGCTTTTTGGCGGGTGCGAACTTTTTCAGCCATCTGCAATAATCCATCGCGCAGAACGATGACCGGCTTAATCTGCAGCATCGACGACAAGGCGCTTTGTAACGCGTTCACGCGCCCGCTTAAATAAGCAAATTCGAGGTTATCGAGCGTGAACATGACTGTCAACTGTTGGCGAATTGAACTGAGCCGGTTTTGGATCTCCAGGATATTTGCGCCGGATTGTGCCATCAGCCTGGCTTCCCTGCACATAAATCCCAGTGCGGCCGAGCCGGCGCCTGAATCGAATGGGAAAACTTTTATTTCGTTGACCAACTCCCTGGCAGCCATTTGAAAAATGCTGAAAGTACCGGATAGGGTATTGGTCAGGTGAATCGAAAGAATTTCGTCTCCCTTTTCGGCAATTTTACGGTAAAAATCGACGACCTGCTGGGGAGATGGCAAGGACGTTTTTGGAAAGATACGTTTTTCCCTGACCAGACGGTAGAAATTTCCAGGGTTTATATCGACGCCCTGAAGGTAAGATTCATTCCCAAATTGGACCCATAATGGCACGATATTAATTTCGTACTTTTCCTTCCATCCTTCAGGCATATCCACCGAACCGTCGGTAACGATTCTCAACATTCGAACTACCTCGCCTGCTTATTAATTGCATCACGTAAAGTCTGTAGCGTTCGATGGTAAAGGCTCTTAATGGCGCCTTCACTTCGCCCCATAATTGTTGCGACCTCGGAATTGGAAAGATGTTCCACAAATTTCAAAATGATCAATTGCTGGCGCTCCTCTGGAAGGTTCCGAATCGCATTGAGCAAAATATCCTGTTCCTGGCTGATCACCATGGCGATTTCGGGATGCTCGATCCGCAGGTGAAGGTTTTTTTGATCGTCCAGGGGCACTTCTTTGCGCCGGTTGTTATCTCGGTGCCAGTTTGCAACCAGGTTATGCGCAATTCGATACAACCATGCAGAAAATGGGACTCCCCGATTATTATAGGTCTGGATGTGGCCCAGAGCTCTCAAAAAAACCCTTTCTGTTAAATCTTCTGCATCATAAGGATTACCGGTACGGTAATAGATGTAGTTATAAATTCGCGTCACATAGCGCTCGTAAAGGATGCTGAAAGCATTGGCATCACCTTGAATGGCGTTTTCTAATGCTTGATCGTCGCTGATCTCCGCCACGTTCAAGGCCTTTACCAATTTATTCCAATAGTAATAACCCCATTACCGGGGCGTAGTTTCAGATTAATAAATTGTTTTAATATGAGCAATTTAATCTTAATAAATTCAGCAGCGTGCTCAAGAATTTTCGGCTTAATTTGCACACCGTTCTCCTTGCCGATTGGTCTATTGTGGTTTAAACTAACCTCGGCGAGATGATAGACCATCCGATTATAATCGTTTCGAGACGAGGAACGGAATGAAATGAATGAGTTAAGCCAGAGCGCCCAAAGAGTTCAGGATGCATTGCATGCCCTGGGATTACCGTGCCAGGTGATCGAGCTGCCCGGCTCAACCAGAACAGCCATTGAAGCCGCTCAGGCAGTCAACTGCCAGGTGGGCCAGATTGTAAAATCGTTAATATTCATGGGCGCCGAAAGCAGGCGTCCCATGCTTATTGTCGCCAGCGGAGTTAATCGGGTAAATGAAAAGCAGATCGCAAGCCTGGTCGGCGAACAAATCCAAAAAGCAGACGCAGATTTTGTCCGGAACCATACCGGATACGCAATTGGAGGCGTTCCACCGTTAGGCCTGGCTGAGCCGTTCCTTGCGCTGATCGATGAAGACCTGTTAACCTACCCAACCGTGTGGGCAGCAGCCGGAACTCCGCATGCAGTATTTGAATTAAACCCGAGAGAGCTGCAAAGAATGACCGGCGGCCGGATCGTAACCATAAAATAATATCTGGGGTATACTTCAAGAGAAAGACAGCCTGGCTCTATAACTGCCAGGCCCAACTGCCAGGCTCATTAATGCTTGCTTCCACCCTTCAGGTGGATTAAAATGTAAATTGTAAATCAATCATCCTGGAGAACCTAAATGACAGATTTTCTATTCCGCGGATCGCTGGGTGAACTCGATCCCGGTGTTTTCAATTTAATTCAGCTCGAATCAGAACGCCAGGCGCGCAGGTTAATCATGATCCCCAGCGAAACCACGGCTCCAGCGGCAGTACGCCAGGCGCTCGGATCCGTTTTTCAAAATATCTACGCAGAGGGCTATCCGAGCGAAGATATGCGGCTGCAAAGTGAAGCAGAAATTCTTAATTATTCGGACCAGCTTTCCAGATACCGGAGAAATTCAGATCCACGCTATTACAAAGGGGTCGAATACGCAGACATCGTTGAGTCTCTGGCTCGCCGTCGGTGTGCAGAAGTATTTGCAACCTCTTCAGTCTCAGCGGATGACTTATATGTAAACGTGCAGCCCCTATCGGGCGCGCCTGCCAATAATGCCGTTTACAATGCATTTTTGAATCCTGGCGACACGATCATGGGCATGAACCTGCTGCACGGTGGGCACCTGACGCACGGCTCTTCGGTCAACCGTTCCGGTAGACTATATAACGCGATCCATTACACCATTAATCCTACGACCGAAAAGATCGATTACGATGCGATGGAAGCGCTGGCTTTGGAGCGCAAGCCTAAGATCCTGATTGCCGGGTTTTCTTCCTATCCCTGGATTCCTGATTGGCCGCGCTTCAGGGCGGTCGCCGACGCGTGCGGCGCAATTCTAATGGCTGATATCTCGCATATAGCCGGATTGGTGGCTGCTAAATTGGTCGCTTCGCCAGTTGGCTACGCGCAAATCATCACTTTTACAACCCATAAAACATTGTGCGGTCCACGCGGAGCCTGTATTCTCACCTCTGATGTCAATCTCGCCAGGAAAATTGACCGGGCTGTGTTTCCGGGAGAACAAGGCGGCCCGCACGTTCAGGTATTTGCGGCGCTTGCCACAACTTTTATGCTGGCAAAGACCGAACCCTTCTGCCAGCTTCAGGCCCAGATTATTAAAAACTGCGCCAAGCTGGTTGACCGCCTGGTAGAACGCGGGATGCGAATTCCGTTTGGGGGAACCGATTCGCACCTGGCTAACCTTGACTGTAAAACCATCGTCGGCCCGGACGGGACGACCCTTTCTGGAGACATGGCAGCTCGCATCATGGATATGGCCGGAATCGTCGTCAACCGCAATACCATCCCGGGCGATAAGACTGCCCTCCATGCTTCTGGAATCCGTTTTGGCACACCCTGGATTACGCAGCGTGGCCTGCTGGAACCCGAAATGGTTGAAATTGCCGATATTGTGGCCGACCTGTTACTTGCTACCAAACCTTACAAAGTCGAGACCCGGCAAGGGCAAGTCTTACGGGCGAAGGTTGATTTTGAGGTGCTCGAGAATGCCAAGTTAAAAGTTCGCAGTCTCGCCGAAAAAGCAGGACTCGACTACAAACCTGACAGGCACGCATATCCTCATTATTATTATATCGACGACAAGCCTGGCACGAAAGGCGCCTGGGCGGCGCTCGACCTGAACGGCGCCAGGGTCCGCCAGTTTGTCAATTATGCCTTTAGCAGCGATACCGAAACCTTAAGCCCAGGCGAAACCAGGGCAACCACTCTTTCGACGCCATTTGGGCGAGTCGATGCATCCATTTCATCCATCGAACCCAACCTTTACCGGGTGAGTGTGCCGCGCGCATCATATGGATTGGCCGCTACTTTTTTGCGCGGCCTATCAGATGGATACATATCATTTGATCCACAGGAAACTCGCCGGCTTCCAGGTCCGATCATTGTATCTGACTCACAGGCCAAAGCAATTTCGAGGGGAACCGGGAGACCGATTTCAACTGAGAAGCCTTATTTCATCGGGATGCCCTCCACAAAAGGAAAGACCTTACCAAAATTCATTTGGCAGCCGGCCGAATCGGAATTAAGAAAGACCCGCCTGAATGAGATCCATCGCCAGATGGGCGCCAAGATGGTACCGTTTGCCGGTTGGGACATGCCGGTCTGGTATTCCTCCGTCGTTGAGGAACATCTCGCCACCCGGCAGGCTGCCGGCCTGTTTGACGTATCTCACATGGGTGTCTACCAGGCGGAAGGCCAGGACGCTGCCGCATTCCTGGATAGCGTTTGTGGAAATGACATCGGTGGGCTGAACACGGGTGAATCTTGCTATACGCATTTTCTCGATCCGGATGCAAATGTGATCGATGACGCCATGGTTTATCGCCGGAGCGACCAAAAATACTTGGTCGTCGTAAATGCAGCCAATGACGATAAGGACTGGGCCTGGCTGACTTCTGTCATGGAAGGAAAGGTGCGTATCGATAACAAAACTCCGTGGGTAAAAGCTTTTGGCCGTTCGACTATTCTGCGCAACCTGCGCGAACCACGGGAGGCCGCCGATATGCGGGTCGACATTGCATTGCAGGGCCCAAAGAGCCGTGATATCTTGCTTTCGCTCGGGTGCGACGCCCATACTTTCAAGAATATCTCAAGCCTCAAACGAACTGAATTATGCGAAGGAATTGTAGGGGGATTTGACCTCATCATCTCGCGATCCGGTTATACCGGTGAAAAAATGGCCTTTGAGCTGTTCGTGCACCCGGATCAGGCTGTAAATCTCTGGAAAGCCCTGATCCGAACTGGAGCGCCTTACGGGCTAAAACCGTGCGGCTTGGGAGGGCGCGATTCGTTGCGAACAGAAGCAGGCCTGCCCCTCTATGGCCAGGAGATGGGCGGAGACTTGAACCTGGGTGTGGGAGAAGCCGGTTTTGGCTCCTATATTAAAGTTTATAAACCCTGGTTTATCGGCAGGGACGCATTTATGGAACGGGAAGCATCCCGCAGCGGCGTTGTCATTCGGTTCCGATTTAACGAAAAGGGGGTGCGCATGGCTCACCCGCACGACCCGGTGATCGACGCCAAAGGCCGGGCGATCGGCGTGGTTACCTCCTGCGCCATTGATAGCCAGGGCTACCTGACCGGACAGGCCTTCGTAGAATTGAAATATTCAACTGAAGGAACACCTATTGAGATTTTTCAATCAGCGACAAAATCGGCAGGTAAGGCTCCGGCCGAATTAAAAACCGGTGATCGTGTTACCCTTCCAACCGCAGCAACAGTAGTCAGCCGCTTTCCAAAACTGACTTAGCTGCACCTTATGCTATCCAGAAACCATGCCAGAAATTTCCAAAGGTCGATAATCACCATTCTATTTTCAAAGAAAAGAGGAAAAGGTTATGCAAACTCCCTGGGAGCATCGATTTGCTCAACGAACTCAACGAATGAAAAGCTCAGCAATCCGCGAGCTTCTCAAATTGACTGAGCAGCCCGATGTAATCTCTTTTGCCGGCGGCCTGCCAGCAACGGAAGTCTTTCCGGTTGACGAGATCCTGGCCGCTTGCTCCCGTGTCTTGAAGGATAAAGGGGCTTATTCGCTCCAATACGGTTCAACAGAGGGCTATCTTCCTTTGCGCCAAATGATTGCCCGGCATACGGCCCGCTATGGAATCGAGATTTCTCCCGATAATATCATGATTACTTCCGGCTCTCAGCAAGCTCTCGACCTGTTAGGAAAAATCTTTATAAACCGTGGTGACCGGGTCGTGGTTGAAAGTCCAACCTACCTGGGAGCGCTTCAAGCCTGGAATGCATATGGAGCTGAGTACGTTCCAGTACCTTCAGATGACGACGGCATGATCACCGATGAGCTCGAAAAAGCCCTGCGCACCGG
>DATKKB010000116.1:0-21397 GCA_035543095.1 Anaerolineaceae bacterium | reverse complement strand
AGGGGAGAGACACCAGCCAATCCAGATAGGTGCGGATGACGCCGTATTCAGCGGCCGCGGTGGGCAGGCGAGAGAGCCTGTCCAGTTCGCGCCGGGCCTGTTTATCGGCCTCCCCGGGCATTCCGGCGGCTTCGATTTTCTTGCGGAATTCTTCGACGTCGGCTGTCTGCTCGTCGCCTTCACCCAGCTCCTTTTGAATGGCTTTCAACTGCTCGCGCAGGAAATATTCACGTTGGACTTTGTCGATCTCTGAACGGGCTTCATTCTGGATTTTCTGACCAAGTTCGACTACTTCGCTTTCACGGGTGAGAATGGAGACCAGCTTGCGTAATTTGTCTGAAACCGAGTCGATTTCCAGAATCGACTGGGCATCCTGTAGCTCCATCCTTTGAAGGTTGGCAATGGTGTAGGCCGCCTGTAATGGGTCTTCGATGGCAGAAACGGAAGCGACCAGCTCACGCGGAAAGGAAGGGATCATTTCGGCAATATGCTCAAATTGGTCGCGGGCATTGCGAGCCAAAGCTTCCACTTCCAGCCCGGTCTCGTTTCGCTCCGGATCGGCGCTGATATTGGCAACCAGGTAGGGCTCTGTCTGGATGAATTCGCCCAGTCGAATGCGGCTGATGCCCTGGACGAGCAGGCGAATGGTGCCGTCGGGAGCCCGGAAGAGGCGATGCACCATACCTACGGTGCCAACCTGATAAAGGTCGGCCGGACCAGGGTTTTCAAGATCGGGATCTCTTGATGTTACAAGGCCAATCAAACGCTGTTCCCCGGCCATCACATCGTCGACCAGATGAATGGAGCGGGGCTGGCCAATTGTCAGGGGAATTGCTGTTTGCGGATAGACCACCAATCCGCGCAGCGGCAAAATTGGCATTTTCGGAGGCAGGCTAACAGGTGCTTGTTCGCCAACCGGGATTTCAGCCAGGTTGGACTCACTTTCTTCCGTTTCGGAGGGAGGCGGCTCTTTGAAGAAGATCAAATCGTTGAATTCACCTTCTCCATTCGTGATCCAATCAAGGATCTCTCGTAAATTAAATTGCCAGCGAGATGTTGGCATATCGATTCTTATTCCTGATTAATTTTGATTTGCTTTGGAAGCGCCTTGGGCAGTATGACGCGTAAAAAACCATCTTGATAGGTAGCTTCAATCCGATCGAGGTCGACCGGAACGGGAATATCGACCTCAGCCAGAAATTCGCCGAAATGAATTTCCATCTGGTGGAAGGTTTTCTTTTCGGAAACTTCCGGGCGTGTACCACTGATCGCCAGAATACCCTGGTCAAAATTGACTGAAAATTCGCCGTCATGCATTCCGGCAATTTCAACCCTGACGATTATACGATCTTCCGTTTCATAAACGTCGGTCGGAGGACGCCATACATTAGGGTGGGGCGTCAGGTTCCAGTTTACGATACCTGTAATGTAATAATACGGTTTACCAGAGCTGCTTTGCGATTGGCGAGTCTGGCCGGTCTTGAAATTTACGTTTGACATGATCAACCTGCCTTTCGATCCTTATCGGTCTTTCAAAGCATTTTTTGCGGCCTGAATTACCTCTTCATATTTTGGCTCTTCACTGTTAACTGGCATATACGCAGCGTATGTCACAACACCCTTCCGGTTAACGACGAAAACAGCACGTCGAAAGACGCCGATTTCTTTCAGCAGTACGCCATATTTCTTGCCGAAATCACCCTTTAAATGGTCAGAAACGACCATCACCTGGTCCACGCCGGCTGCGCCGCACCAACGCTTTTGCGAATACGGCAGGTCCATGCTGACGGTGATAATTGCGATATCGTAACCCAAGGCGGCTGCTTCAACGTTAAACCGGCGAGTCTCACGATCGCAAACGGTCGAATCGAGCGAAGGTACAGCGGCAATGATACGAACCTTATTCTTCGTCTCATTGAGGGCGGAAATCAGGCCGAATTCAAGGTTATGAACTTTAAAATCAGGGGCTTTTTGACCGACTTGGATATCATCACCGATAATTGTGACCAGGTGATCACGGAATTTAAATTGACCTTTTCGTTCGCTTGCCATAGCATCACCCTTAATCGATTGATAGGCGCCCCTGGTGGGATTCGAACCCACAACCATCTGCTTAGAAGGCAGGTGCTCTGTCCATTGCGCTACAGGGGCAACGCTCCATTAAATTCTACCACTTTTGGAACTCTCCTTTTATTACAATTCAAGCAAATTAACTTCTAAAAGGCCGAATCCCTTTATAAACCACCGGCCCGGCCAGAGTCCGTAGAATTGTATCGCTTGATTTTCCAGTTTTTTTGGATAACTCAATCGGTGTAAGGGGTGCATTGCCGTTAGCCAGGAAAATGCGAAAGACGGCATCTACCATGGAGGTATTCGTCGTGACAAAATCCGGCTGCCTGGCGCAATGTGTCATCAAGATATGTTGAAGTCCGTCCACCCTTTGAACCTCGGCAGTGTCCGGATCGACCCAATCAATGTATCCGATTTCATCATAATCCGAAAATGCAGCCTGGTGTTCGTTGCACAGGTAAGAATGCAGGTAAACCCGCCAGTTGTTATCGTTTTGTTTCCACCAATCGAAATCAATGTGAAAAGGTGTATCAAGAGTTGGCTTAACCAGGCTGAATTTCTTCCCCTCTATCATCAACTATTTCCTTCCAGGGCTGCTTCTTCCGGCTTGAAATACAGGTCGCCGAGATGCTGCGACCAGGGTCTGGCGGTCAGGATGCTTAAAATGGCGCTGGGCGGGCAGCGGCGGATCAGGTTCACTGTTGCATACAGCTCGAGAGCGTGCACGTGCCCTTGGGGGCTTAGTTTTGCCAGGTCTACCATGGTGGTGTGAATGGTCTGTTCCAGATCATTTTTCTGGCGGTGGGGCGTCTCCCAGATTTGATCGATGCCTGCCAGATCGGGTACGGCGACCGCCATACGTTCATCGTAGGCAGCTACCACCATTTGCTTCAACATGGCATAAACGATCCCGCCGTCCGCACCGACGAGCACGGTTCGGATCCATTCGCGAGCCGGCCTGCGTTTGTCGACCCAGATGATCGCTTCACCGGGAATTTTGCTACGCTGAATATTAATCAGGCTGCCGGGGATGACTCCCTGGGATTGGTACCAATCACGCAAACCATAAACGTAATGCGGACTTCGTACGACCCAGCTTGGAATTCTTTGTTTTGTATCCCGGTCGACAAATGTGAATTGGACACGGGGTGATTCGTAAGCCGTGGGTAGGAGCTTGCTGACTTGTTTCGTAATTGGCAGTGTGCCTGCCCGCCAGTGTGGAAAGATCAAGTTGATCGTCAGCTTCTCCTGATCTTCATGCGTTTCGTCCTCAGGCTCAAGCTCGTCGATGACTTCCTTCTGAAGCTCTCCACGCAGGGTGGAGATGATTTCATTGTCAACCTCAAAGGGACTGGGTTTAAGATAAGGAGGGACATTTTGAACCCATTCGGGCTCCAACCTGCGCAAGAACCAGAGCACCACACCGGCCGGACCGACTTCGTCGAAGCGACCATCCTCCTGCAAGGCCAGATTGAGTGAGAATTCAGTTAATTTTAAGTTCACGTCCGTTGGCAGCTCGATTTGTTCGAGGATCGCACGGGTGGGGAGCGGTCCTCCATCCGCCATTTCGAGGACGGCTTCGGCCAGATTGAGATGACCGATGTTGACATCTACCAGCAGAGCGCGCGGAAACCATTTACCGGCGATACGAACGAGATCCGGATTCGCTTCGAGGTAATTGGTCAGGCGAGTCAGGAGGATGTGGCTGTATTTTTTGAGAATATAATCTTCGCTGAGGAGTGGATCGTCAAGTTTTACATCCACTGGTTTGTTTAATTTATGGTCCTCCAGCCCTGAAGCGTAACTTTTAACCTCGCCATCTTCAAATTGCACGTCCATAACTTCGAAAGGCGCCAGCTCAGGATTCGTCCCCGGGCGAACTTTTTTAACTGTGGCGTTCTTCCAATCAAGGCCAGGAAATGCGATCTTTTGGCCAACCTGGTAATGATTTTTGGGCAGATATACTGCGCCTCCGGAGGTCTGCTGACTCTTAAGCTGCTCGATTTCTTGCTTGATGCGTTCTGAAATTAACGCGCGCAGCAATTCCGATGGAGTTTGCGGCGTCTCCAGCTCGATCAGGTGATTGTATAAAAATTCAAGGTCGGAAGATTGGATTTCGAAATTATCCCAGTAATCTGCGCGGATCGACAACGGTGCAATAGACATAATCCTGATAATTCACTTTCTTTCCGGCCAACGCTGGGCAGGCAATTATCGGTTGGCCAAATTTTCTAATTTTTAATTATACCTTACTTTATTTTAACGTGATCCCAGGATCAAGAAAAATTTTTATTTTTGGGATATTTTGGACAGCCTGGTGGTCTGTCAATTGTCTAAGTATTACTTCGTGGTAACGACTTTAGTCATTACTATCCAGTGGTAACGACAAAAGTCGTTACTACGAAGAATAGTTTCACCCTTGACACACCACTGATAGCCAAATAACCCGAATAATTTAATTATGGGAAAGCGTTGTTGAGCCAACCAGAAGGATTGACCTGGATGCCGTTTACGAAGAGATCCCAATGCAAATGCGGACCAGTGACTCTGCCTGTAGCGCCGATCTGGCCGATCTCCTGCCCGGCTTTGACCATATCGCCAACTTTCACTTCGACCTTCGATTGGTGGTAGAAGCCAGAATAAATGCCCCAGCCGTGATCAATGATCGTTGCGTTTCCCCGGACAGTCAGGGGACCGGTGAAAACCACTTTTCCGGGTGCAGGCGCGTAGATGTTAAGGTTGGCACAGACCCCGAAATCGAGGCCGGTGTGAAAGTAGGAATATGGGCTTCCGTTGTACGAGCGCCGGTCGCCGTAGCCGGATTTGATGCAAATCGGCTGGTCAACCGGAAGCTGAAATTTACCCGACCAATATTTGATCGGAGTGGAAGGCCCGGTCGTATTTGCGACCAGATCGTCCTCCGGCTTGGTATATGCAGGATCGATCGTTTGCGGGTCAACGGTCAGCGGGGGGTCCTTTGGATAATTTCCGGATTTTAACAGGAGCGATTCTTCAACCTGGTAAATCTCGCCGGAATCATTGACAGCCCGAATCATGAGGGGTGTCAGCCCCGGATTCGCCATGGCATGGATCCCCTGGAGAGCGACGAATTGATTGTCCTTTTCAGCGTGAAAAACCAGGACGGTATCCCCGAGTTTGCCGGTAACGTTGGCTGGGCCATCCGTAGTTACGCGCACCACCAATGTGCTGCCCTGGACCAACGGCAGGGGATAGGCGTCAATTTTCGTGACGAGTGAATTGATACCAGCAAGCGCGGGCCGGTCCTTCTGAGCGTAATAGAAAAGGCGTTCCCCCGGAACGACGTCCCATTGATTGCTCATCTGGTTGGCGGCTGCCAGTGACCAGGGGTTGATATTTGCTGCAATTGCGGCTTCAAGCAGGCTCTGGCCGGAATTAATTTGACCGATTTGGTCAAGCCCGGCATTTTCGTTTGCTTGCGGCAGGATCAAGCTGGCGCCGGCAAATATCTCGGTTGGGCTGGTGACACGATTGAGCTTGGTGAGCAGGGGCAGTGAGATCTGGTAACCGATCGAGAGGGAACGCAGGTCGGCTCCGAACGGTATCACGCCTGCCGCCAGAATCCCGTGAACGCCATCCAGGCCTGGGATTATAAGACGTTCGCCTTCGGCCAGGCTGTCAGGATTGGCGAGGTTGTTGGCTTTAATCAAGTCGCGAACAGGAACACCAAATTTTTGGGCAATCAGGTTTAATGTATCGCCCGATTGAACGATGTAAATCGGGTAATCGGTTTCACTTTGAGCCTGGACAATCCCAATGGGGAATAAGATGATAGACAGGACGAGGAACAAGAATAAAAATCTAGTCATTTTGAAGGGATATTGTATCCCCGACTGCAAAATGATCCAATCGGGAAGCATGCGTTTCCAAGGTATAACAGGCGGGGTGAGATGGAGCGTAGTAGGGATGCCACTTCTTTGCAAGCGCTTTATCGACTACCTGCATTTCGTGGTTGAACCAGATAACAGAAATATCAAACCGCATGAAAAACATGTGGATCGAGCTGTTTATTTTCGTGTCTTCTTTTTCTATGAATAAAAGGCCTTCGGAAGATGAAAGGGAAGGATAAAACATCAAACCGCGCAATTTTAAATAAAAATTATCGCAAACACCGGCGTGAATGGCTGGCTTAAGTGGGTTGGAGAGGTTTATTACTTCGACGAAATGCATAATTGGGAAGAAAGCGGTTATTCTTTAACGCGATCGTTATGCAAGACTTTGTTGAGGCTTGCGACGAGCTCATCAGGCCTGAACGGCTTGCTGATATAATCGTCAACCTTGGCGATTTGAAGACCGAGGACGCGGTCGATAGGCTGAGCTTTGGCAGTGATCACGATGACTGGTATATTGTGAGTGCTATCCTCTGCCTTCAACTGTTGATAAACATCCCATCCGTCCATATCGGGCATCATTAAATCGAGCAGAATCAAATCAGGCGTGGAGGCCTTTACCTTGTCCAAACCTTCGCGCCCGCCATTCGCGCCTGAAACCTGGTAGCCATGTCGATTTAGGATCAGAGACACGAGGTCTACCATCTCAGGATCGTCCTCGATATATACAATCTTGTACGGAGTCGTTTTTTCTTCCATTTTTGATCTCCTCACCTGCAGGTTAAGTTTACCACAGGCGCCTGGAAACCATTAGCTGTGACGCGGGAATTATTGGGGTTGGTCTTGCGGTTTCAGCTCCCAAATCACCAAAATTACCCCTGGATCAACATATTTCCCTTGCATTCGAGGCAACTCTCCGATATACTCCAGGATCAGGAGAAAGCGATGGTAAAGCAAAGAATCCTTGTTGTCGATGATCACGAAGTAGTCCGGCTTGGCCTTAAGTCACTTTTAGAGCACCATCCTCAATTTGAGGTTGTGGGGGAAGCTGGAACGGCAAAAGAAGCGATTGACCTGGTGGGGCGATTAAAGCCGGATATCGTATTAATGGATATCCGCCTGCCCGGTACGTCTGGTATCGAGGCTTGTGAGGAAATCACGCATAATTATCCTGATACGCGGGTCGTAATGCTGACCTCGTATGCTGAGGACGAAATGCTGTTTTCTGCGATTCGGGCAGGCGCTTCGGGGTACGTACTGAAGCAAATTGGCGGGGATGATTTGATCCGCGCCCTTGAGGCCGTAGGACGCGGCGAAGCCTTGTTGGATCCTGCAGTCACGCAGCGAGTTTTTCAGGAAGTCCGGAGGGCGGTTAAAGAGGAAGAAGCATCGGCATTTGCCAATTTGAGCCAGCAAGAACGGCACGTTTTGTTATTGGTATCTGAAGGAAAAACAAACCGCGAAATTGCGAAAGCACTATTTTTGGGGGAAGGGACCGTGCGCAATTACGTGAGCAGCATCCTATCCAAGCTGGGGGTCAGCAACCGCGCCGAAGCTGCCGCATATGCGGTCGAACATAATTTACGCGAATACCTGTAAATAAAGGGAAGGCGGCATGCTGGCACCCTTACCCGTTCCGCCAGAGCTGCTGCATATATAAGGCATCGTCCTCCATGAGTGGGCTTTCGCACAGGATGCGACCGCCGGCGTGAGTATCGTGGAGGGCTTTAAACAAATCCTTTAGATTCAAATCCGATTCGCGCAAAGGCAGGTGGTTCCTTTCACCTTTGTCGGAATAATCAATTCCGGAGAGGTGAATGTGGAAGCTGGAAAGTGCAGTTTTTCCGAGCGCTTGCGCATAGCCATTGATAACGTCGATCCATTCGGAATAGGAATTCATCGATCCATCCCCGCCGCGGGCGTGCAGGTGAGCAAAATCGACGCATGGAATAGCACCTTCGATCGCCTGGCTCATCTCAAGCGTATCTTGCAAGGAACCCAGCATGGCTGACTTGCCCATTGTCTCAGGGCGCAAAATGACCGGGTTGCCGGCGGCCCTCAGCTCGGTCACACATTCTTGCAAGCGCTGAATTGCCAAAGGAAGCACCTGTTCTGGGGGCAATCCGAAATAGGAACCCGGGTGAAAAATGATATCGGTAGCTCCTGCAAGATTGCCATAATAGGCTGCATCCATCAAGCGCTTGCGCGATTTTGGCCATTCGTCAAGATTCGCGTTCAGGTTGATGAAATAGGGAGCATGGACACTGATGGCGACATTCGATTTTTGAGCTGCTTCTTTAATTGCCAGGCAGGTGCTTTCGTTTACACGGACGGACTGGACCCAACCCAGCTCGAGAGCGCCCAGGCCCAGCTCGGCGATGCGCAGAACTGCCCCGACGCTTCCGCCCGGCTTAGGAGGGGTAGATATCGGCGATCCGACGGTTCCAAAACGAAAAGTATTTTCCATGCTCCTCCTTCAGGACGAGGTTATTCTTCAGGCCACTTCTTCAAATCAACATTCAATTCTTCCAGGATTCTGCGTTGCGCCGCCCACATTTTTGATTTTGGTCCATCTTCCGCGTGGTCGTGACCCAGCAGATGCAAGATGCCGTGTACGGTCAGTAATTGGAGCTCAGAAATGACCGGATGACCTGCATTTTCAGCCTGTTCGAGTGCTTTTTGAAATGAAATAATCACGTCTCCCAGGTATAGGCGGCCTGTCTCAGGATCTTTCTCGTCAAGGGTAAATGAAAGCACATCGGTCGGAGCATCGATTCCGGAATATTGGCGATTCAGGTCTTGAAGCTCAACGTTGCCTGCGATGACGATACTGAGGTCCACACCTTCCGGATCAATTTCCTGGTTTTGCAGCGTTTTAACGACTGTGAGGTTCAGTCTTTCTTGATCCACGGAATGCTCGAATGGTTCCAAGACTGAAAAATTAACCATTATTCCACCTTTGTTGGAATCGAATTGACTTCAGCCGGTTTTTCCTGGCCATTTTCGGGGGGTATCGATGGGATTGGCAGTTCGGCAGGTTTAAGCTCAGGATATTGAATGCGGGGATGGTATATGTTTTTTAATGTCAAGAAGAAGGAATCCTGCACCCCGTGCAAATCCTTCAGGGTCAAGACTGTATCATCAAGCTGCCCCTCTTTTTGAATGTATTCGAAAACCTTCAAAATGATGCTGCGTAATTCTTCATCGTCTTTTGGAAGCTCAGCCCGGGCTCGGGCTTCGCAGCCATCAGCCAGCATCAGGATAGCAGTCTCGCGGGAGCGAGGACGCGGGCCTGGATAGCGAAATAATTCAGGGTTGACGAATTCTGGATGGCTGCCGGCTGCCTGCACAGCGCGGGTATATTGGTAACGGGTGAGGGTGGTGCCGTGATGCTCACGAATAAAATCTTGGATCCGTTGTGGGATGCGATGTTTCCGCGCAAGCTGAACACCGTCTGTAACGTGCCGGATAATTGTGGCGGCGCTGATGGCCGGGTCCATGTCGTCGTGAGAATTAATTTTACCGGGGACCTGGTTCTCGACAAAGAACTGCGAGTTGTTGGTTTTACCTATGTCATGATAGAGGCATCCAACCCTGACCAATAACGTTTCTGCGTTAATCGCTTCAGCAGCCTGTTCCGCCAGGTTTGCCACCTGCAAGCTGTGCTGGTATGTGCCGGGCGCACTCCGCAGCAGGCTTTGGAGAATGGGGTGATCCGGCCTGGAAAGGTCTAAAAGCTGCATCGAGGTCGTGACGCCCAACAACTGGGCGAATATGAACTGGAAAAGGAGGGTTATGCTGGCCGAAGCCAGGCCGCCTAATATGGAGGCGCCGGTCAATGTGGCCAGGCCGATCCAATCGGTGACCGATTCGGGGAGGCGATAAGCCAGAATGACAGCGATGCCGGCCGCGCCAATCGAAAGGCCGGCCCAAAAGAAACTGATGATCCGACGGCCCTTGCCTAAAACCATTATTCCAAAAAAGCTGCCTAAAATGTAAAAAATCGTCAGATCAAGGCTGTTCGGCAGGTTGTATCCTGAGAGAACACTCAATATCAAGGATAAGATCAGCCCAATTTCCATGTTGTACAGGCTGCCGACCGTGAGTCCGAAAGCCGCTAATGGAAACAGGTAAGGCACAACGGTACGGTTCGGGATAACGATGCGCGCGCCGGCCAGGAACAGGAGGAAAAGGATGGAAACCAATACGAGACTTTTGGCGTCGGAAAGAGGCTGTAAATTTCGTTTGGAAAAATAAAGTCCGGTAAAAATTGCTGCAATGGCAACCAGCGCGATGACTGCAATCAGGCTCTGGCTCCCTCCCTGTGTTTGCACCAGTCCGTAGGCCTGCAAGGCCTCATAAATGACAGGCGTTATGACCTGGCCGCGACGAACAATGATTTCGCCAGCGATGTAGTTCTGTAAGACGGGTTTTACTACATTGCGGGCTTCCAGGCGAGCCTGGCTGGTCTTACTATCGCTGTAAAGACTATTTGGAACAACAAACGGCGAGACGATATCGTAGATAATGGACGCCTGATCCTGCGGGATGTCATAACTGATAAGGGTCAAAATATTTTTCTGAGCATCGGACAGTGAATTATCCCGGATAGTATTGCGCATCACCTGTTCGAGCACAGATAATGATTCCTGCCGCACGATTTGCCAGCGCGGCTCCGATAAAGATAATATTTGCTGATATTCAGCGAGCCCGGGATGGAAATCGGAAATATTGGAAAGGTCGGCGATTTTCTGCGTCTGGGTGGCGTAATTATCCAACCTGACGGCGCTGATATAGTCCAGGATGATGTGCAGGCGCTCGATCTGGCGGCGTGTTATGGAAGGGTCAACAGGCAAATAGATAGGCTGCACAGTCGCCTCGGCATCCTGGCGGGCCTGATCTAAAAGCACAGTGCTGGGATATTCGATGGCCGTGGGGGCCTGGATATCCTGGGCAGCAACGTCTCCAATATTTAAGGGAAAGGAAGAGGGCCGGATAGCAATCGGCAGCGCCATTATGATTAATACCAGAATGGAGGTAACGACGAGCAACCCAGTTCTCAGGATGACCCGGCGCGGCAATCGAACGAATCCGACAACACGATTGAGCATTTATTTTTGAAGCAAAGTTCTCACGACCTGGCTGACTTTGTCACCAGGGGCACGGCCCTGCACACGGGGTATGACTGCTTTGATGACTCGCCCCATATCGGCTGTCCCGGATGCATTCAACTCGGTGATGATGGATTGAACGAACTCATTTAGCTCTGCATCACTCATTGGCTGGGGCAAAAATGATTGCAGCACGGTTATTTCCACCTGCGAGGCGGCTTCTAGGTCGGGTCGATTGGCTTGACGCGCCTCCTGGATCGCTTCATTTCGCATTTTTATCTCTTTTTGAAGGATCCCCATCAGGGCCAGGTCATCCAGGGGCTGACCTTTTTCAACCTCAGCCAGTTTGATGCTGGAGAGCGCCATACGGATCGTCCGGCGGGTAACGTCGTCGTTGGCGCGCATGGCGTCTTTCAACGCATTTTCTAACTGCTTTTTTAATTCCATAGATACCCTTTAATTTACGGCATTTGATCGATTGTGATTAAATCTTTCATAGTAGCGAACAATCCTGAGCCGATGCCAGGAACATTCTGGATATCTTCGATGCGCTTAAATGGCCCGTGTTCCTGGCGATAAGCAACGATTGCAGCAGCTTTGGTAGAACCGATGCCGGGTAATTGATCCAGTAAAGTTGCATCAGCCGAATTAATGTCGATTGGAAAAGAGACGGTGGGGGTTACCTTTGGCGTGGAAAGATGAGAAGGGCTGGCAGTTCCGATTCCCGGAGCGGATTGATCTGCAATCTGAATTGCGGGCACGAGGATCTTTGCGCCATCCTCGATTTTGGCGGCCAGATTTACTGAGCCGGTGTCAGCCGTTTCTAGAAAACCTCCGGCGGCCTGGACAGCGTCGTTGACTCGGCTCGGGCGAGCCAAGGTATAAATGCCAGGATTTTTAACGGCGCCGGTCACATAGACGACGATCGATGTGGACGCAGTAGGGACCGAAAGAATGAGTGGCTGGCCGCGCGGAGGCAAAGCAATCAGCAAGACTGCTCCAGAGATTAGCAATCCCAAGACGATGCCGAGAAGAAGCGATTTCCAGGTGTTCATGCACCTTATGTGCTGCGCGAACTGCTTTCAGATGGATCCATAGAGCTCACCGGCTGCGTCAAGGCAGTAGTGACCGGCAGGACCAATGAAGTTTCTAAAGCTAACATCGAATTAAATGAGGCAATTGACACTTCGAGCATTTC
The DNA here is from genome assembly GCA_035543095.1 of Anaerolineaceae bacterium. GTDB lineage: Bacteria > Chloroflexota > Anaerolineae > Anaerolineales > Anaerolineaceae > UBA700. The sequence goes on along the minus strand of DATKKB010000116.1, from coordinate 9,149 downwards.
AATTGTAGGCGTGCGGGTGGTTAATTTTTGGAGAGCCAGATTGGGAGAAATTAATGCCCGGATAAATTTTGAATCGAGATGGCTTGCGGTCCAATGCATATATTCATATGCCAGGCAGGCGATGACCGGGACCAATAGGACCTGGGAAGGCAAGCGAAAAAGCAGCGGCAGGACACGCAAAGGTGTGAATAAGATGATGGAAAACAAAATGACCGTCAGCAAGAATCCGGTGCCGCAGCGGGGATGCTCCAGCGAAAAGTGAGATACACTCTCAGGGGTCAATTCAGCACCGGCTTCGTAAGCATTGATCGTCTTGTGTTCGGCGCCGTGATAGGCAAAGACTCGCTCGATGTCGGGTAGTTTTCCGATCAGCCAGATGTATCCGATTGCCAGGACCAGGCGGAAAACAGCTTCAAACAGGTTGGCCATCCAAAAGCCCAGGTTGAGCGCGCCTTGGACCCAATTTCCGAGGGTGGAAGGAAGCAAGACGAAAATGGCGATTGCGGCGACCAAGGAGAGTCCGAGCGTCAGGTACAGAGCTGGGCCTTCGATCTTTTCCGACTCCCCGGTCTGCAGGTTGGCGGAAGCCGTAAGGTATTTCGATCCGAGGCCGATTGCATCCCATAAAATGATCAGGCCGCGCAGGAAAGGGATGGTCTTGATCCGGCTTTGGTAGATGCCGGTGAGCTCTTCAGTCTGAACCATGATCGATCCATCCGGGGCGCGCATGGCGGCGGCCAGGGCGCGTGAACCGCGCATGAGCACGCCCTCGATCAAGGCCTGGCCTCCGTAAGAAGGCAATCTCTCTTTTTTCATAATTTGCCCTGGCCTGCCATTTCGGTAAGGTTAAAGAAGAGATGAATCAAGGCTTCGATGCCGCGATACCAGGTGGGTAGATGCAATTTTTCATTAGGAGCATGCAGGTTATCGTCCGGAAGTCCGAAGCCGGTGACGATCGATTCAACTCCGAGGATCTTTTTCATATCCACGACGACCGGAATGCTACCGCCCTCGCGCTTGTAAACCGGCTCTTTGCCCCAAACTGTACTGAGCGCCTTATACAGGGCCTTGACAGCCGGGTAATCCAGATCTGTTTCGCAGGCCTCGCCACCGGAATAAGTAATCAATTCCCAGCGCACGGTGCGTGGGGCATGCTCCTTTATGTATAGGCGAAGCTGTTCCTCGACCTTAACGGGGTCCTGGAACGGAACGAGGCGCATCGAGATTTTCGCCATGGCCCAGGCCGGAATGACCGTTTTTGACCCGGGGCCGGTAAAACCGGAATACAGGCCATTAACATCCAGGGTGGGGCGCGCCCCCGTCCGTTCCGAAGGGGTGTAACCCTCTTCACCCCACAGGGCCGGGGCTCCGATATTTTTTAAATAATACTCGTCGGTTAGTGGCAGGCTGGCAATCGCTTTCCGATCGCGGTCCGTTAATGGCCGGACTTTATCATAAAATCCCGGTAGGGTAATCCGGCCGCGGGCATCGTGCATTCCAGCAATCAGCTCACTCAGGACGATGGCCGGATTTTGGACCGCGCCGCCGAACTGCCCTGAATGCAGGTCGTGCTGGGGACCGTAAACCCTCAGCTCATAATAGGCCAGGCCGCGCAAGGCGTTGACAATTGTGGGCAGATCCTGGCTAACCATGCCAGAGTCCGGATTCAAAGCAAATGTGCAGGCTAGCATTTCCTTGTGCTCCTGCAAGAAGGCGGCTAAATTGGGAGAACCGATCTCTTCCTCGCCTTCGAGGATATATTTAAAATTTATTCTTTGAGTGGCGGAGTGAAGGTACGCCCTTACGGCGCTGAGCGTCGCAACAATCTGGCCTTTCATATCGGAAGCGCCGCGGGCATACAAATTCTCGCCCCGGACGGTAGGTTCAAACGGCGGGGTTTGCCAGAGCTCCAACGGCTCGGCCGGCTGGACATCGTAATGCCCGTATATTAAAACGGTCGGCATTGAGGGAGACTGGATCAATTCGCCAAAGACGATGGGATGCTTTGGAGTGGGGAAAATTTGAACATTCTTAAATCCCATCGATCGAAGCTGGGCAGCGGCCCAATTTGCCGCAGTGAGCATATCCTGTTGGTGGTCCGGTTCGGTTGAAATGGAAGGGATCTTGACAAATTCAATCAATGTATCCAGATTGTTCTGTTGTTGATTTTGGGCGTATTGAACTGCTTCGATGCGTGGATCGACCATGAAATTCTCCAAATCGCGTTATTTGATAAAACTGATTATATGCGATTTTAGTATTATGAACCAAACCCGAAACTGATAATCAAATGAATTATGTTAAAATAATCAAGAAATCCTGGCAATTGTCAGTCAACCTTTGAGGAGGAGTCGACCATGCTGGTAATCAATGGCACAATTGTCACCTGGGAAACCCCCAATCGCATCCTGGAAAACCAAGCCATGCTGGTTCGTGGCTCAAAAATTGTGGAGCTCGGACCGCAAGACAGCTTATTACAGAAGTATCCAAACGAAGAGCGATTGGATGCAAAGAATGCCTTTGTGATGCCAGGGAATTTGTGCGCCCACACCCATTTTTACGGGGCTTTTTCACGCGGCCTGGCGATACCCGGCGCGGCTCCGGCCGATTTTCCCGAGAAATTATCGAAATTATGGTGGCCCCTGGATCGATCCTTGAACCTGGAAGACGTCCGCTATTCGGCCCTGGTCTGCCTGGTGGATGCGATCAGGCATGGCACGACCACCTTGATCGATCACCATGCTTCGCCGGATTTTATCGAAGGCTCGCTGGACGAAATTGCCCAGGCGGTGGACCAATCCGGATTGCGGGCATCGCTGTGTTACGAAGTGACCGATCGCAACGGCCCGGCAGGGACCGAAGCCGGAATCAACGAAAATCTACGCCACATCAGGAATATAAAATCTGGTAAGACGCATGACGGACGACTGGCAGGGATGTTTGGTCTGCACGCCAACCTGACTCTTTCCGAGAAGACACTCGAAGCTTGCAGGAAGGCCTGCCCGGAGGAGGTGGGTTTTCACATCCACGTCGCCGAACATCCGGTGGATGAATACGACAGCCTGGAAAAGAGCGGCATGAGAGCTATCGACCGCCTGAACAAACACGGTATGCTGGGACCGCAGACGTTGGTGGTGCATGCAGTCCACATCGACGTACGTGAAATGGAACAACTGGCTGAAACCTCCACGTGGGTGAGCCACCAACCGCGTTCAAACATGAATAATGCGGTTGGTTTGCCGATGGTCGAATCGATGCTGCGGGCAGGAATCAAGGTGTGCCTGGGGAACGATGGTTTTTCTAATGCCATGTGGGAAGAGTGGAAAGCAGCTTTTCTGGCGCACAAGCTGGTAAACCTGGATCCAAGGCGCATGCCGGCGGAAACGGTGGTAGAAATGGCAGTTTACAACAACGCCCAACTGGTTAATCAGCAATTTGGAATCACCACCGGCGTATTGAAAGAAGGCGCCGAGGCTGATTTTATCACGGCTGAATATTATCCTTTTACACCGGTGACGGAGGGAAACCTGCCCTGGCACATGATCTTCGGGTTCAACGAAAGCATGATCCGGGACGTGGTGGTCGCTGGAAAAGTGCTATTGCGGAACCGCCAACTGCAAACCCTGGATGAGGAAAAAATTGCTTACCACAGCCAAAAATTGATACCCCAGGTGTGGCGCAGATTCGACGAAAAATTTATTTAAAACTTAAATCAAGGAAGTATCATGGACAATGGCATTCCAGTAAAACATAAAATTGCGATCATCGGCGGCACTGGAAAAGAAGGAAAAGGGCTGGGCTACCGCTGGGCAAAAGCAGGCCACTCGATCATCATCGGCTCGCGGGTTAAGGAAAAAGCGGATGCAGCGGTGAACGAATTAAAAAGCTTGCTGAGCGGTAATTTCGATATTCAAGGCATGGCCAATCCAGATGCGGCTCAGGCGGCTGACTTGGTTGTGATGACCGTGCCATTCGGGGTGCACCGGGAGATGCTGGAGAGCCTCAAGCCCTTTGTAACAGGCAAGATTTTTATAGACGTGACGGTGCCGTTGGTGCCGCCAAAAGTAACGAAAGTGCAAATGCCGCCGGCCGGCAGTGCGGCGCAAGAAGCGTCCCAGATCCTTGGAGAAAGCGTAGAGGTCGTCTCTGCTTTTCAAATCATCTCCTACGAACACCTCCTCAAGGATGAGGAATTGGAGTGCGATGTGCTGGTAAGCGGGACCCACAAAGCTGCAAGGGCGGTCGTACTGGACCTGGTCAAAGATGCGGGTTTGGTTGGGTGGGACGCAGGCCCGATTGAAAACTCTGTCGTCGTGGAAGGGTTGACCTCGATCCTGATCGGCATTAACAAGCAATTCAACGTCCCATCATCCGGAATCAGGATCACCGGCGTGCCGCGCCCGAAATAAGATGTGGAAAAAATAATGCCCCTGGTTTTGACGCCATTGCGCCAGATTCCGCTTGTCCAACCCGGCGATAATATTGCGGGTCTGATAGCCAATGCAGTTAAGTCCTCCAGACTGGAGCTGATGGACGATGACATTTTTGTAATTACCCAAAAAATCGTCTCAAAAGCGGAAGGACGGTTTGTAAACCTGGCGACGATTACCCCTTCTTTCGAAGCCATTGCGACGTCTCGGCAGTGTGAGAAGGATCCCCGGTTCGTCGAGCTGGTGCTGCGCGAATGCAAGGTCGTACTGCGCACCAGGCCTGGAACGCTTATTGTCGAACACAAGCTTGGCTTTGTATGTGCAAATGCCGGGATCGATCATTCCAACGTACAGTCCTTGGAAGGAGATCCGGAAGATTGGGTGCTCTTGCTCCCAGAAAACCCAGACTTGTCGGCCGATAAAATCCGGGCTGATCTTGAAGCAGAATTTTCAAAGAAAATTGGTGTGCTGATCATCGATTCGCACGGTCGAGCCTGGAGGATTGGAACGGTGGGGGTGGCGATCGGGTTTTCTGGGATGCCAGGGATTGTCGATTTGAGGGGCAAACCAGATATGTTCGGATACACGCTGCGAGTGACGCAGGTCGCTGCGGCGGATGAGCTCGCTGCGGCTGCCTCGCTGATGATGGGCCAGGCAGCCGAAAATATCCCGGTTATTCACGTGCGCGGCTTCCCTTATCCGCTAAGGGAAGGATCGCTCAAAGAACTGATCCGGCCGAAGGAATTGGACCTGTTCCGTTAGGGGAAAAGATGCTTGCACTTGCCACCTTGTTAGACCCAGACTCCGACCTGCAGACCAGACAGCTATGGCAGTTGTTGGAAGAAAAATGCAACCTGTTGGGGATAATGGCTGCCCCTTACCCGCATTTTTCCTGGGCAGCCAGTGAAAATATTGAATGGAGCTCCGCCAGGCGAAAGCTTGATCGTATTGCCCATAAAATCAAGCCTTTCAAAGTTAAGACGGCCGGATTGGGCATTTTCAACGGACCCGATCCGGTTTTGTACGTGGCAATTGTCAAAGAGCCGCATTTGCTTGCCACGCATCAGGATATTTGGAAGCGGCTGGAACGAAATTTAATCAACCCACAGGAGTATTATGCTCCCAGCCATTGGATGCCTCATATCACGATCGCCCAAGGCGATCTTAATCCACAGAAACTCGCATGCGCGGTCCAGGAGCTGGCATTTGAAAGAATGGCCTTTGAAGTAAATGTCAACAATATTTCGGTGATCTACCACTCAGATGAAAGCGTCGGAATCAAATCCCGCTTTGAATTAGGAAAATGAATCATGATCACAATTCCGCCTGAATTCCAGGATCTTCTGCAACCGGAGACGCGCGCAATAGCATACCTGGCGACGATTATGCCGGATGGCTCTCCCCAGCTAACCGCGGTGTGGTTCAGTTGGGATGGCGCATTTATTCAGATTAATTCAGCCAGAGGGCGCGTCAAGGATCGTAACATGCGCAATCGACCCGCGGTAGCCATCCTGGTCGCGGACCCGAAATCGGTACTGCGATATATCCAGATCCGGGGAAAAGTAGTCGAAATCACGGAAGAGGGAGCATTAGAACACATCGACAGGCTGAGTCTTGTATACAACGGTGTGCCATGGAAAAAAGTACCCGGCCAGGTTAGGGTGCTGTATAAGATCCGGCCCGAGCACGTAAGCCTAAGAGCTTAGAGTATAATTATTAACAGGGGAAACTCGGACCAAACCTACTATTCGTGGAGGCAAGATGGCAGATCGGATGGCACTTTATTTGCAGGATGCGCACGATCTTCGAGATGGCCTGGATTACGTGCGTTATGCTGAGCAACGCGGGTTTGAAGCAGTATGGCAGGCAGAAAGCCGGTTAGTTCGAGATGCTATCGTGCCAATGGCGGCCTACGCGGCGGTCACGAAGAAGATCAAAATAGGCTCAGGGGTCATCAATAACTGGACGCGCAACATCGGCCTGCTGGCTTCCACGTTCCTGACGCTGGACGACCTGGCTCCCAACCGGATTATTTGCGGAATCGGCGCCTGGTGGGATCCATTGGCCCGCAACGTCGGGATCGACCGAAAGAAACCCCTGACAGCCATGCGGGAAACGGTGACAATCTTAAAACGGCTGCTGAATATGGAACGAGTCACGTTCCACGGTGAATTTGTTCAAGTAGATGGGATTGAATTGGACGTCGTGCATGGACGGCGAGAACCCCGCAACGTTCCGGTATACATTGGAGCTACCGGCGACCAGATGATGGAACAGGCTGGTGAATACGCCGACGGAATCGTATTAAATTACTGCGTGCCGCCGGAATACGACATCAAGGCGCTCGAGCTGCTGGAAAAAGGTGCAAAGAAAGCCGGCCGAAACCTGGCCGACCTGGATCGCCCTCAATTGATCGTGTGTTCGGTCGATCGCGACCACGATAAGGCCATTGAAACTACGCGTGAACTGTTGACCCAGTACCTGGCTCAACAGCCGCATATTGCGAAGGCATCTGGCGTTTCACAGGACATCGTAAACCAGATCCAGGCGATCCTGGGTTGGCCGGCGACCCACGAGCAGATCCAACAGGCGAAGCACCTGGTTCCGGATGAATTGATCTTAAAGATAACCGCTTCGGGTACACCTAAAGAAGCGCACGCCAAGGTGGCGGAATACATCAAATACGGCTGCACCTGCCCAATTCTTTACCCGGTCGGCGGAGATTACCAGTTACTTATCGATACCTTTGCCCAACAATGAAAAAACAAGCCAATTCACGACACTGCTTTGTATGCGGCGTCAATAACAATAACGGTCTGAAAATAAATTTTTACGACGAAGAAGTCGGAAAAGTCTCTGCCAGGGTAACGGTTCCGGGACATTTCCAGGGATACCCGGGGATTGTCCATGGGGGTATCATCGCGGCGATGCTGGACGAAGTAAGTGGACGAACCGTGATGAGCGGTGAAAATCCGGGACGATGGATGGTGACGGCCAGCCTGAATATTCGATACCGGAAGCCGGTGCCGGTTGAAAAGCCGCTCCGCCTGGAAGGAACGCTCAAAGAAGATCGTGGGTTAATCATTCGAGCGCACGGGACCATCCTGGATGAAAACGGGGTGCTATTGGCGGAAAGCGATGCCGTTATGACTGAGGCCCCGATGGTGATGCAGATGCCGATCGATGATCTGACCACCGAAGATTGGAAAATCTATCCCGATTAGGATGGGCTATGTTTGTTGAATATTTTCGTCCCAAAACAATCGATGAAGCGCTCCAATACCTGGGAAAACCGGAGATCCTGGCGGTGCCTTTGGGCGGGGGAACTACTTTAAGCCACGGGGAAAAATCGCCCCTGGCGTTGGTCGACCTGCAAGACCTGCCCTTGAACAGAATCACGCGCCAGGGTAACCTCCTCAAGATCGGCTCGACCGTGCGGCTGCAAACGTTGCTAGAATCGCCAGGCATCCAGCCAGGTCTGGCTGAAGTTGTCAGGCACGAAACGACGCTAAATCTGCGTAATATGGCAACCATTGCTGGCAGCCTGGTCACGGCGGATGGGAAATCCACCCTGGCGACGGCCCTGCTGGCGTTGGATGCAAAACTGCGGATACTGCCGGGTGAAGCTGAAATCAACCTGGGCGACTGGCTGCTCGAAAGGGCTAGCTGGAATCGGCGGAATCTAATCGCCGAAATCGAATTTTCGAGCCAGCCTGAATTGAAATGGGAAATGGTGGCGCGATCGCCGGAAGACCGCCCGATTGTGTGCGTGGCGGTGGCAGTCTGGCCTTCGGGACGGACGCGAGTTGCGTTGGGCGGGTATGGCAAGGCACCGGTCGTCGCAATGGATGGGCCGGAAAGCGCCGGAGCGGATGCGGCCGCAGAAAACGCGTACAGCCAGGCAACCGATGCGTTTGCCAGCGGCTCTTATCGCAGCCACGCTGCGAAGGTGATGATACGGAGACTATTGGGATTGGGAGAAATGGCGTAATGAAAATCTCGGTCCTGATCAACGGAGAAAGTAAGGATTGGGAAGTCTCGCTTAACGATACTTTATTGTCGGTTCTACGCGGTGAAGGCTATTTTGGCGTAAAGTGGGGCGGCTGCCAGGCCGGAGAATGCGGCGCCTGCACGGTCCTTTTCGATGGACAGCCTGTAAATACGTGCAGTATGCTGGCGGTCCAGGCAGACAGGCATACGCTCCTGACGATTGAAACGATCGGCGAGCATCCCGAGCGGGGCTGGAAGGAATCGCAAGGTCTCCACCCGATCCAACAGGCCCTGGTGGATACAGGCGCGATTCAATGCGGCTACTGTACGCCGGCAATGGTCCTGGCAGCCAGGGCTCTCTTACAGCGCCAGCCGGACCCAACTGAAGCGGAGGTACGAGAAGCCTTATCCCCGATCTTGTGCCGCTGCACGGGTTACCTCAAGCCGGTCCAGGCCATCCTGAGGGCGGCTGCCGTGCTGCGCGGCGAGCAGGGCCTGACTTTGGATGAAACGGGACTACAATTTCCGCCCGAAGGCCCGGCCGGGAATTTCGATGAGCCGGTGACAGGCGGCCCTGGCGGCGAAATCATGGCCCAGACGCGCGTCATGCCGAAGGTTTGGACTGCGCCTCAAACTGAAGGATTCAGCCAGGTGGGCAAGCCCGAGAAAAAGGTGGATGCGATCAAGCTGGTGCAGGGCAAACCGGCTTACACAGCGGACATCGAAATG
>DATKKB010000115.1:0-5479 GCA_035543095.1 Anaerolineaceae bacterium | reverse complement strand
GTTCGATTGGCAAGTCTTCAAGCTGTTCAGCGGTTGTTGCGGTTTCCAGATCAGCCATCCAGAAACCCTTAGTCATGTTGTCAACCCATTCCTGGTTGTGAAGCACTTTTGCTGCCTCGAGGAATTCACGTACATTCGTTTCAGGGAAATCACTGGGTGCGTGGTCTTGGATGGATGGATTGAATCCTGCCGCGTATTGTGCAATCGCCTGCCAGATGTCACGTTCCTCATCGTCATAAGCACCCGAGCCACCGGGCTCGAAGCGATACCAACGGTGGTCGCAGATCGGGCTATCGTAAGCCACTCCATTGGTTTGCCGATCGATTTCCTGACACCGCTGTTGGAGGCGGACCTTATCATTTATCGTACCATAGGCAGCGAAGGTTCCAAAGCGCGGCCCAGGCAGCCCGGCTGCGCCGTTGATGTCTGTCCCGATTGCCACGCCACGTCCGCCCATTTTTTCAACCGCATAGAGGTAAGCCTGCGCCCAGGCAGTGCTCGATCCTGCACAAGGCTCCGGAATCTTACCAGCCAGTTCTGGCAAGCCCTGGCGCAGGCCGGCGATATCGCCTTGATTAATGATGGGGGCTACAATTCCACCAAGGCGGCCAATACGCTCTATCTGGTCGCCTCTCTTCCCGGCTTCATGGGCAACTTTATGCACGTCGCTCGTTCCGTAATGCTCGTGATGCTGCGGGCTAAACTCCGTCGGGGCACTGTAAAGCAGGTCTCTGAACCACGAGTGGGAACAAATCACCGGATAGTGGTGCTCTTCGGCCAATGCCAGGGCTTCATCCGTAGATTTTTCTGACATATGATCCACGTCTATGATCATTCCCCGCCTCATCATTTCTTCCAGGAGGATCTTGCCATAACGGTTAAGACCCCGTGCGTTGGCATGGCCTCCTCTCGTTTTAGGCGTTTCGATAGCTTCATAAAGATCGCCGATACCGGGGATGTGATCAAGCAGGGTGCGTCGATGCATTGACCTTAGGTGCTTTCCAGAGACGGCCACAGTGCGTTCGAATTCGTCAATTATGTCAGCACCATCATTATCCAGCCGGTAGCGCACACCGGTCTCCCAGGCATCATCCACCGTCCAACGATCTCCGGTGACGAATATATTATTCATTTCCAGGAAGCGCAGGTAGATGGCAGTACCGCCAAAGGCGTTATTGGTCAGATGGATCGGTGTGATCTGGCGGACACCCAACCCATGAAGCCAATCTAGCTCCCGGCCGATTACCTGTCTGGCCTTGTCCGGCTCGCCCTGGCATAATGCTTCCAGGTCTTCGATGCGCCGCCAGTTGCCCAGTGAGTCAACTTCCACACCCAGGATGACTGCCAGCCGGTTTTCGCCGATGACCTTACGGGCATCTTCCGGTGAATAGACGATTTGCAGCCAACCGGTTCCCGGCCCTCCGCTTTGGGCGTCCACGAAGGCCGCCATTTCTTTCATCCCGGCGATCTGTACCTGAATGGCGCTCTTGTCATCGTGAGGCAGTTGGGGGCTTGACTTTTCCGCCAGCAGCTCGTTGTTAACTGCCAGGCAGGTGATCAAGCGCAGCCCTCCCTGGTAAGCGCGGAAGAGCCAATCGATGTAAGCCTGTTGATGGACGAGCGTGGTGAAGCGCGGCCATACGATGAACTCAGGCCAGCCCCCGCTTGCCGGGTGGCCGAATTCCGGGTTGACATTAAACAAGCCGCCATGGATCGGTTCACAAGAGCTGAGGGCGTACTGCATCCCCTCCGGGCCTGGGTTTTGAGGGTCGTAAGGCTGACCCCAAAATGCCCTGCCTCCGAAAGCCAAGTGCGCCATTAAATGGGCGTGGAGATCGGCGAACCCCCACAGGGGCGCGCCGGGTTCTACATCCCAATAATCTCCCCCGAGCGGTACGCGGGGGGTCTCTTGAGTTTGAATCAACCTTTGTTAATTAGTTTTTGGTGCAAAAGTGACGTAAGAGGTTGACAAAATAAAGACCTCCTTGGTAGAAATTAGGTGTCCAAGCCAAAAATCTACCTTGGAGGCACCCTTAATGTTACAGGATCGGTACGAAACTGACAAGATATTCGATAGCATTCTGCAACTCACTAATCAGATGGATCCAATCCTGGCCCAAATCGACCAGCGGTTGGAAGATGAAGCACTTTACCAATTGATCAGGAACGACCTGGCCAGGCGTTATCCCCATACCGAAGAGACAGGCAGGAACTCAACCCCGGTGGAAGTGATCTTGCGCATGTTAGTGGTGCGGCGTTTGTATGGCTGGAGCTATGAACAAACCGAATACCAGGTGCGCGACAGTCTAGTTTTACGCCTGTTCTGCCGGGTCTACTTTCACGAGGTTCCTGATGATACGACCCTCATTCGTTGGGCAGAACTGATCCAGCCGGAGACCTTGAAGAAGTTCAACCAGCGCTTGATCGAGTTGGCAGTTCAACTGAAGGTGACCCGAGGCCGCAAGCTACGCACCGATGGAACCGTGGTGGAGACCAACATTCATCCGCCCAGCGATAGCAGCCTGCTGTCGGATAGCGTCAAAGTGCTTGGCCGGACCCTCAGCCGAGCCAAAACCGTCTTAGGTGAACAGAGCGGCTTAGGAAAGGAAGCATTCCGCAATCGTATCCGTAGTGTCCATCACTTAGCTCGCCAGGTGGGAGAAGCTATGCGTCGGGGCGGTGAAACCGCTCAAATGGAAGGCAAAAAGGCGTATCGCAAGTTGCTCAAAGCTACTCAGGACACGATCCGGCAGGCTGAGAAAGCCCTTCCTGTTTTGCAAGCGCAGACAAGCAAGAAAGCCGAGAAGTTGGCGGAAACCTTGAAAACCTTCCTGCCTCGAGCAAAGCAGGTGGTGAGCCAGGCCACCCGGCGGGTGTTTGAACAAGAAAAAGTGCCAGCGAGAGAGAAAATCGTGAGCCTGTTCGAAGAACATACCGATATCATCCGGCGTAACAAGGCGCACAAGCCTACCGAATATGGCCATAAAGTCTGGCTGGATGAAGTCGATGGTGGAATGGTGACCCGCTGGGAGGTGTTGGAAGGCAATCCGAACGATGACCAGCAATGGGCGCCCAGCTTAGAGCATCACACCCAGACTTTTAGCAAACCACCCGATCAGATGAGTGGAGATCGCGGCGTTCATTCACCGGATAACGAAGCCCTGGCTACCCAAAAAGGCGTTAAACGAGTGATCTTACCCCAACCAGGACACAAGAGTGATGCTCGCAAGAAACAGGAGAGACAACCCTGGTTTGTGCGAGGCCGCAAATGGCATGTCGGCGTGGAAGGTCGCATCAGCGTGCTCAAACGGCGATTTGGCCTGAATCGGTGTCGGGATCATGGCAAACCTGGCTTCGATAAATGGGTTGGATGGGGCATGATCGCTGCAAATTTATGGAAGTTAGGCCAAAAGGTGGCATTGAATGCCTGATCAATTGGTAAAGTACAATTTATGAACCGTAGAAAACTATGTCTACAACCGAGTTTCGCACCAAAAACTAGCTAACCATGTTGAATCTCACGCCGCTGAAGCTCTCAAGAGGGGCAATCGGGTAAGCGCGCGGGAAAGCTATCTGCGTGCCTGTACCTATCACCGGGCTGCTTTATTCTGCATCCGCACTCACGACCTGCGATTACATGAAACTTGGTTGAAATTTCAGCATTGCTTTCGACAAGCCGCCACTCTCTCTGATACATTGATTAATGCGGTTGAGATTCCATTCGAAGGTAAAACCCTGCCTGCGTATTTCATGCACGCGGATGGCAGCCAGGAGGAGCGTCCAACACTCATTATGATTGGCGGAGGCGAAAGCTATGTTGAAGAGCTTTACTTTTGGATAGGCCCAGCGGGAATACGCAGAGGCTATCACGTTTTAATGGTTGACCTGCCTGGGCAAGGTGGCACTCCGTTCGACGGTTTGTTTTTTAGAACTGATTATGAAGTTCCTATCACGGCTGTGGTGGATTACGCATTGAAACAGCCCGAAGTGGACTCGAACCGCTTGGCTCTGCATGGCATAAGCGGCGGGGGGTATATGGTCTCGCGCGCCGTCGCTTGGGAAAAACGAGTCAAAGCCTGTATTGCCAACGCTCCTATCGTCGATATATACCGACTGGTCGCAGAAGAAATACCTGCAACGCTTCAAAAAGCCCCCGCATTTGTGGGAGATGCAGCGATCAAGATGGCGGGCCTACAGAGTCCGCTCATGGCAATTGCATTGGAGAAGTTCTGCTGGCAATCTGGTGTCACCAAGATATCTGAAGCTCTGGACATCGCGCGGCGGGCGAAAGTTGAACAGATTGGCGCAATAGCTTGCCCTGTGCTATGTCTAGTGGGGGAAGGCGAGTCGGAAGAACAAATAGCACAAGCCCGCGAGTTTTATAATGCCCTCGCCGTCCCAAAAGAACTCCGGGTTTTCACTGCCGCTGAAGGAGCGGATGCTCATTGCCAAATCAACAATTTAAGTCTCATGCAACAAACCGTTTTTGATTGGCTGGATAAAGTCTTCAAGTACCAAGGCGCGGGCTAACAACGCGTGCACTGGACAGGTGGGATTCGTCGCTATTTTCGAGCATTTTTCCGGCTTCAAGTTTTTCCTGCTCCCAAACATTGTCCACGCCCGCCCACCTGCCAGTAACGGAAACCGTCAGGCCACCAACAGCGTCTTTTACCCAAAGTAAGGAGGAACCAGCAAATGGCGACCAATCCGCCCAAATGGCAAGCCCCGAAGCCAAAGAGATCGGTCATACGCTGGCTGCTTGATTCTGACCCTTCGATCCGCTGGCAGGTGATGCGAGACCTGACCGATGCGCCGGCGCATGAAGTCGCAGCCGAGCGACAAGGGTCGCTACCGAGGGCTGGGGCGCGCAGCTAGTCGGTCTTCAAGGAGCCGACGGCGGTTGGAATTGCGAGGCGCTGAACGGCTCGACGCGGTCGTCGTTCAATACTACGATCTGCGTGCTGGAGGCTCTGCTCAAGCACGAACGCGCGACCGGAGGGAGCCCGGAGGCGACCGGGGCCCGTCTCCGCGGGCAGGAGTACCTCCTCGAGCGCCGCCTCTTTCGCCGGCGGTCGACCGGCGAGGTGATCGAGCGAGACCGCAAGGGCGGCGCTGAAAGCTTTTGTCAGGACGCTTCATACCTGGAAGGAGGCTATTTTGAACTACTTTTACCAAATTCTATAAATTAACCTGTAAACTTAATTGGATACAATCGATTGGCTGGGTTCTACCCGAAAGGTAGAATATAAATACTGGGACCAATGAATTGATAGGATGAAGGCTCTGGAACAACAGGAGCCACCAGCCACATGTTTTCAGGTCGGGTGGTAATTTCTATGAGATCTCCATAATTGTATTCAGACCAAAGAATCTGCATGCCCACGAAAGGACTTAACGCCTGGGCATTTCTCATGTAGGTGCCAAGGGAGAGTTTGAGATGTACCGGGATATTACTGCTATCCGATGTTATTTTTATAGG
>DATKKB010000114.1:0-12898 GCA_035543095.1 Anaerolineaceae bacterium | reverse complement strand
AGTTGGTTTGGGCGCTGCGGCTGCCGTAAAAGCCAACGGCAAAGCCCTCATCATCGGCGTAGATCAGGACTGGACCGTGACCAACCCGGACTACACCTCCATCACCCTGACCTCGGTCGAAAAAGTCATCCACGTGGCTGTTTACTCGGCTGCCGAAGCTGTTCAAAATGGAACCTTCAAGGGCGGCGCCTATACCGGCACGCTCGAGAATAACGGCGTCCGCCTCTCGCCATTCCATGATCTGGACTCTAAGGTTCCTGCTGATCTGAAGGCGGAACTCGACCAGCTCAAAGCTGACATCATCGCCGGTAAAGTCTCGGTCAAGCCTGCTCAGTAAAAAATGATAGCAGTTTCTGGTAGCTTGACTGCCGGAATCCGTTGATAAAGATGAGCCATCCCAATGTGGTACCCGGGATGGCTCATCTTTTTTTGAGTTGATGGTAAAATTTTTTAAAATCCATTTTCAGGAGTGGCTATGGCTCCTCTACTTGAGCTGCGAGGCATCACCAAACGCTTCCCAGGAGTTTTGGCTAACGATCACATCAATCTGACGCTCAACCAGGGCGAAATTCACGCCCTGCTGGGTGAAAACGGCGCCGGTAAAACCACCCTGATGAATATTCTTTACGGCCTTTACCAGCCGGATGAAGGGGAAATTTACGTACGCGGCAGTCTGGTCAAGGTGCATTCGCCGATCGATGCGATCAAAGCCGGGATCGGCATGGTGCACCAGCACTTTATGCTCATTCCGGTCTTCACCGTTACCGAGAACGTGATGTTGGGCGAGGAGCCGCTTCGACCGGGAGGACTGCTTGATCGAGCCAGCGTGGTTAAAGCGATCCAGGAGATTTCAAGCCAGTATTCGCTGGCAGTTGACCCGCTTGCGATGGTCCGCGATCTACCGGTCGGTGTGCAGCAGCGGGTCGAGATCATTAAACTGTTGTACCGCAAAGCAGATATTTTGATCTTCGATGAACCGACGGCCGTGCTCACCCCTCAGGAAAGCGATGAGCTTTTTAAGATTATGAGGTCCCTGACTGAACAGGGGAAGTCCATCATCTTTATTACCCATAAACTGCGCGAAGTGCTGGAAGTGGCAGATATTATCACCGTCATACGTCGCGGAGCGGTCATAGGTTCGACCATTCCTGCCGATGCGAATCAGAATAAATTAGCTGCAATGATGGTGGGGCGCGAAGTTCAGCTCGAGCTGGAAAAAACACCGGCGAAAGTTGGGGATGTTGTCCTTGATGTTAAGGATCTTGTGGTCAGCGATGACCTGCGCGAAATTGCCGTAGATAAAGTATCCTTCGACGTTTGTGGAGGCGAGATTTTAGGAATTGCCGGAGTCCAGGGCAATGGCCAGACGGAGCTTGTAGAATCTTTGACTGGATTGCGCGATATCGTTGCAGGAAAAGTAACCCTGTTGGGCGAGGACGTTACACATGGACAACCCCGCCAGATTACTGAACTCGGCGCTGCGCACGTCCCGGAAGACCGCCAGCGAGATGGATTGGTGCTGTCTTTTCCGATCATTGACAACCTGATCCTGAATACCTATTATGACCCCCCTTATTCCAGAGGCATTTTATTACAGGAGGACGCCATTCGAAAGGAAGGCGAAACGCTGGTGAAAGAATTCGACATTCGCACGCCCAGCGCGCTGCTTTCGGCCTCGTCTCTTTCAGGAGGCAACCAGCAGAAAGTGATCATCGCCCGGGAGCTTTCACGTCCTATTCGCCTCCTGATCTCATCGCAGCCAACGCGCGGCCTGGATGTGGGCTCGATCGAATACATCCACAAGCAGATCCTGGCAAAACGGGACGCTGGCACGGCCGTCCTGTTGGTTTCGACGGAACTCGATGAAATTTTAGAGCTTTCGGACCGGATCGCAGTCATGTTCCGCGGTAAGATCGTGGCGACCGTTCCGGCAGAAAAAGCTACAAAAGAGTACATTGGTTTGCTCATGGCAGGTGTCCACCCGGATCAATTGGAGCCGCCAACTGAAACTAAGAAAGTTTCGATCACATTTTAGTGGGGGTGTCTCCTTGGAAAATAAACCAGAGCCAAAGAAACAAAATGCAATCCTGATATTCCTGGAAGAGTTGATCAGGCCCTCTTCATCCCCAAAAGGGCGCCGGCGAGGTGTTAGCCAGGCGATCTTGATTCCGGTCCTGGCCTTGTTTACAGGCCTGGTTATCGGAGCGATCTTTATCATTTTGACTTCAGAGGAGGTTTACGCTGGCTTCGGGAAATCATTTGGAGCCGGACTGGCTGCATCCTGGAATTCGGTCGCCAGCGCCTATTCAGCCTTGTTCACCGGTTCGCTTGGTGATCCACCGGTGATTTTCTCAGCTTTACAGAGCGGCGACGCCATGGCGATAAAAAAGGCATTTAATCCAATTCTGGAAAGCCTGGTCGCAGCCACACCCTATATTTTTGCCAGCCTGGGAGTGGCATTAGGCTTCCGTTCCGGTGTGTTCAATATCGGCGCCGAAGGCCAGTTGTATATGGGCGCCATATTTTCTTGCGTCGTGGGGTATTCATTGACCGGATTATCTCCCTGGGTCCATATTCCTCTTGCCATGGGAGCCGGGGCATTGGGCGGCGCATTGTGGGGCTTTGTACCCGGCTGGCTAAAGGCTAAGACCGGAGGTCACGAAGTAATTAATACGATCATGATGAACTACATTGCGTATAACCTGAGTACGTGGCTGTTGAGCGGTCCGATGCGCCGACCGGGTGAGTACAATCCCATCAGCCCAAACATCCAGCCCAGCGCCATGCTGCCGAACTTCTTCGGCCCTCCCACTCGCTTCCACCTCGGCTTTTTTATCGCCCTCGGGATGGCAGTGCTGGTCTACTGGCTGTTGTTCAAGACAACCTGGGGTTTTGAACTGAGAACGGTCGGCTCGAATCCAAAAGCGGCCCGGTACGCCGGTATGAATATTGTTGTTGTCACAATCGTTGGGATGACCCTTTCCGGAGCCCTTGCCGGTATGGCTGGGGCTAACGAGGTGCTGGGCGTCAACCATAACCTGGCGCTTTCATTCTCATCCGGCTACGGCTTTGACAGCATTGCGCTTGCCTTGTTAGGTAAGAACAATCCGTTTGGGGTTGTCTTGGCCTCCTTGTTATTTGGCACCTTGCGCAACGGCGCCACCAAAATGCAGGTCGTGTCGGGTGTCCCGATCTATATTATCTCGATACTGCAGGCCATCATCCTGGCCTTTATTGCTGCCCCTGCCATTATCCGCACGATTTATCGCCTGCGCGCTCCGAAAGAAGGTGAAGAGGTTCTTTCCGTGCGCGGTTGGGGAGGAGGATAGCCATGGCCACCACGACCGCTATTTATCATCGCGAAGTGTTAGCCGCTTCTCCCAGGCGCCAGCGTGTCATGGGAATTGTGTTCGTAATAATTGCCGTTGCAATATGGCTCTTGTTTATCCGCACCCTGGCAGATCCTACTGCTGTCGCAACCTATGGCATGACCCTTAATGTTGAAGCGGAAACCCAAATTCAGGATTGGGTCGTTCCCGTTCTGCCAGCCCTGTATATATCGATGGTCGTGAACTTTGTTTTGGGGATTTACCAGCTTTTACGAGGATTTAAACGCTGGACGAATCTGGTGTTAGGCGTAGTGGTAGCCTTGTTTATTTTTGCATTTCTAACCTGGTCTACCTCCGGAAGTTCAATCAGCCTGGCCGGGCTGTTTTCGCTGACCCTTTCCAGCGCGGTTACGCTGACGATGGCAGCTCTCTCCGGGATAATGAGCGAGCGCGCTGGCGTGGTGAACATCGCGATTGAGGGCATGATGTTGTCGGGCGCTATGACGGCATCATTAATCGGCAGTGTGACCCACAGCCTTTGGATCGGCCTGCTGGCCGGTATTGCTGCTGGGATGCTAATGGCGCTGATCCATGGCATTCTTTCGATCAAGTATAAGACTGACCAGATTATCTCGGGCACTGTCATCAACATCTTTGCAACCGGCCTTACTTCGTATATCTCAACCAAGTTCCTCCAGATTTACCAGGATTTGAACAACCCGGGTGTATTCCCCCCTATTCCCATTCCTGGATTGGTGAGTATCCCATTCATTGGGCCGATCCTGTTCAATAACAATATATGCGTCTATATCATGTTTGTCGTCCTGATCGTATTGCAGATTGGGCTGTTTAATACGCGCTGGGGTCTGCGGTTGCGCTCCGTAGGCGAGCATCCGAAAGCAGCCGATACGCTGGGGATCAACGTGATCCGGACACGTTACATGGCAGTCCTGCTGAGTGGCGCCATGGCCGGTTTTGCCGGATCCTATTTCTCGATCGGATCGGTGGGTCGTTTCGATAACCTGATGACCGGCGGGCGCGGTTTCATTGGCCTGGCAGCCATGATCTTCGGCAATTGGAATCCTCTTGGCGGGTTTGGCGCCGGAATGTTATTCGGATTTTCAGACGCCCTGGCATCAAAACTTTCAATCCTGGGATCTGCCATCCCATCTGAATTCTTGCTCATGGCTCCCTATATAGCTACGATGATCGTTCTGGCAGGGGTCGTCGGCCGGACGCAGGCTCCAGCAGCAGATGGAACGGCGTATACCAAGGAATAATCTTTAAAGTTTTACTCATAGAAAAATAGAGGGTGTTTTTGGGTTAATTTCAACCCAAAAAACACCCTCCAATTTTAAGCCGGTCTTTCTCTGATATAATTTTTTATCTGGAAATATATTTTTGGAGCGAGTGATGGCGAGCATTGAAGTTCAGAAAATTTCCAAGACCTTTGGAACCCAAAAAGCCGTCGACGCCGTTAGCTTTACGGTGGAGCCGGGTGAGATTTTTGGCCTGCTTGGGCCGAATGGGGCGGGAAAAACGACGACGATCCGGATCATCCTGGATATTTTTAAACCCGACAGTGGAACGGTGGCCGTGTTGGGCGGCGCCATGACCGAGGAAAAGAAGAACCGGATCGGGTACATGCCTGAGGAACGCGGCCTTTACCAGGACATTCCGCTTGAAAGGTGCCTCACTTACCTGGCGTCCTTAAAAGGCCTGCCGGCTCCTGAAATTCATAAGCTGATCAATGATTACCTCGAACGCTTCGACCTCGCAGCTCACCGTAAAAAGAAGATCAAGGAATTGAGTAAAGGCATGCAGCAGAAAGCCCAATTGATCGTGACCCTCATCCACCGGCCGGATATCCTGATCATCGACGAGCCATTCAGCGGGCTTGACCCGATCAATACCCAGATGGTCAAGGAGCTGCTGGTAGAAGAGCGCAACCGGGGCGTAACGATCATGATGTCCACCCACCAGATGCACCAGGTTGAGGAGCTGTGCGACCGTCTGGTCTTGATCGACCACGGACGGACGGTGCTGTACGGAAAATTGAACGATATTCGCAAGCAGTTCACGGCCGATGCGGTGCTGGTAAGGGCTGAAAATCCGCTGCCGGACAGTTTGCCGGGTGTTATTTTACGGGAACCATTGAATGGGGTGACGCGTTTGAAACTTGCCAGGGGAGCCGCGCCGCAAGCCGTTCTAAAAGCGCTGGTCGCCCAAAACATCACCCTGGAACAATTCGAAATCGCCGTCCCGACCCTGGATGAGATCTTCATCCGGGTCGTGCAGGGAGAAGCGTCGCAGGAATGAGAAAATTCTGGCTCATTTTTCGAAATGAATACTTGAGGCACGTGCTTCGCAGGCGGTTCATATTTGCCCTGTTGAGCCTGCCGGTCTTCGTGGCCCTGCTGGTTGGCGTTGGCCTGCTGGCGGCCTGGTCGGACTACGATCACCGCCCGGTCGGGTACGTCGATTTATCGGGCTTCTTCCTCAATGCGCGTCAGGTTCCATCCAAAACGGATAACCTTTTCCCGCCGCCAATCATGCAATCCTTTAGCAGCGAGGCGGAAGCCAGGGCAGAATTACAGGAAGGCCAGATCCAGGCCTACTTCACAATTGACCCTCAATATTTAAAAAATGGCACCGTCAGGTTATATACGCTGGGCTCGATCAAAGGCAACACCCGGGACGATTTCCAGAATTTCCTGCGTTATAACCTGCTTTCAAACCAGCCCCAGGCAATTGCCGAGCGGGTGCTAAACGGGCCAGAGATCGTCGTTCAGTCTCTTAGCAGCAACCGCAAGATGGCAAGTAATGAAGTCCTGAATATCCTGCTGCCGCTCATTTCCGGCCTGCTGTTCGTGGTGGTGATTAATATTTCCGGCAGTTATTTAGTGCAGGCATTGGTCGAGGAAAAAGAAAACCGCACCATGGAAATTGTGGTCACTTCAGTCAGTCATGCCCAATTGATGGCAGGTAAAATTGTAGGGAACCTGCTGGTGGGTCTCACTGAGCTGATCATCTGGCTTTCCTTCGGATTCCTGGGATTGGCATTTGCCCAGCGCTACATTCCGGGCGCTCAGAATCTCAATATCAACTTTGACTTTATCTGGCTGATGGCCGTAACGTTACTGCCAGCCTTTGTGATGGTAGCTGCATTGATGGCAGCCGTGGGCGCATCGACCTCTGGCAGCCGTGAGGCGCAGCAGTGGGCCGGTCTATTCACGCTGCCGATCGTCATCCCGTTCTGGCTGGTGGTGCCCTTGATGGAAAGCCCGAACAGCCCCCTCGCGATCGGTATGAGCTTTTTCCCGCTTACAGCGCCGGTTACTTTGCCATTGCGGGCTGCTTTCACCGACGTGCCTGCCTGGCAAACGATCATAAGTGTCCTGCTATTGATCGCTTGCGCAGCCGCGGCGTTATGGTTGGCAGGCCGGACTTTCAGGATGGGCATGTTGCGCTATGGCAAAAGGTTAACCTGGCGCGAAATTTTTGGAAAGGCCGGATAAGCCATGCAAAAAACCTGGCTCGTATTAAAGAATGAGTTTATCCAGGCCGTTGCCCGGCGATCGTTTATATTGACCCTGGTTTTGATCCCTTTGATCGGCTTTGTGATTACGCTGGCTGTGGCGAACCTGCAGAAAAACTCGAGCGGCGGCAGTAATCCAATCAACGAGATCATTTCTCCGTCCGTACTGCCTTCT
Organism: Anaerolineaceae bacterium; assembly: GCA_035543095.1. Lineage (GTDB taxonomy): Bacteria > Chloroflexota > Anaerolineae > Anaerolineales > Anaerolineaceae > UBA700. The sequence goes on along the minus strand of DATKKB010000114.1, from coordinate 5,856 downwards.
GTAGAGGGATTTGTAGACAGCAGTGGCCTGGTGAAATTTATCCCGCAAAGCCTGGCCAGGCGCCTGAAAGCATTCCCTTCCGAACAAGAGGCGCAGCAGGGCCTTCGAATCGGCGAGATAACTGCTTATTACCTGATAGCTCCGGATTACCTGCAATCCGGGAAAGTGACTTACGTTCGCCCGGATTTCAATCCGCTCGGCGGGCTGAGCCAATCCGGCGTGATCAACGAGCTGCTGGAAAATAACCTGCTTGACCGTGACCTGGGCCTCGTGGATCGCCTTCAAAACCCGATGAACCTGGAAACGATCTCCCTCACGCAGCAGCCGGCTCGCGATCCCGGCAATGCGTTGACGTTCTTCTTACCGTATATCGTCACAATGTTTTTTTACATCATCATTTTGACCTCTGCCAGCCTCTTGTTAAGCAGCATTTCAAACGAAAAAGAGAGCCGGGTCATGGAAATATTAATGACATCGGTAACGCCAATGCAAATGCTGACCGGAAAAATCATCGCCCTGGGCCTGGCGGGGCTGATGCAGACGATCTTTTGGAGCGGGTCGGGGCTGCTCTTACTGCGTCTCAGTGGAGCTTCTTTTAATGTCCCGATAGCATTCCAACTGCCTGCCTCTATCCTGGTTTGGGGGGTTATTTTTTTCCTGCTTGGATATGCCCTGTACGGAAGCCTGATGGCAGGCCTGGGCGCCCTGGTTCCCAACTTGAGGGAGGCATCCCAGGCGACGACGGTCATCATCCTACCGTTGATCGTGCCGCTCATGGTGATCAGCTCACTTGTCAGCGATCCGAATGGGACGCTCGCGATCGCTCTAAGCCTTTTTCCTTTGACATCGCCCGTTACCATGATGACTCGGCTTGCTGCCGGACAAATCCCCTTTTGGCAGCCGGCCCTGGCGGCAGCACTGTTGGTGGCATCTGCTTTCCTGGTCGTCCGGGCTGTGGCAGGCATGTTCCGGGCTCAGAACCTCCTTTCCGGACAATCCTTCAGGCTCAACGTCTTTTTCAAGGAACTAATCGGCCGTTAATCCGTCTTAGGTCTTAACAAGGAGGAGAGTGTGAAAAAGCTATCCGCGCTTACGTTTTTGATGCTTGGCATCGCGCTGCTGGCTTCGTGCAATCTGCCAAGCACTACGACCCCGACGGTTATCGGTGCGGACGCTTTACGCACCATTGCCGCCAAGACGGTCGATGCAATGGCTACCCAAATTGTATTAAATCCGACCTTTCCACCGGACAACAGCACGCCCGTTCCTGATACTTCAGCGACTCCAAGCCCCAATGGCACCTCTTCTCCTTCGTCCACTCCACAGGCCTCTCAGACCGCCGGAACGGTGACTCCGTGCGACCAGGGCGTTTATATCCGCGACGTCACCATACCGGATGGAACACTCTTCTTGCCCGGGACTGCCTTTACCAAAACCTGGGAAATCAAAAATACTGGCACCTGCGCCTGGGACGGTACGTATGCGCTGGTCTTTGGGAATAAAGGGGACCTGATGGGAGGACAGCTATCAACCCCGCTGGTCGCATCGGGCACGGTCGAAGCCGGGCAGACGGTAAAAATCTCGGTAAATCTGGTTGCGCCCGGTAATACCGGCGATTATAAGGGCTATTGGACGCTGCGTAATCCCGCCGGGAACGTGTTCTTTGGCTCGAACAATGGCATATGGGTTGCGATCAAGGTTGTCTCTTTTGGAAATAAATTTATCCTGTCGGATAACATATGTAATGCACAGTGGCGAAATTCAACCAGCGATTCGACAGCCCTTCTACCCTGCCCGGGGAAAGAAGGCGATGCGAAAGGGTACGTCTTTGGGACAAGCGCGCCCAAGTTTTATACTCGATCGGATAACGAGCCTTCGATTGTCGCCGGACCTGAGCAGGTGAATGACGGCCTGATCGTGGGCATTTTCCCGCCCGTCCTTATCCCGGCCCATACCCAATTCAGAACGTTCGTCGGCTGCGGCGAAAAAATGACCAACTGTAACGCCCGGGTGACTTTCACCGCTCAAGTGGGGGATGGTCAGGAAACCACCTTGAAAGATTTAACTCAAAAAGCGCAAGATTTCAACCTGGTTACCGTGGACCTGGAAGCTGCAAGCTTGACCGGACAAAATGTTGTATTTCGCATCTATGTCCGCGCCGACGGATCTGCCAGCCAGGATAAAATTATATTCCTGAGCCCCATGGTTGAGCCAAAGCCATAAATTTTGTAAATCCTCACGAAATTCATTGTACAAAGTTGTGCTTTTCGGCGTTAAACCTTATATAATAAAAATATTCATAGTTCAATTGTGTATAATCAAATAAACGGGAGGTACAATGGAAACCTTCACGAGGGAAGCTTTGTTTGTGGATGTCGGCACTCGTTTGAAACAATTGAGAGAAGAAAGGCATACTTCGATGCGGGCGCTGGCAAAGGCGAGCAACCTTTCAGCGAACGCGCTCAGTATGATCGAACGCGGCCTGACGTCACCTTCGGTCAGCACCCTGAGCAAACTGGCCGGGGCATTGGAAGTCCCCATCACTGCATTTTTCCGGCGCGAGCCTGAACGCCAGAATATTGTCTTCCGCCCACTTTCAGATCGAAAGCAGGTGCCTCTTAAGAGTGGATTGTGGGAGGACCTGGGTGGAGATGCGTTCAGTGAACGCATGGAAGCATTCAATCTTTCCCTGGACGCCGGTGGAAATAGCGGCCAGCACGCCATGATGCATTCGGGCTGTGAATTTGTCCTTATTGTATCCGGCCAGCTCGATTATGAAGTGGAAGAAAAGTGTTACCATATGCAGGCAGGTGATTCATTGCTCTTTACCGCCAATCTGAAGCATCGCTGGAGCAACCCCGGACCAGGAGCCACGAACGCCACGATCGTTATTGCCTCTTTCGTCAATGGCGACCGGCCTGGGGAATACCACCTGGCCGTACGCGACCAGGACGAAATAAATTGATTTGCCTGATCTGAATGGAATTTTCCGATTTATTTCCTCTTACAACAAAATATTCACTTCTAAATGTTCAGCCACTTCGCAGCGGAAGCGGGTAAATCGCTGGTGGGGCCGATTTTCAGCTTGCACGGCGGGAGCGATTCGATGAACTGCTTGCCGTATCGTTTGGTCAGGATACGCCGGTCGAGGATGGCAACTACGCCGCGGTCGGAGGCGGTGCGGATCAGGCGGCCAAATCCCTGGCGGAAGCGCAAAATGGCTTCCGGCAGGCTGTATTCGCTAAATGGATCTTCGAATGTTTCGGAACGAGCGGCGATGATCGGATCGGAAGGCACGTCAAAGGGCAGCTTCGTAATCACCAGCACCGATAGAGCCTCGCCCGGAATGTCCACCCCTTCCCAGAAGGAGCGTGTGCCCAGTAGCACGCCGCGCTCGGCGCCACGGAAATTTTCAAGCAGCGTGTTGGCCGATGAACCCTCACCCTGTTCGTAGACGAAGATATCCTGGTCCAGTAAGGCGGGCGTGATGGCTTGCGAGGTGCGGCGTAACTGGGCGTATGATGTGAAAAGCGCCATCAGGCGGCCGCCGGTAGCCTTGCTCAGGCGGATCAGGGTTTGCTCCACGGCGCGCTGGTAATTGGTGGCGTCGGATGGTTCAGGGATGTCGTTGGCCAGGTAGAGCAGGGCGGAATTCTCGTAATCGAACGGTGAACCCAGGGCCAGCTCATTGGCGGTCTCCGCGCTCAGCCGGCTGCGCAGGTAATCGAATTCGCCGTTAGCTGTCAAAGTGGCCGAGGTCAGGATGACGCTGGATTTCTCGTTCCACAGGAATTTTTCCATCAATGCACCGATGTGCAGCGGAGCCACCTGTAGGGCCAGGCCGTTGTTTCTAGGCTGGACTTCCGCCCAATAGATGGACTGCGGATCGGGGCTGGTGACCAGGCCGGTCAGGTTGGCTTCAATTTCAGAAAGCTGGCGGTGAACGTCGGCAATGTTGCCCAGGGCATCTTCAAGTTCTTCCGTGATGGGCTGGTTGAGCTCGCTTAAGGATTTATGAAGCTGGGCGATCAGGTTCAGCAGCAGATCGATGGTCTCGTGGGCAGTATCCCAATTAACCTCGACGTCGGTCCAAACTGGCAGGGTGCGTGTAGCCGGTAAAATGCGTACCTGCTGCCCGTATGGACTGACCGGGTTACCCTCGCGTTGTTCTTCCATAAAAATCGTAATGGCCTGGAAGAACTGGCTGAAGTCGTGTTCCAGCCGGAAAGCCAGGTCGGTAGCGCGCTGGACTGACTGCTGCGCAGTGCCGAAATCGGACGGGCGTAAAATTTCGTGGGCGTTATTCAGCAGCCGGCTCAAAATGCCGCTGGAGGTGCCGCCCAATTCTCGCAGCAGGCGCCCGATGTCGTTCTGAGTGACGCGAAAACTGAGCGCGTTGGTGGTGGCCGATTCCAGGTGGTGGGCTTCGTCTACGATCAGGTATTCGTAGTCGGGCAGAACCCGGCTTCCGGTAGCCACGTCCGCCAGCAGGAGGGCGTGGTTGACCACCAGGAGGTGGGCGCTCTGGGCTGCCTGGCGTGAACGATAAAACGGGCAGGTGCCGCCCGTGCGGGCCACGCAAACTTCAGCCCGGCAGCCCTCGTCTTCTGCTGAGAGGCGCAGCCATCTATCGCGTTCGATTGGCCCGTTCAGGTTGATCTCGGTTCGGTCGCCGCTGCCTCCCTGCATCAGCCATACCAGCACTTTTGCCAGGACGCGCATTTCCTCTACGTTTTCAGGCCCGCGCTGCCGCAGCAGCTCGAGCCGGCGAGGGCACAAATAATTCGAGCGGCCTTTCAAGACGGTGGCCTGCAGATCCAGGCCCAGGGCAGCCTTCAGGTCGGGAATGTCTTTCTTGATCAACTGCTCCTGCAGGTTGATCGTGTTGGTGGAAATTACAATGCGCTGGCCGTTTTGGATCGCAAAAAGAGCTGCCGGCACCAGGTAGGCGAAAGATTTGCCAGTACCTGTTCCCGCTTCCACCATCAAGTGCTGGCCGCGGTTCAAGGCCTCGGTGACAGCCCTCAGCATCTCAACCTGCTGTGGACGGTTCTCGTAATACTCGAAATACCGCGAAAAGGGGCCCCCGAATTCCAGGAGGGCGCATATTTCATCCGGATCGAGCGCCATGGGGCGTTCAGCCGGCTGCAGGGGCGGGTAAAGCAGTTCTTTGTCCACCTGGAAAAGCGGGCCGTGATCGGGATCGTGGACCTGGCGAGCAGAGACCGGCTGGCGAATGCGCGCTTTAAGGATTTGTTGTAACAGCCAGCCCGCGCCCCAATCGAACGGCTCACATAGACGGACAAATTCAGCCAGCAGGTCGAGGGGTAAATTCAGGGCTTCCTCGTATAGCCTAAGATATACCCCGTGTGTACAGCGGGCGTCGTCCAGGGCGCGATGGGTTGCCGGTAAAATTACGCCCAGAGCCTGCCCCAATGCGCCCAGGTTGTAGCGGCTTGCGGTGGGAAGCAAAATCGACGCCAGCTCATAGGTATCCACGACCTCGTTATATTTTAAAATGCCGCCCCGCCTCAGGAAGGCTAGGTCGAACTGGACGTTGTGGCCCAATACGGGGTCGTCTCCTACAAAGGCTGCCAGGTCCTGGATGACGGCTTTCAGTGGCGGAGCATTCCGAACCATCTCGTTGCTGATGCCGGTCAGACCGGCAATCATCGCAGGAATGGGGCGGTTCGGATTGATAAGGGTGGTCCATTCGCTCTCGATCCGGTGACTGTTAAAGCGGATTGCTCCGATCTCTATAATGGCATCGGCCTGGGAATCCAGGCCGGTGGTCTCGATATCTATGGCAACCATGGGAGGCATAGGCATGATTATATCATTTGTTCTACGATTATC
>DATKKB010000113.1:0-2719 GCA_035543095.1 Anaerolineaceae bacterium | reverse complement strand
GCGCAAAGCGCCGAACCCCATTTTCGGCTTCTTCTCCCCGCCCCTTGGGGGGCGGGGCCGGGGGTGATGGGAACAGAGGCTGAAAATGTTAAAGCCCTGTGGATATCTTGGCACCTACTTGCACACCAACTTTCAAAGATATATAATCTTATTATCTCCTGCGGAGGGAAGAATACAATGGCCGATTCTGAGAAATCCACCAAAAAAGATCAGCAAGAAAACGAACTCGAGCGATTGCGTGATATCCTCTACGGCCAACAGGCGCGTGGTACGGATGCGCAGCTCAACAAGTTGAACGCCCGCATAGATGCCTTGCAAGCTGAAATGAATTCGCTTGTTGCATCCCTGGAAAACAAAAAAGTCTCCCGCCAGGCACTGGGTGCAATGTTGATCGAACTGGGCGAGCGCCTGCAAAAGGACTCTTAGTCAGTATCTAATCCACCTTCTGATATGTCCAACCCCCAGGCCGCCAACGTTGATCCATCTGAGGTCCTTTCTGACCAATCAAACGGACAGGCACTGATCGAGGCAATTCGTGGGATTCTGGTCGGCCAGGAGCGCCAGCACCTGGAACAAATCGAAAACGAGTTGCAAACGCTCGGCCAACGCTTGGAAGCGAAAGACGAGCTTGCGCTTAAGCGCTTGCAGGAATTATGGGCGGATGTTCAACGCTTGGATGCAAAAACAGAGCCGGACAGTCTGGCAGAAGAATTACACACGAAGATAACCGGCCTGGTGCAGCGGACAATCCAAGACTCGCCAGATGAAATGGCCAAAGCCCTTGGCCCGGTAATGGGGGAGGCGATCCGCGTACGGATCCGCGAATCTCGCAAGGATATGGTGGAAGCCATTGCACCGATCATCGGTGAGACCATTCAAAAGGCCATCAGCGATTTTGCACGTGAATTACAGCGAAACATCGATGCTCAACTTAAATCAACTTTTGGACTGGCAGGCCAATTGCGCAGGTTGGGTGCTCGCCTGCGCGGTGTCTCGGCAGCCGGGCTGGTCATCCGGGATGCGCTGCCTTTTTCCATTGAAGAAATCTTCCTGATACATCGCGAAACCGGCCTATTGCTGGCGCATTTGCATCCCAGCGGCGGAATCAGTGCCGATTCCGATCTGGTCAGCGGGATGCTGACCGCCATCCGTGAATTCGTGCAGGATTCCTTCGGTCATGGGCAGGAAGAGCAGGAACTGGATGAGATTCAATATGGCGAGCAGCGTATCATCATCCAGGGAGGCCGTTTTGCTTATCTGGCAGTCGTCACCACCGGAACAGAGCCTTCCGGATTCCGTTTCAGGATGCGTGAACTGGTTGCCGAATTGCATCTCAAATATGGCAATACTTTGCGTGATTTTACGGGCGACCCTGAAAAATTACCCGATTTATCCTCGCCGCTGAATAATTTGACTCATTTACCCGAGGCCGGTCCATCCACTACCGCTAAAATTTCCAGAAACCAGCGTCTGCTCATCGTGGGTGGCCTGGTGGCTGGGTTGATATTGCTCCTTTCATGTTGTTTTTATGCCAGGTTCACCTATGCACTGCTGCCGGTTGCCTTCCCAAGGCCTACTGCAACCATGACACTGACCGCTACCTTTACCAACACACCGATGAAAACTTCAACGGATACACCTACCGTTACTGCTACACCTACCCAACCTCCTCCAACGCTCACAATGACATCTACACCGCTCAAGATCAAAGCAGTGGCGCTGGGAGATGTCTGGCTGCTGGCCGGTCCCAGTGAAACTGCCGATCGGTTGGTTGTTATACCCCAAGGTACATCGGTATTCGTGCTTTCGGCTTATGGTAAAAGCTGGCTGGAGGTAGAATTGGTGATTAATGGAAGCGCCCACCAGGATGGTTGGGTCGGAGCAAAGTGGCTGTTCCTGGTTACTCCTTTACCAGCCGAGTATATTACTCCTGCTGCAATTCCCTGAAGTCTTCCTGTTAGGAGACTGCCATGCCTGTAATTCAGAAGAAAATATGTTTACTGGGAGATTTTGCCGTTGGCAAGACCAGTTTGATGCGGCGATTTGTGGAAGGTTGCTTCGATGACAAATACTTGAGCACGATTGGAGTGAAGATTTCGCGCCGGACCATCAGTCGCTCCAGTGGCGAAATTAAACTCATTATCTGGGATCTTGCCGGCGGAGACGAGTTCACAGCGCAATCCTCCTATTTGCATGGAGTGGCAGGAGCACTGATTGTCTGTGACCTAACCCGTCTCGATACAATGGCAGCCTTCCAACGTTATTCCGCCCAGGTACACCAGGTGAACCCAAATGCCCCCCTGGTTTTCCTGGGGAACAAAGTGGATCTGACCGATGAGCGGAAGATCAGCGATAAAAACCTTCAAGCTGCCAGTTCGGCATATGGCAGTCCCTGTTTTCTAAGCAGCGCTAAAACCGGTGAACAAGTGGAATCTGCATTCCTGCGCTTGGTCGAAGAACTGGAGAAGGTACCCTGATGTTACCGCCCTTTAATTCAGAAGCTCTGGTGTTGGGCGCGCAGGCGGCGAGGGCTTTTATTCAAACCCATCGGATCGCTTATGCTCAAATCACCCCGGATTTAAAGATCGGTCTGGCGTCGGATAACCTGCACGCTTTGCTGGCTGAACCCGCCGGGCTGTCCCAGCATCGGTCGCTTTCAGAGTGTTTGGACGAATTCGTTGGCGCCGAAGATATATTGCATGCCATTTTAACGGGAGCT
>DATKKB010000112.1:0-15240 GCA_035543095.1 Anaerolineaceae bacterium | reverse complement strand
CGCGAGGCGGCGCACCATGTCGAAGAACTGGATGAGGTGTTACTGAAGGATTTCCACCTCAAGCGAGCGCAGATCGATGGGTTGTGGACCTTTGCGCAAAACAAAGGAGAAAAAAAGCTATCCCGAGACCGCTGAAAGTGGTTGTTTCTGGCGAATGGAAGTTGATCAAAACAACGTCGACAACGATACGCTGAGGGTGGATTCGGTTCGCCTGGGAGTCGTTTCTGCCCCGGCCAACGGCACCCGGGGAACGGTGTATTTTGATGGTTTTGTATCCCAACGCGACGGGTATATCGGATTAGATCCAGACGGGCCGTCGCTCGAAATGACCACCAACAAGTATAGTGTGCCGGACAATACCCTGGGGAACCACCTGGCGGCTCTCAGCAATGCGCTGCTGGCGAGGGACAGGCAAGTATCCTGCGAATACGATCCCCTGGGCCGACTGAGGGCTGCCGATTACGCTAACGGAATCTATTTTCATTATACCTATGACGCCGTCGGCAACCGCCTGACCGAGACCACGCCGGTCGGAACGACAACCTACACCTACGACGATGCAAACCGCCTGGCGACGGTCAATAAAGTGGCTTACACCTGGGATGACAACGGCAACCTGCTGAGCGATGGGACTTCGACTTACACCTAGGTCATGCCAACCGGCTGAAGAGTGTGACCACCGGTGGGACGACCTACACCTACGCCTATAATGAACTAGGTGACCAGGTTAGCCAGACAGTGGGCGAGGTGACGACGACCTACACCCTGGACCTGGCAGCCGGGCTGACACAGGTGCTGGCGGATGGGACTTTAACCTATCTGTACGGGAACGCGAGGATTGCACAATATGGCTCCGGAGGGCCGGAATACTCTTTGGGAGATGATTTAGGAAGTGTACAGCAATTGACCGAAGCGAATGGGGGAGTGATGCTGACGCGGACGTAAAAGCCTTTTAGTTAAGTGCTAATAGTACGGGCAACGGGGTGTCTGTATTTGGGTTCAACAATGAACAAACTGACCCAACCGGGTTACAATACTTAAGGGCAAGGTATTATTCAAACAATGGTAGGTTTATCAATAAAGATCCGTTGGGAAAGACCAGCCCGGCCAGGCGGTGGCGGGTCAACCAATATTTCAAAGTTTGACATTTCTTAACATACCGGTTATAATATTCTCGTAAGTTGAGCGTAAGCTTTTTATCGTCTTGCGCGTTTTTAGATTATTTCATTAAAGGAGGTTTCGCGGGACGCTCCAGGTTGCGCAGAATGATTCATCGTGCTGTTGCCTGAACCCTGGCTGATGCTGGAACCGCGAGCCGGGTTTTTTGTTTTTTAAACGCCCATTACCCAGTCCGGGCAAGATTGGAGGTGAACAAACAGTGCCAGCAGTGATTTTACGTCCGAATGAGTCCCAGGAGCAATTGCTCAAGCGCTTTCGCAAGAAAGTGGTGAAGAGCGGTGTACTGAGCACGGTCCGCCGCAAGCGCTGGTTCATTTCCAAGAGCGAGCTGCGACGTGTAGAGAAGAAAAAGGCTATCCGCCGGATTAAACGCCGCCAGTTTAGCAAGTTGGTCGAGTAATTTGTTCGAGCTGGGCTTAGCGGGGCCTATTCCTTTTGGCCCGCAGATTTTCTGGAGGTTTTCGCATGGCGAAAGAAGAAGATAAGATTCAGGTTGAAGGAACAATCGTAGAAGCCCTGCCCGGCACCCAGTTCCGTGTCCGCCTGGATAATGGCGCCAACGTCCTGGCCTATTTATCCGGCCGGATGCGAAAGTATTACATTCGCATCCTGTTAGGCGACCACGTGCGGGTGGAAATGTCTCCCTACGACCTGACTCGCGGCCGGATTGTTTATCGGTCTAAGAAGCCGAATGAAGTCGGCTTCGAAGAGCCAGAAGTTTAAGCCCGGAATTATTAAAAAAATGCGGTCCTCGTCACAATTTTTGATACGAGGACCGCTTTTTTAGTTAAGATCCAAATAACCCTTAAAAACGGTTGTCGAAGCTTTGCAGAGCTTTCATGTAATTCGCTCGTTCGAAGGCTGCCGGATCGGGAACAGATTTCTGGCTCATGCTGCCGCGCATCTGGTTGATTGAATCGTATTCAAATTCTTCCATCCACTGGTTCATTTCTCCCAGGATTTCGGGGATGCGCCCATGTCCCTTGGCGATCAGCTCAGAGGCGATCATGGTGCAGTTCGCTCCAGCCATGCTGGCTTTGATAACATCTTCTCCGGTGTGCACACCGCTGGTCAGCGCTATATCGGCATCGATCCGCCCGTACAGGATTGCAACCCAGCGCAGCGGCAGGCGCAGCTCTTCAGACGTGCTCAGATGGGCCATCGGGTTCACTTCCAGCGTCTCTATATCAATGTCAGGCTGCAGGAAGCGGTTGAACAGCACCAGGCCGTTCACGCCAGCCTGAACCAGACGGGTGGCCAGGTTTGGCAATGAAGTGAAATACGGGCTCAGCTTGACCGCCAGCGGAATGTGGATTTGCTTGCGCACATCGCTGACCAGGTCCACGTAGGCCTGTTCCATCTCCTGGCTGGTCGCCAATGGATCCGTCGCCAGGGCATACATGTTAAGCTCCAGCGCATCCGCACCGGCCTGTTCGATTTTGCGGGCGTATTCAACCCATCCGCCGGGCGTAGACCCGTTCAGGCTGCCGATAATGGGGATGTTCACGGAGGATTTGATCTTGCGGATCAACTCAACGTAGGCATCAGCGCCAAGGTTGTACTTGCCCAGGTCTGGGAAATAGGTCAGTGACTCGGCATATGACTCAGTGCCCCGCTCGAGGAAGAAATTCAATTCCAGGCTTTCGTGCGCGATTTGTTCTTCAAACAGCGAGTACATCACAACTGCGCTGATGCCTGCATCCTCCAGGCGCTTGACAGAGTCCAATTTCTTGGAAAGCGGTGAGGCTGAAGCCACAACAGGGTTTTTAAGATGCAAACCCAGGTATGTTGTACTTAGATCGGCCATATTAACCTCCTTAGTCTATTTATCTCCGTCTGGCGCCTTGTACTGAATGGCAGCCATCTGCTTGTAAAGATCCCAACGCTTGGATACATCCTCTCGGGCATTCTTCATCAGCAGTTCGGCCCGGGCTTCGTCGCTTTGAACCAACATGCGATAGCGTGTTTCGTTGTAAGCATAATCCTGTACTGACACAGTGGGGTCCTTCGAGTCGATCACCAGTGGATTCTTGCCTTGCTGGGCCAGGGTCGGGTTGTAGCGGAAAAGCGGCCAAATGCCAGATGCAACCGCCAGGCGCTGCTGGTCGAGCCCTTTGACCATGTCGATGCCGTGGTTGATGCAGTGGCTGTAAGCAATGATCAGGGATGGACCATCGTAGGCTTCCGCTTCGAGGAATGCCTTCAGGGTTTGGGCATCGCTGGCGCCCATTGCCACATGCGCCACGTAGACATAACCGTAAGCCATGGCGATCAGACCGAGGTCCTTCTTAGGTAAGTTCTTACCGTTGGCGGCGAACTTGGCAACCGCGGCGCGCGGGGTCGACTTGGACGACTGCCCACCTGTGTTGGAATAGACTTCGGTGTCCAGCACGAGCACGTTAACGTTGCGCCCGGATGCCAGGACGTGGTCCAGGCCGCCATAGCCGATGTCGTATGCCCAGCCATCACCGCCCATGATCCAGACGCTCTTCTTTGCCAGGGCGTCCACAACGCCTATCAGGATGGCAGCATTGGGATTTTTGTTCTGGGCAAGGCGCTGCTTGAGCACAGCGACCCGTTCGCGCTGGGCCTTGATGCCTACCTCATCCGACTGGTCTGCGGTCAACAGGCCATTGACCAGGTCTTCACCCAATTCAGCGGTAAACTGCGGTAGTAGCTCCTTGGCGAACTCGGCCTGCTTGTCCAACGTCAGGCGCATGCCAAGGCCGAATTCGGCGTTATCCTCGAAAAGTGAGTTAGACCAGGTCGGTCCGCGGCCTTCTTTATTTGTCGCCCAGGGTGTGGTCGGCAGGTTGCCGCCATAGATCGAGGTGCAGCCGGTGGCGTTGGCAATGATCGTGCGGTCGCCGAATAACTGAGAGACCAGCTTGATATAGGGTGTTTCGCCGCAGCCGGAGCAAGCGCCCGAGAACTCAAACAGGGGTGTATAGAGCTGCGAATTCTTGATTGTGGTGGGTGAGGCCATCGTGCGGTCAGGATCGGGCAGCTTTAAGAAGAATTCCCAATTCTCGCTCTCCGGCACCCGCAGCGGAAGCTGGTCGGCCATGTTGAGGGCCTTACGGCTGGCATTGGATTTATCCTTGACGGGGCAGGCTTCCACGCACAGGGCGCAGCCGGTGCAATCTTCTGGAGCCACCTGAAGGGTGTATTTTGTACCAGGATACTCTTTATACTTGGCGTCCAGGCTTTTGAAGGTGGCAGGAGCGCCGGTCAGGGCCGCCGGATCGTACACCTTCTGGCGAATGACGGCATGTGGGCAGACGAAGACGCACTTACCGCATTGGATGCACAGGGAGGGCTCCCACACCGGGATTTCAAGCGCCAGGTTGCGCTTTTCCCAGCGAGCCGTATTGGTGGGGAAGGTGCCGTCGATGGGCATGGCGCTCACCGGCAGGTTATCGCCTTCGAAGTCAATGATGGCGCCCAGGGTCTTCCGGACGAATTCGGGCGCTTCGGCCGGAACAGCCAGGCGGCGGGTTTCTTTGGAGGTAACCTGCGCCGGGACTTTTACTTCGAACAAGTTGGCGATCGTGCCGTCAACAGCATCGAAGTTTTGCTTGACGACGGCCTCGCCGCGCTTGCCGTAAGTCTTCTGGATCGATTTCTTGATCTGGTGAATGGCCTCATCGGCAGGAAGGATATTTGAAATGTAGAAAAAGGCCGTCTGCATGATCGTGTTGACGCGGCCGCCCATGCCGGTTTTGCGGGCTACTTCGTAACCGTCGATCACGAAGAAGCGCAGCTTCTTGTTTATAATGTCGGCCTGGACTTCCTGCGGCAGGTGATCCCAGACTTCATCGGGCCCGTAAATGCTGTTAAGCAGGAAGACACCACCAGGGGCGGCATATTTGGTCATGTTCACCCGCTCCAGAAAGGTGAACTGGTGGCAGGCCACAAAATTGGCTTCGCCTTCCTCGATCAGGTAAGGCGCCCGGATCGGGCGAGGACCGAACCGCAGGTGCGAAATGGTTACCGTGCCGGATTTCTTTGAATCGTACACGAAATAGCCCTGGGCGTGGTTATCGGTATCTTCGCCGATGATCTTGATCGAGTTTTTGTTGGCGCCAACCGTACCATCAGAGCCAACCCCAAAGAACATGCAGCGCACCGTGTCCTTAGCGCTGATCGAGAAGGATGGATCATATTCCAGGCTGGTGTGACTGACGTCGTCGATGATACCAATGGTGAAATGGTTTTTAGGAGCATCCTTTTTAAGTTCGTCGAAGATGCCCTTGACCATGGCAGGAGTAAATTCCTTGGATGACAGGCCGTAGCGCCCACCGACGATGATTGGAAGAGACGTAAATGGCGCCAGACCTGCCCGCAGCCCTTCGTTAATAGAGGTGACCACGTTCTGGTAGAGCGGCTCACCCAGCGATCCGGGTTCTTTGGTGCGGTCTAGCACGGCGATTTTCTTGACCGTAGCCGGTAAGGTTTTAATGAAGTGTTCCACCGAGAAGGGTTGGAACAAATGAACGGTGACAACGCCCAGCTTTTCGCCCCTGCCGTTAAGATATTTGGCAGTTTCTTCGGCTGTCTCAGCGCCGGAACCCATCACCACGATCACGCGCTCGGCATCCGGTGCGCCGCCGTAATCGAACAGGTGATACTGGCGTCCGGTCATCCCGGCGAATTTATCCATGGCTTCCTGGACGATACCAGGGGTTGCCTTGTAATATGGATTGCTCGTTTCGCGCGCCTGGAAGTAAACGTCCGGGTTCTGAGCTGTGCCGCGCAGCACCGGATGGTCAGGCGACATGGCCCGGGCGCGGTGGGCATTGATCAGGTCCATGTCGATCATGGCCCGCATATCGTCCTCGGTCAGCAGCTCGATCTTGTTGATCTCGTGCGAGGTCCGGAAGCCATCAAAAAAATGCACGAACGGCACGCGCGCCTTTAATGTGGAGGCGGTGGAAATCAAGGCCATGTCGTGCGCCTCTTGAACGGAGCGGGAAGATAGAAGTGCAAAGCCGGTCGAACGAGTGGCCATCACGTCTGAATGGTCGCCAAAAATCGATAGCGCCTGGGCCGCCAGGGAGCGGGCCGAGACGTGGAAAACGGTTGAGGTTAACTCGCCCGCGATTTTGAACATGTTGGGGATCATCAAGAGCAGCCCCTGCGAGGCCGTGAAGGTTGTTGTGAGCGAGCCCGTTTGTAGAGCGCCGTGAACTGCCCCGGCTGCGCCGCCTTCGGACTGCATTTCAACCACCAGGGGCACGGTACCCCACAGGTTGGGGATCTTGAGCGCTGACCATGCGTCTGAGTGTTCACCCATGTTAGAGGACGGGGTGATCGGATAAATCGCGATAACCTCGTTCAGCCGGTACGCCACGTAGGCTACGGCCTCATTGGCATCGAGTGTGATCAATTCACGTTTCATTTTTAAACTCCGTTTTAGAGAGTGAGATCAGGTGTCTGAACATTCAACAATTCAGTTTACTTTGTTCGGGTTAAAATGGGTTAGTTACAAAAATCACCTAAAACCTGAGGGATTAGTCATATTTAGTTGGAAATAAAGTTTACAGTTTTCAGTTTACAGTTTTAAGATGTTGAGCCGCAAATTTCGCCGGTTTATAACGCCAAACAGCTCATGGAGGATTTGTGACCTGAAAGACCCGGGGTAACAGGTGGAAGCGTATTGAAAACTGGCTGAGAATCGAATCCGAAACTCCTGACAGTTATGATCCAATACACGTAAGATCGAGGCATGCCTCGATCCTACGTGTATTGGAGAACCTTTAATGCCTTAAGCGTCACCCACTTGCTGTCCTTGCCCTCCTCCTCGAATCGCACCAGCATCCTTCCATTCCAACTGCTTTCCATTTTCCACCGCCCGCTCGCATCCTGTTTTGACTTCACCAGATCGAGCGCCTCCTGCATGCGATCATCACGGTAGCCCAGATGGGTTAAAATATCCAGGATTTCCAACGCGTCGCTGCCCCAAAAATGGGGGAAACCGAGTTGCTGCCACTGCGGCAGGCCCACCTTCACTAGATTGTGGCTTTTTCGATAAATATGATGGCGCAATATGTACTCGGCTCCAGCTCGGATTGTCTGATTCACTTCCGACGTTCGCTTCTCGACCGGGATCTCAGCCAGCGCCTTGAGCGCCTTGACCACCCCCATGTGACAGGTGTGCCTTCCCCAGCACTTCTCACGGATTTCATAAGGCCATCCGGTGGGTGCCGGACCTTCCTTATCATCAAAGCGCTGGTACGTTGTGACCCATTGAATGGCATGCTGCACCTTGGGTTCGTCGAACCTGCTGAAACGCAGCAGGCTCCAGAGCATATTTCCAGTCAGGCAGGGAATGACTTTATTATGGTCGCCTCCGCCATCCAGGACTGGTAAATACGCGAAGCCCCCACTGCTGGCATCCTGAGACCAATCCAAAATGAAATCAGATGCCTTCTGGATGCGTTCATCCTCAGGGTTAGCCCCAAACTCGGCCAGCAAGATCATGTTCCAGACGGTGCCCTTGTATTTGGATCGCTCGTAATAATCTTCTGGCTTGCCCCACCATCCCCTGGGATCTTGCTTTGCCAGGATCCTGGCAACCGGGCCGTTTTCCATATTCGCCTGCCGGGCAGCCTGCACCTCCTGGTCGCTTTCGGATTTTCCAAGCAGCTCGGTCAGGGCGCGATATCGCACCGGCGGGTTCTCCGGTTCGAGCAGCCACTCGAGAGTATGCTGCAGGTTCCCATTTCTCAATTGCATCTACTCACCCCTCCCCTTGGCGCAATGGAATGCGTTTTCTATTATTATACTGGTTGCTCAAGGTGCTTTTCGGCCATCAGCAGAGCCGCCAGGGTCTTGCTGTCGCGCAGCTCTCCTTCCCGCGCCAGGCGGAAAGCTTCTTTCACCGGGACGCGCACCAGCTCGAGAAACTCGTCCGCATCCTGCTCCAGCGGAGCGGGATACAGCTCGGTCGCCAGATAAAAGTACATGAGCTCACTCGAGTAGCCAGGGGCCAGGTAGGCCTGTCCGATCTGAATAAACCTGCGTGCCGCCATGCCGGTCTCCTCGCGCAATTCACGCTCGGCCCCTTCCAGCGGGTCCTCGCCTTTGTCCAGCACCCCGGCCGGCAGCTCCAGCAGGTCAGCCTTTGCTCCGATCCGGTACTGGCGTACGAAAAGCATGTTGCCGTCACTGTCTACCGGCAGAATTGAGACAGAATCGTTGTGCTCGACCAGCTCGAAATTATGCGTGCGTCCGTCCGGTAGGCGCAGATTCAACCGGTGTACTTCGTAAGCCCGACCTTTAAATTCTACCGTGCGATTAAGTTCTTCAAAGTTTGTCATGTTACCATCCTGATTTTATTGTTCCAGGCCTCTGCCTTGCTGGTTACATTCTACATCGTTCAGATAAAAAAAGTAGGACAAACTTAAGTTTGTCCTACAAGAAATTTGAAAAACTGATATCGGCTAAGGTATATTAATAGTATTTCCAGCGTGAATATCGCTGGCGCTGCTCATGCCGTTAGCGTAGAGGATGGCGTTCGGATCAACGTCGCCAAATGAACAAGCGATCTTATTGAGCGTATCGTTGGCCTGGACAGTGTAAGAAGTTGGGTGATCCTTGAGGGCGCGCGGCCCATCATCCCATGTGCCTGAGGACGGGATCTTTATCACCTGGCCGATCACGGCGAAGCTGGTATTGCTGAGCCCGTTCAAGTTCAACAGGTCGGCAATTTTGAGGTTATAGCGCCTGGCGATGCAGTAGAAAGTATCTCCCGACTGGATAGTGTAGGTGCTTGGGCGGCCCGGGGTTGGGCTCGGCACGGCAATCACCGGCCTGGCAGTAGCGGATGGCACGACGACCGGCGGATTGGTCGGAGCGGAAGTGGGATTGGGTTTTGCCGGGACAGGCGTTTTCTGAACACCCGGCTGCAGTGTGGGCGTGACGGCAACTGCTGGCAGGGTCTGAGCAGCGGCGGTTTGGGTTCCAAATTGCGGGATAGATGTTTGCCTGTCCGGAATCGGGAAAGTGATCGCCTGGGTCGAGGTCGCGACTCCCGTCGGCAGCGGGGCAGGACGATCGCAACCGGAAACCACCAATCCGGCCACAATCAGGACCAGAACAAAGGGATAAAGCTTCGTTTTCATGATATGGGCTCCTTCTATAGACATTTTTCCTCCCCCTCGAGGGCAGGAATCATTCTCTTCGCATTTTCTCAACAAAGGCGTGCGGTGCGTATTTTTACTGATGATAATCTCCCGCAAAAATGCAAAATCCAATCCTTTATTGTCCTGATAAACATAGTAGCATAACCCGAATCCAGCGTCAAGCGAAACGCCGGCATAAGATTTGCCAGGTCCTGATAGCAAATTGTCAGACCTTTTCAATGACCATCATCATTTATCCCTGTGACTTTCAACCGTTCATGCCATGGCCTCGATTTGGTATGATTCAGGTGGAGACGGGATCAACATAGAACTCCTCCAGAAACCTCCTGTAGCTGTCTCCTCCTTTGGCGAATGCCTCCGCCGGGTTACTCTCTCCCTCATTGCTCCCGGCGGAGGCGTGTCATTTAAGCCAATAGAATAAAGAGTTGTTTCGGACTGCGACGCAGCCTGAGACACCCCCCGATTTATTTGCGATGATCAATTGGCCAGCGGCAAGACAACTGTAAAAGTAGAACCCATCCCAACCGTTGAATCAACCCAGATCCGCCCATTGTGATTTTCAACGATCGAGCGCACAATCGAGAGGCCCAAACCGGTCCCCGGCGTATCTCCGCTTGCGCTAGACCGGTAAAACTTGTCGAAAATATACGGCAGGTCGATGGCGGGAATGCCGATGCCTGTGTCGATGAACTGGATTACGGCCTGGTTCTGGGCTACGTTGGCCCGGATGTTGATCAGGCCGCCGGCAGGCGTGTATTTAAAGGTATTATCCAACAGGTTCTCGACCATCTGGCGCATCTGGATCGGGTTGGCGAACACGGGCGGAATGCCGGGAGAAATGTCGAGCACCACGTTATGGCCTTTATCCGCAATACGCTTGCGGAAGTTTTCAACGGTATAACGAATCAATTGGTCTACAGCCACGTTTTCTTTGCGCGTGTCAAAGCCAGCCTCAATCCGTCCCAGGTTCAGCAAGTCATCTACCAGAGAGGTGATACTCTGAACGCTGGACTGCACCCGGTGGATATATTCTTTCTGGGTGCTATTGATTGTCCCTGCCCGTTCGATCAACTCCGAAAAGCCCAGGATGGCGGTCAGGGGTGAACGCAGGTCGTGTGAGACGGTATTCACAAAATCGGACTTTATATTGTCGAGCTTCTTAAGATGGGTGATGTCGTGCATGGCAATGGCAAGACCCAATCCAGGGATCTGGGTCATTAAGGCGCTAAAGATCCTTCCATCTTCGCTTATAACCTCGCCGCGCACGCTGGCATCCGTAGATCCGGATTTAACCAGCCCGATCAGGTCGGCCTGCGTAAAAACTTCGCCAAAGCGCATTCCATTGGTCGATTTTCCGACCAGGTTGAAGGCCGACTTGGCAACCTGGTTGACCAGCACAATCCGCTCGTCCTGATCGATGACGATGACCCCATCTTCAATCTGGGCCAGGATTGCCTCGAGCTTACTGTGCTCCTGGCTGATGTGCCCGTACAGGTTGGCGTTTTCGATGGCGATCACAGCATATTCGGCCAGCGCTTCCAGCAGCCTTATGTCGTGCTCTTTCAAGGGCACATCTGCCACCCGGTTATCGATTCCTAAAACACCAAAAACGTGTCCGCGCGACTTTAGCGGCACGTAAATCAGGCTATGCACCAGGTAAGTGGTCTTTATCTTCTGTGGAGCTTTTTCGTCGATGATGACCGGTTTGCCGGAGCGCAGCACGGAACCGGCCAGGCTGTCCTTGATAGCCAGGCGAAATGTGCGTACGAAGTCTTGCTGGAAGTTGCGGCTGGC
This sequence comes from Anaerolineaceae bacterium, assembly GCA_035543095.1. Taxonomy (GTDB): domain Bacteria; phylum Chloroflexota; class Anaerolineae; order Anaerolineales; family Anaerolineaceae; genus UBA700. The sequence continues at coordinate 4,120 of DATKKB010000112.1, read as the reverse complement.
TCGCATATACAGCTCGCCGGTATCTTCGTCCAGTAGCAGCAGGCTGCCTTCCTCCGTGCCGGTCAATTCAACTGCAGCATCTACCACCGCACTTAAAACACTGTCGAGATTGAGCGAGCTTGTAACTACCCGCGCCAGGCGCGCCAGGGTTTCCATCTCGTCGACCCTGCGGCGCAAGCTGGCGGTAGCCCGCTTGGCTTCCTTTAAAACCCATTCCCGGCGCTGCTTGGCCTTTTGCAGGCTATTCTGGATTGAGCGCAGGATATCGTCAGTTTTGAGGGGCTGGCACAGGTAATCGCTGACCCCGATTTGGAGAGCTCTTTTGAGCAGGTCCGCGTTGTCTTTGTATACAAACAGGATCAGGGGGATGCCGGGATATTTCTCGAGGATTTCGGCCGAAAGGTCAATTCCATTGATCGGGTCAAGCTGTTCGCTGATAATCAACAGGCAAGTATTACCAGCTTCAATCTCTTTCGAGATGGTTTCACGATCCTGGCAAAGAATTACGTCGTAGCCGATCGATTCAAGAACACGCTGCAGCAGGTAGTTCACCTGCTGGTCAGCAATCATAACAATAATCTTTTCTTTTTGTCCGGTTACCATTGAAAAGTTAAGGTTGCACGAGTTGTGCCGGGTTATTTTGTTAAAGGCAGGGTAATGTGGAAGCGGGAGCCTTGTCCTGGCTGGCTTTCAACCCAAATCTTGCCTTTTTGGCCGGCGACGATCTCCTTGACCAGGCTCAAGCCGATACCAATACCGCCGAAACGGCGGGGCCGGGACTCCTGCGGCCGGTAAGATGGGTTGAAAATATTTTCGTTCTGGCGCGGATCGATGCCCGGACCGGTATTGCTCACGATCACATGGGCGTTCGCATCGCCGTTTCTTTCGATCCGGATCGAGACCTGCCCGCCGGGATTGCAAAATTTTATGGCATTGCTGATCAGGCCGTTCAACACCTGGGCTATCTGCCCGCTGTCGGCCCGGATCTGGAGCGGATCAGCGGCAATTTCCACCGTCAGGGTCATATTGTTCTGGCGCGCCAGGGGCTGGAAACCCCCGGCGGTGCGGCGGACGATTTCGGCCAGGTTGACCTGGGCCATCGGTTGGGTCGATTCTTTCGGTTCTTTCAATTGGTTGATGGCGTCCGTCACCCGGCTGAGATTCTTGAGCTGTTCCTGTATGGTGGAGATTAACTGCAGGTGATCGGTCGTCCAGCGGGCAGCCGGATCTTTGACCAGGTGGTCCAGGGCGTTACCGGCAATTTCGATGGAAGAACGCAGCTCATCTTTAACAACTCCCAGGATTTCCTGGTTCACTTTTTCGCCGGTGCGGGCATTGTCGGCCGCCGTTTCCAGCTTGAGGGCTCGCTCCTCCACCGTGCGGAAGAGCTGGGCATTCACCAGCGAGATGGAGGCGTAATCTGCTACCGCTTCGAGCAGGTGCTGCTCGCTCGAAGAAAAAGGTATTGGCTGCCGTCGCATCACAATTAACAATCCCATGACCTGCTTTTGGACCTTTACCGGCACGATGAGAGCGGCCTGCCCCAGCGCAACGATCTTAAAGCGTTTTAGCGGCTCACCGTGGATGCTCAGCGTTTCACCCGACATGGCAACCAATGAGCTCAGGCCATCATCCCAGGTCTGGTTCATGCGATCTGCCAGCGAAATAGGCAAGTTGCGTTGGGCCACCAACCGGTAGCTTTTCAAGTTCTCTTCGCGCAGCAAGAACCAGCCCAGCTCTGCCTGCGTGACTTTGGCGGCACCTTCCAGGATTCGTTCGAATAATATGCCTGGGTCCGTGATCGACGTGACGGCTTTGCCGATCGAGAAGATGGTAGTCAGCTCGCGTACGCGCAGCTGCAACTCCTGGTTGGTTTGCTGGAGCTGCTGCTGCAAACGCTCTTTATCCCGGCGTTCGTGGACCTGTTTCAGGACGCGCTCGACAATGTTGATAATTTCTGCTTCACGTGACGGCCACAGCAAATAATCCTCCGCCCCAACTCGAAAGGCGTGGATGATGTTTGATTCTTCGCCCTTCTTTGCAATGATGATGACCGGCACGTCCAGTCCCTGGGATGCCAGCGCCACCAGCAGATCCTTACCACTCAACCCGGGCAGGTCGATGTTGGAGATCACAAGGTCCGGTTTGAGTTGCTTGATGCGTTCAATGGCCGAATTGGCGTCGCCAATGACGTACGTCTGGTATCCGCAGGCCTGCAACGACTGCCTGGCGATCATGTCGCTGATTAAAGGATCGCTCTCAACAAGTAATATCCGGTCGCGATTCGTGGTTGTCACAAATTTAAATATAACACTAAAGATTAAAACGACACTTTACAGATTCGTTTTTAAAAATATGCATCTGATGACCTGCACTTCTATTGTTGATCAACATTTGACCCAAGCAGCTTTTGTCGTAAAATAAGACCTGGTTATTTACTTTAAAATACCTTGCGATGTTTTTATGTGAAGGATTCTCCGGCACAAAAAAGTCGCATTAAGAATTTATGTAGGAGAAATCCATGTCCCCAGCCCCCTTTATATCAAAACGGGCGCCCGTATACCAGGACGTGCCCGACGAGAAATGGAACGATTGGCGCTGGCAGCTCAGCCACCGCCTAAATAGCGTTGACGATTTCGGAAAAGTGCTCAGTCTCACGGAAAGTGAACGCAAGGCTCTCGCGACACAGGGATTGTTTCGAGTCGACATCACCCCCTATTTCGTGTCACTGATCGATCCGGACGACCCAAACGACCCGATTCGCAAACAGGTTGTGCCGAGCACCAGTGAAATTGCGCCGTTTACCGGCATGATGGAGGATTCTTTGGCGGAGGACCGCCACTCGCCTGTTCCCGGCCTGGTGCACCGCTACCCGGATCGGGTACTGATGCTGGTGACCACGCAATGCGCCTCATACTGCCGTTATTGCACTCGCTCGCGCATCGTCGGCGATCCGAGCGCCACCTTTTCACGATCAGAGTTCGAAGCCCAGATCGATTACCTCAAACGCACGCCGGAGGTGCGGGATGTGCTGCTTTCAGGCGGCGACCCGCTCGTCCTGGCGCCGAAACTGCTGGAAGAGCTGCTCGGCCGCCTGCGAGAGATTCCGCATATCGAAATTATCCGCATCGGCACGCGCGTGCCGGTGTTCATGCCGATGCGAGTCACGGACGACCTGTGCGATATGCTCCAGAAATATCACCCGTTGTGGATGAACATTCACGTGAACCATCCCAATGAAATTTCGGCTGAGCTGGCCCAGGCAGCCGATAAGCTGACACGCGCTGGCATTCCGCTTGGCAACCAATCCGTCCTGCTGGCGGGGATCAACGACTGTGTCCACATCCAGCGCAAGCTCGTTCAGGACCTGGTGCGCATCCGCGTCCGGCCGTATTACCTGTATCAGTGCGACCTGGTGGAAGGTGCAGGCCATTTCCGCACCCCGGTCGCCAAGGGGATCGAGATCATCGAGGGCCTGCGCGGGCATACCTCCGGCTATTCCATCCCAACCTTTTGCGTCGATGCGCCCGGCGGGGGAGGCAAGATCCCGGTGATGCCGAATTACCTGATCAGCATGTCGGACCACAAGATCGTTCTACGCAACTTCGAGGGTTTTATCACCACCTACGAAGAGCCGGTCGAATACAAGCCCCACGATCCCAAGACGTGCGTCTATTGCCAGAATAAGCGCCGCGAGCCGGGCCAGGAAGGCCTGACAGCCTTGCTGGATGGGGACCTCATGTTCATTAAGCCCGAGCACTTCGACGAGCTGCACAAACGGGGAGGGGGCGCTCATCGCCTGCGGGCCGACGAAAATAAATGGAAGCCGCTCGGCATTGGCTCCGGCGAAGAAGATTAACGAGAGAGAAAAAAATATTCCCGCAAAAGCGGGAATATTTTTTCTCTATGAAGCTGCGGCTCTGGCGCGCCAGGCGTACCAGATGCCTCCGAGCCCGACCAGGGCACTTACGAACCAGAAGATCCAGCCCAGGAAGGGGATAGCGGTCAGAAGCGCCAGGATGATGGCGCCTAACGCCAGCGGCCAGAAGCGGCTGGAGGCGACGGGCGAATTCAGCCTGACCAAAATCCAGTTACCGATCAGGTAAGAAACTGCAAGGCG
>DATKKB010000111.1:0-27586 GCA_035543095.1 Anaerolineaceae bacterium | reverse complement strand
AACCCACGGCAACTCCCAAAGGGCCAATTTCCATATCAAGGTCGTGAAGCAGATTATTAACAATAATACCACCTTGTTTTTTCATTCGATATTAAAGTTGACATCTTTAATCAATATCATTACACTTAATCTAATCATAGTAATCTGTCAAAGTTGTTTTTAATAACTCTTGACAGATCAATAAAACCATGATTCATGTTTCTGTAAAATGTGAGGCGGCCCCGTGCATTTTACAGAAGAATATAACTCAACCAACCATCGTTCAAGGAGTGGGTGTATGGCAGCTCAATATCAACTGGTATTAAATTCCGGACCGATTCCAGGGAAAATCTATCCCCTGGAAAAAGCCGAAATTTTTATCGGGCGAGACCTGGGGAACGACATTGTCATCAACGACCCGGAAGTATCTCGACGCCACGCCCGCTTGTACATGCAGGGAAATTCATATATCATCGAGGACCTTGGATCGACCAACGGGACTGCCGTGAATAACCAACGGCTGACCGGTCCGTATGTTCTGCACATCGGCGAACAGATTACCTTCGGAGAGCGGATCAACCTGGTGGTCGAAGCAGGGGCAAAGATGCCGGATTCTGTTCCGGCAAATGAGCCAGCTCAAACGCCGCCCGCTTATGCGGCGCCTGCAAAACCGCCTGTATTTATTCCGCCTGCGCCGATCGGTAACCAACCCGCACCTTACCAACCCCCTGCACAGCCGCCGCAGAATTACGCTCAGAACCAGCAAGGCTACCCTTTTCAGGCTCCGGCTCCCCAGCAGCCTGCTTATTCTCCCACCCCCGAACCCCCGGCATACCAGCCTCAACCCACATACCAGGCACCCGTCGAGCCCATGCAGTCTTCTCAGTTCTCTGGGCAGGTTCCGACGCCTCAATATACAGAGGAATCCAATATCCGCTACCGGATTCCAATCTGGATATTCGTTCTGATAGGCGTCCTGTTGATCACAATCTTGATCCTCTTGATCGATGACTTCAGGTTGTGGTGCCCGCTGTTCGGAATTTGCACTTAATTTAATTTCGAAATTTTCTCGTTAGCCGCCAGCAATCTTTTGCTTGGTAGCAAATATCAGGCGTTCTGTCCCATTAAAATCGCCTTTTTTCCATGCCTCTCCTGCCTGTACGAGCATAGCTTCGATTTCAATGTTTTCGCTTGTTTCATCCCGCCGCAGAAAATCTGCGGTAATACCGCGCTCTCGCATCTGGTTGGCATCCGGCAGCCAGACCTCCTGAAAAAAAGCCGTAGGATCCAGCTTTTGTTGGTAGGCGCGGATAGTATCAAACAGATCTGCCGTTGCAATTACATCCGAATCCAAATCGGGGTTTATAGGAATAGACTTTAAAAAGGTGTAGAAACGGTCGTCAAGCTGGCGAAAGCTCAGGCCAAAGTGAGCTTGAAGCGCATGATCGATTACGGTGGAGTCGCTGGCGGATAGGATTGGTTCAATATCGCGGTAAAAATTATCGTAGGCCTTCCATCCCCAGGCATTGACCATGTAGGAAACCAACGAGCCGGCTTCGAGGTAGCTGATCTCGTGCTGCCAGGCATAGAAATTATCTGCCAGGTTCGGCAGGGGAATGTAGGTGCCGCTGTCCACCAGTGTAGCAGCTCTTTGCAACAACGGCTCGGTCCTGTAATGTCCTCCGGTTAAATACACTGCCAGGCCCTCAACCAGTAGCAGAGGCCTGAACTTTCCACCTATGTCGAGGTCAACAACGTGAACGAGCTCGTGATGAAGAACAACTGGAAGATCAGTATCGACATAATTCAGCTCCGGATCGGATAAATAAACCTCATCGGTCGTAAATCCACCCTGGCCCAAAATGCGCGGCAGCAAATTAATGTCAACTTTTTTTGGCATGACGTGGCTGAGCTGGGTTTCAACCAATTGGAATTGGGTATTAATTTCCGGCAGCAGCAGGGCGAGATCCCTCTCAGGGCGTGTGCCGGTAATGTAATGCACAATACAACAGGCTGTTTCAACCGCAGCCCATTTGAAAGATGGCCCGGGCGGAACCGGATTTAATTGAAGTTTCTGCTGCCAGGTAATTCCTGCCGGCTGAATGGCATAACTCAGGGTAAATTCACCTGGCGCCAGGCCGTGAGTGTCCCAGGCCCACATCAAGAGCGCACGGAATTTATTTTCACCGGTGATCGCAAATGGGGATTTCCCAATCACTTTAGATCCAGACGAAACCAGGCTGATCGTGATTTGCTGATCGTGCACATCCACACCCTGCGCCGCAAATATCTCGAAACTCGCAATATCGCCAACCTCCAGGGGTTGATCCGGGTGGATCCGGATGGAAAAACTTTCAGCCGAAAGGGTTTGCTGCGCGACCTGGAGAAGCGACGACGCAGGAGGAAATAAACCTTGAAAAATGAAGGTAAGGATGGTTATCCAATGTATGAGCGAAGTCATATCCAGATTATAGCGATCAGGGATTAATCTTGCAAACCTTGAGGTTGCCTTCCATTCAACAGAAATCTGGAAGTTGTCCCGCAATTTACAGAAAAATGAAAAACTAACACCAGAAGTGACAGACAATTGTTCTGTAATAGTTGTCAAGCTTTTCAAAAAAGGCTAAAATCAATAACGTATTCGTTGAGAATCGTTCTAAAAAAATGGCTCACTTGAATTCGCCATCCTCACCACGTTGGAGCAACACCACCAAGCTGATCATCGGCCTGACCCTGGCAGCGTTCTTAGCTGTGATCGTGATCAGCTTTCGATCTCTTTTCGCGTTGGGCATGGTTGCAATCATCCTTTCGTACCTGGTCTATCCGCTGGCAAATTTCCTACACCGGCTGATGCGGATGCCATGGCGATTGGCTTCTGGCATCATTTACCTCCTGATTATCGTATGCTTGATCAGCCTGCTTGCCTGGGGCGGAATCACTCTGATAGAGCAAATTCAAAACCTGGTAGTTTTTCTTCAGAAATCATTAAATGACCTGCCAACTTTTATTTCCAATCTAATTGCCAAACCGATCTTAATTGGACCATTTAGTATTGATCTGACCCAGGTAAACTTTAGCAGCGCCGTAAATACTATCATGGGCGTCATTCAACCGCTTCTGGCCCAGGCTGGAACGCTCGTCGGGAGTGTGGCTTCGGGCGCAGCCAATATCGTCGGTCTGGTTATGCTGTCTCTCATGCTTTCTTATTTCATTGTTTCGGAAACTGAAGGGTCGCCAGGCAAACTTTTCAATATCGATATACCAGGTTATCGTGAGGACATTAAACGCATTTCGAGCGAATTGACGATCATCTGGAATGCATATCTACGGAGCCAGTTGATCGTTTTCTTGTTGGTGACACTAATTTACACGATCCTTTTTTCGATTCTCGGATTGCAGTATTACTTTGGACTGGCGCTACTTGCCGGCTTTGCGCGCTTTTTACCATACGTGGGTGAGATCATCTCCTGGACCGCGAACGGGCTGGTGGCCTTTTCGCAAGGCAGTACCATTTTCGGCCTATCTTCCCTCGATTATGCCTTGATGATTGTGATCGTCGGCCTGGTAACCGATTCAATTATCGATAATTTGATAACGCCGCGTATTTTCTCGCATGCCTTAAAAATCCACCCGGCTGCCGTTTTAATTACCGCCCTGGTATTGTACAATGTCATGGGGGTCGTCGGCATGATCCTGGCTGCTCCACTCCTGGCGACGGCAAAGCTATTTATCGATTACACTACCCGCAAGTTGCTCGACCTTGATCCCTGGGCGAAGATGGAGCATATGGAACAACCACCCCCAATCGGGGTGGAGCTACGCCACCGTGGCAAAGCGATCTGGAAATTTATCAAGAGGGCCGGGGCGCGGTTTTCTGATTGGCTGCGCCAGCAGCGCGAAGCGATGAAAATATTTATGCGTCGCTGAGCGCTGTATTTAATCTCTCAGGGCTGCTTTTAAGCTTTCCAGGGCTTCGACAGGGGTCGGGTCAACGCCGTAGGCAATCGCCAGGTAGAATGCCATATAATCGCCAAAATGGAGGGTCGACCAGATGTGAGCCAGAGGGCAATTGCCCCTGGCATCGACCGCATCCGTGTTCAAGCCCGCAATCATAAACCCCTGGCGAGTTAAATTGGAGCGCAGGAAATTGCGGGGATGGTCGGATGGGGATCTCAAAAAGATGGTTACGGTGCGGGTCAGCACGTCGACCGGATTGACAACACCCGCCAGCGTGTTGTGGTCCGCCTCAGGTATAAATTCAAACTGGGCCCAGGCCTTAGCAAGCTCGCTGATCGTTGATTTCCAGCGCCGGGCAACCGGAGCCAGGTAGCCGGAGCCGAGAACGGTCACCCACCTTCCGAATAACTGGCCTGCCAGGCGCTTGGCCGAATTCTTGACCGCAGGGACAGCCGGCTCAATTTCTAATTGTTGTTGGCGCATAACTGCAAGGGTTTCATTCAATTCCTGAGTCGGATCAGGTAGCAGTTTCAAACGAACGAGGGCAGCCATTAATAATCCAAAGGAAAAACCCACCGCAGCGCGTGGTTGGCCCATATGTTCAAAGGTCCACACGGGCAGTCCGCCGCTTTCAGCCAACGCCGCCAATTTACCGTTTGTGGTAACTACCAGAGTCTTGCATTTTCGCTGGCGCGCTATTTCGTATGCCGAAAGAGTCTCTTCTGTGTTCCCAGAATGTGAAGAAGCGATCACCAGGGTGTGCGGCCCGGCAGCCCAGGCTGGCAGCTCATAGTCTCTATGGACGACGATCGGGACTGGGCACAATGGGGCGGAATACCTCGCCAGAAGGTCGGCCCCAATGGCGGAACCACCCATCCCAGCGATCAACACATTGTGAATGGCGCCCATTTCCGGCAAAGGCAGTTGTAAGCCTGATTTAAATGCCCCATCTAATTGGTCAGGTAAATTGTGGATGTGGCCTAACATGTCCATGCTATCCAACTGCTTGATGCGCTCCAGATCGTCAAGGTTCATTATTCCTCCAGCTTTGACTTAATTCTAAGGTACTGCCCAGGTCGTAAATTCCAACGAGAGAGAATTCTCTTTTATAGAAATCAATTTAATCATTCCCAACTGGCCCTGGTTTGTACGGTAGCAAAGGTAGGGCAATCCTGATAAAGCCGAAAGCGGGATTCCATTCCCATTGATGGGAAAGGAAGCACAATCGGCTTCGGATGGCCGCTGAGACCCAAAACTCGCCATCCTGGCGCCGTTCAGCGGGTAGAGTGTAAGAGGTTTAGGGGGCGCGGCCGACAGACCCAGGTCATCTGCTGGCCCCGAATTGAACTTCCCAATATCCAGGTCGACACTATTATTGGCTGAAAGGATCACAATATCATGAAAGGCGATAACTGAGGTCGGTGTTGCAGTTTCGGCTGGGATCTCGCCTGGGGTAGCGAGGTCCATCACCTCAACCCTTACCCAGAAAGGCGCAATTCCCTCTGGCCCCAATCCAAACAAGGCGCCATCCCCCGACCTCAACTTCCAGTTGCTCTGGTGGATGCCTGGTTCGTTGGGGGCTACCATATCAATCGAGACGTCAATCGATTCAGCATGTGGAACGGCATAAGTAAAATTTTGCAATTTTGCGGATGAAAATGTCTCGCCTGAAAACCAGACAGCGGCATAAGAAGTTGACCAGGTACACGAACCGTTATTTACCAGCCGCCAGGTCTTGGTAAAGGATTCGCCTGGCTTAAGAAGTGTCCCATCCGGAATCGTCACATCAATGGATGGCTTTCCGGCCACAGCCAGATTGCAGGCGATATCAGTTAAGACAGGTGTGCCGGTGGTCTCTCGTCCGGTTGTCGGAATGGGAGCATCGATTGTTTCCAGATTCGGGCTCGTTTGCGACGGTGAGGGAACGGGAGTCTGAATGATTGTAGACGCCCTCGTGGCGGTCTCAGTCAGGCCAGCAGAGATGGTTCGGTAGATGCGAGTTGGATCCGGATATTTGGTTGACTCTGATAAAATTGGTATACTACACCCCACTAAAATTATCAAACATAGCAACAAAGTGGATACAATCGCCAGTTTGATCATGAGTGTACAATCAATCCGCTAGTATTTTACACCAAATCAGGATGATAAATGCTATCAGTTGCTTAACGATTTCGTGCTGCAAGCGTAGGATTGAGAATATGGCTTATTCGAACGTCTCAGCCTGCCTGAATTCTTCTGGCGTATTGATATTATTTAACGACCGCAGATCCGGATCAATCCCAGATATCTCGTCAGGCTCCATGGTGCGCACCTTCACCTCCCAAAACCAGGAGGTCATTCTTAACCGTTCCTGTTCAATCGCCTGTTGAACCACCGGCAAACAGGTTTCCCTGCGATAGATAGAATGTAAAGGTTCCAGCCCCCGTTCCGAACGCGGTATCACGACATCCCAGTTCCCATCACATAATAGATTACGCTCAGCAATCAGCAGGTTGGGATTTATAAAAGGCATATCGCAGGCAACAACTGCCAGAACCGGATTGTTGGCGTAGCTTAAGGCGGTAAATAATCCTCCTAAGGCCCCTTTATGCGGAATGATATCCTTGAACACTGGCAGACCAAGGAATTTGAACAAATCTGGCTGGTTGGCAACAACCAGGATTTCGTCTGCCGCCGGCGCCAACCTCGAAATGATACGGGCGATTAACGGCTGGCCATGAAAAAGCATGAGCGCTTTATTTTGGCCCATACGTCGTGACTCCCCGCCTGCCTGAACAACGATGCTCCAGGTCATACGATAATTATAATCACCGGATAGGAATTTACATTTTGCTTCTCGATCTATCCATAGGTCCAGCCAATCGATTGGCTCGTCATTTGCAACCCGACTTCAATACGTAGAAGAATCCAAATTTAATTAGGGATCGTAGACGATTCTTTAATACCGCTCAAAAATCCTTTACTTGTATAGATGTTCTAAAATAAAATATGGTATAAATAACTTTCTCAAATTGCCGGTATGCAAGGGTTTACCTTTGTGCCAAAAGTATATTTTGAACCAAAATCAGATAATAATTTACGAGCTTGCCAGGCTCATGAACTTTGAAAAGGGGACTGTCGATGGATAACCTGGTACCAAAGATGGAAAGACTGCTGACCGATTATAACCTGGACGAAGACCAGGGTAACCTCCAGACAGCACTTGAAGCAGCCGAGCAGGACTTAAAACAGGCGCACCAATTTGGGGTTGCGGAACAGATCGCACTTTCGCAGGGTCGTTATGCCAATTTACTGGCATGGTTTGGCCGTTATGCTGAAGCAAAGGCCCTGGCCGAAGAAATCCTCAAGAATGAACAGGCAACCAACGTCGCCATCCAGGCGTATTTGATTATAGGCCGGTGCGCGGCTGAAACAGATGATATTGACCTGGCTGAACAGGCCTACCAGCATGCTTCAGATTTATGCCGGGCATTAAATGATCGCAAAAAACTGGTCATGTCTCTGTATTACCAGGCCGGCCTGGTGTATTTGGTGCGCGGCCAGTTTGGCCCTGCTTTTTCGTTGATTGAAAATGCGAGCATCCTCCTGCAAGAAGGCAACGAGGTTTTTTGGGGGATACCCTTCTTGCGGGCCATGATCTACCAGATCCTGGGAAATCGAAGAAAAGTCCGCCAGAGTCTAGATGAGCTTCTCCCCATGGTAAAACCAGCCACTCGGGTAGCTGGAAGTTATTATTTGATCTGGGGCAGCCTGGCGCTCGACGAAGAACAGCTCGAAAAAGCTGAAGAATACCTGGAGCTGGCCTTGCGGATCGGGAATTTGACTGGCGCCCCCGATCTAAGCGTTTGGGCGCGATTGGAGTTAAGCCGGTTTTTTCGCCTGAAATCCGATTTCCCGACTGCCTGCTCCTGGGCTGAGGACGGATTGCGCTACGCTGAAAGGCTCGGCGGCAGTTTTTTGAAAGGCGAATCCTATCTCGAGCTGGCTAAATCGATCTGGGCCATGGGTGATTTTCAAACCGCCGAGAACCACCTGTTTGAAGCCAGGAAATGCTTTAGCGTCATTCACGCAAATTACGAATTGGCTAATACAGCCTTTTCTTTAGCGGCCTTATATAAACAAATCGATCGCGAACAGGCGGATGAGGTTTGGATTGAGGCCTCGAACATGATCACCAAAGGGGGTTATGGTTTTATCCTGGAGCGTGAGCGCAGTAGATCCTTCCCATTAATCACAGGACACCTGCGGAACCGCAATTTGAAAGCCCGCCAGGCGGCCGAAAACCTGGTCCAGCAGCTCGCTAAAGTATCTCCGCCGCCATTAAGGATCTACGGATTGGGGCAGTTCGCTGTCTGGCAGGGACAGCGGCGGATCGAGGATCAGGCCTGGCAGAGGCGCAAAGCTGGCGAGCTATTTCGCTATTTACTGCTCAAGCCCAATCACTCTTCCGGGCGCGATGAAATCCTGGAGGACCTGTGGGGAGAACACATGCCGGAAAATGCCCAGGACCTTTTCCACCAGGCCACCTCCACCTTGCGGCACATCCTGGAACCGGACCTGCCGGAAAAGTTCCCCTCCCGCTACCTGACGGTGGAAGGCGAAAGAGTCTATCTCAATTTACCGGGCGGGTCTCAGGTCGATTTTGAGCAATTTGAAAAAATGATCCGGTCTGCAATCCTGACCCATAACATCGAAAATTTAAACCGCGCCCTTTCGCAGTACATCGACGACCTTTTTCCAATGGACCGCTACCGGGATTGGAGCACGCGCCAGCGCGAAAGCCTGGCCGAATTGCGTCTGAGCGGCATCCTGGCCTTGGGCCAGGTTTATCTTCAGCAAGAAAAAACGCTCGATGCTCTGGAATGCGCCCGGCGTGTCCTGCGGATCGATACATGGAACGAAGATGCGGCTCTATTAGGTATGAAGGCCTGTATCATCTTGAGAGATATCCCTCGGGCGCTGAGGATCTTTCTGGAAATTGAAAAAGTACTCAAGGCCGATCTTGCGATTTCCCCACGGGCGGACTTGCGCACATTGGCAGAACAAATTCGAAAAGGTTAATACTGGCAGGGATGTTTTGGTTAATTTGCTATGTTAAACATCGCAAATTAACCAAGACATCCCTTTTCTGTTGGTTGGGTTGTCAGTAATCTGTCAATTTGAAAGGATATATTAATGATGAGATCTCACCGATGCGAAAAAAATATACCTTTTTGCTTACGATTCTCCCCGCTGAAAGCAACTGCGTTCCAGTCCAGGGCCGGATAGAAGTAATTTCAACCGGTAAGACTGAAATTTTTACTAACCTCGAAGAATTGCGCTCAATCATTGAAAATACGATCCAATTAAAAACAGAAGGGCTGAATTTACCCATCCTGATTGAGCCTAAGCCTCAGAATTAGATATAATTTACTTACAACCTGCATAAAAATAAAATGCGCTTAGGGCGCATTTTATTTTTATGCAGGTTGTAAGCAAATCTTTTCCTACTTTTTGGGTTTGTTGAGGAGGCGGACCAGCTCCAAAAATTCATCCCATTCTTCCTGAAAAAAATGCACGGTTACGTTATTTAATTCCAGAAAATAGGTTGTCTCTCCGTCTGGCTCCTCTGCCAGGTAGGCGCCATAATTTTCGGTTTCAGCCAGGGTCTCTGTTTTTGGCTCAGGTGGATTGTTCATTTTTTCACCTCCTTATTAACCTTATTATCCCACAATTTGAGGCAGACAGGAGCAACGGTTTGCACCTCAATAATCCAAAACTCGCTCTTAACAGGTAAAAGATTGACACGCACCCTGCGTTATGTTATATTCTCGGTCGATGAAATCGTCTTTGACCGGCGTTAATCACCATGAACTTCTATCTACAACCTGACCGAGGGAGAGTCTGGTCTTTTCTCATTGACTTGACATAATTCACCCCCGGCCTGCCGGGGGATTTTTTTTAGAGGAAAACCATGCTGAAACTGTACACCCCACAAGATGCCCTTGCCAGCTTACTCCGGCGCATTCCGCTGGATGACATGGCGATTCCCGCCTCTTTACAAGAAAGCATCGCCCGCGCATTTGGCGCCGCGCTTTCACCATCCGAAGCCGTGGGTGTTATTCTTTCTGAGATTCGCCAGAATGGCGATGAGGCCGTTCGGAAATGGTCGGCAAAGCTAGATGGGCAGGGTAGTGAATCCTTCCGTGTCTCTGAAGAAAGGATCAAGGACGCGCTTGCCCAGCTTCAACCGGATGACCTTACAGCCTTTCAACTGGCTGCCGACCGCATCCGGCAGTTCCACCGGTCCCAGCCGGTCACTTCCTGGATCACCCAGGCGATGGGCGGCACTCTCGGACAGATTGTGCGGCCAGTTCGCCGGGTTGGGATTTACGTGCCGGCCGGGAGCGCTCCACTGCCCTCAAGTGTGCTCATGACTGCCATCCCCGCCCAGGTGGCAGGCGTGGCCGAGATCGTGCTGGTAACTCCGCCCCAGCGAGAGAGCGGCAGCGTATCTCCTGCCATTCTGGCCGCCGCCGCCTTACTCGGGATCACTGAAGTTTATGCCATCGGTGGTGCCCAGGCGATCGGCGCCCTGGCATACGGCACGGGCTCGATCAAGCCGGTCGATAAAATCTTCGGTCCGGGCAACCTGTTCGTCACCCTCGCCAAACGCCAGGTTTACGGGGTGGTCGGCATCGACAGCCTGGCCGGGCCGACTGAGACAGTAATTGTGGCCGATGAAAAAGCGCGCCCGGATTGGGTAGCCGCAGATTTACTGGCCCAGGCCGAGCACGATATCCTGGCTGCTGCAATTTTGCTCACGCCTTCGGCCGGATTAATAGAAGCCGTGCAGGTTGAAATCGATGAACAATTGAAAAAACGCAGTCGAGCTAAAATCATCCAGGGCTCCTTCGAGAATCGTAGCGGAGCCGTACTTACGACCAGCCTCGAGCAGGCTATAGAGCTGGCCAACCTGTACGCGCCTGAACACCTGTGCCTGGCAGTCACCGATCCCTGGCGCTGGGTGGATCAGGTCCAGGCGGCCGGTGGGGTTTTTCTCGGAGAGCATTCGTTTGAAGTTTTGGGCGATTACGTCGCGGGACCGAGCCACGTGATGCCGACCAGTGGATCAGCCCGGTTTGCATCGCCGCTGAATGTGCTTGATTTCGTCCACATCATCAGCTTGATCGCCCTCGATTCGGCCACCACCCACCATATCGCCCCGGCTGCGGCTGCCCTGGCGCGTTGCGAGGGGTTGGATGCGCACGCCAACGCGGCCGAGGTGCGCTTATGAAACCGGCCGTGCGTTTTGAACGCTTCCCGCCCTATACGCCGATCGAGCCGTTTGAAGTGCTTTCCGAAAGGCTGGGCCTGCCCGTCGAGAAAATCATTAAGTTGGATGCCAACGAAAATCCGTACGGCATGTCGCCGCGCGCCCGCGCTGCCCTGGCTGACCTGGATTTTCCACATATCTATCCTGACCCTGAAAGCCGGACATTGCGGCGCGCCTTGGCCGAGTTTACGGGTCTGCCGGTCGACAGCCTGATGGCAGGAGCGGGAGCCGATGAGCTGATCGACCTGATTTTACGGGTGATGCTCGAAAAGGACGAAGGCGTTCTCAATTTTCCTCCTACATTTGGAATGTATCCTTTCGACACTTATCTGAACGCAGGGCAGGTCATTTCAATCCCGCGACGGGCCGATTTTTCACTTGACCTTCCAGCCATTCGCACAGCGGTCGATACGTACCGTCCCAGAATCCTGTTTGTGACCGCCCCGAATAACCCGGACGGAAATCTCCCCGATTCACAAGTCATCCAGGAGATCCTTGATCTGCCGGTGCTGGTGGTGGTAGATGAGGCTTACATTGAATTTTGCGAAGGCGCTGGCCGGCTCGGAGAACAGCGCACGCTTTTACCGGAAGTGTTGAAACGCGAGAACCTGGTGGTTCTCCGTACATTCAGCAAATGGGCCGGACTGGCTGGCTTACGCGTGGGATACGGCGCTTTTCCGGCCTGGCTGATGCCCGTCCTGTGGAAAGCCAAGCAGCCGTACAATGTGAACGTAGCAGCTACCGCTGCTGCTATCGCTTCCCTGCAAGACCGGGAGTATTTGGCCGAGAATGTAGCCAGGCTGCGAATCGAAAGAAATCGGCTATACGAAAAGTTGCGGGCTGTTCCATTTTTAGAGCCATTCCCATCCCAGGCTAACTTCATCCTGTGCCGCGTAAATGGCACCTCCGCCCTTTCGCTCAAAGAAGCTCTTGCCCAGCGCGGCATCCTGGTCCGCTTTTACAATACACCCTTGCTGCAAAACTACATTCGCATTTCGGTGGGGAAACCCCCGCATACGAACGCAGTGATTGAAGCAATGCAAAAACTGGCAATTGAGTGGAGGCTTTCATGAACATCGCCTTTGTCCTGTTCGAAGGAATGACCATGCTCGATTTCGTGGGCGTCTACGATCCACTCACCCGTCTGAAAACGATGAATTTCGTGCCTGACCTGTGCTGGGACCTGGCCGGATGGCAGTCGGAAATGCGTGATTTTGCCGGGATGCCCCTCCAACCCAATAAAATCCGTCCATCTCTGGCTGAATACGACCTGGTTGTCGTCCCTGGTGGACAGGGAACCCGCACGTTGATGCAAGATCCAGAGTTCAATACCTGGCTGGCAGGCGCGGGTCAGGCAAAGCAGATCGCCTCCGTGTGCACTGGGTCATTGCTGCTGGCCTCTGCCGGCCTTCTGGTCGATAAACAGGCCGCCACCCATCCAAACGCCCGTAAAGAACTGCGTGAATTGGGGGTCAAGGTAGTCAAGGCGCGCCTCGTCGAAGAAGGCAATATTCTGACTGCCGGCGGGGTGACCGCTGCCATTGACCTCGGCCTCTCGCTTTGCCAGCAAATCGCAGGCAGCGAGGTCGCCGATCTTATCCGCAAGCAAATGGACTACCGCCAACCCATTCCGGCGCGTTGGAAGAGCACCACGTCCCCCTTAAATACCGGCCGCTCGAGCCAGGTATTCCGCCAGACCGGTGAAACGACGGTCGAGGTGAGCCTAAACCTGGACGGATCAGGCGCACACCAGGTCCGGACCGGCATTCCATTCCTCGACCATATGCTTATTCAGGTGGCCGTCCACGGCCTGTTCGACATCAACCTTGCCGCCGAAGGAGACCTTGAGGTCGATCCGCACCACACCGTCGAAGATGCTGCCCTGGCGCTCGGGCAGGCTTTTTCAGACGCGCTGGGAGACAGGGCGGGAATTGTGCGCATGGCGTCCTGCGAAGTTCCGATGGATGAAAGCCTGGCCCGAGTTACGCTGGATTTTTCCGGGCGCCCCTACGCCTATTTCGAAGGCGAGTGGCACAACCCTGATGTCGGCGGAATCCCATCCTCGCTGTTTGCCCATTTTTTGGAAAGCTTTGCGATCCAGGCGCGCTGCAATTTACACGCCCGTCTTTTTTACGGTCGAGATGACCATCACCAGGCCGAAGCCCTGTTTAAAGCATTCGGGCGCGCCCTGGATGCAGCCACCCGGATCGACCCGCGGCGAGCCGGAACGATCCCTTCCAGCAAAGGCAAGGTATAGCCGAATAGAGGTTACCATGGAAGACGCACTCTTAATTGATGCAGGCACCGGCAATTTACATTCTGTCTACAACGCCCTGGCTTCCCTGGGATACAAGATCACCGTAACGAGCGACCCGGTAGACCTGGCTCACGGAGGTCGCCTGATCCTGCCGGGTGTGGGCGCATTTGGAAAATTCATGGAAGGGCTGAACATCCGGAACCTATGCGAGCCGGTAAAATCAGCAGTCAGCCGTGGCGATCCCGTTTTAGGCATTTGTGTGGGCATGCAGGCCCTTTTCGAGTACAGCGAGGAAATGGGGAAGTTCAGCGGCCTGGGTATCCTGCCCGGTAAAGTAGCACGCTTCCCGGACAGGCACGATCTGAAGGTGCCGCAGACGGGCTGGAACCAGCTTTGGCCCTGCAGCGCCTCGCCCTTGCTGAACGAAATTAAGCCTGGCTCGTACGCTTATTTCAACCATTCATATTACTGTGAACCTGCAAGCAATAATTACGTGGCAGCACTGACCGATTACGGTTTCTGGTTTGCCAGCGTCCTGCAATACCAGGCGTTGTTTGCAGTCCAGTTTCATCCCGAGAAAAGCCAACGAATAGGACGACAGATCCTAAAGAATTTTATGGAATTAAAAGCATGAATCGATTTACGATTTACCCTGCCATCGACTTGATGCAGGGCAAGGTGGTGCGCTTGAAAGAAGGCGACCCCAACCAGCAAAAGACGTACAGCGATGAGCCTTCCAGCGCGGCCGCCAGATGGCTGGATGCCGGCGCAGCCTGGCTGCACGTGGTTAACCTGGATGGAGCGTTTGACCAACCTGATGCGGCCAATCGCCAGGCGCTGGAATCAATCCTCGCCGTAACCGGGAAATCAGATCACTTCGTGCAGTTCGGCGGTGGGCTGCGCTTGATCGAAGCGGTGGAGGAGGTTCTCAGCGCGGGCGTTCAGCGCGCTGTGTTAGGGACGCTCGCTGTCGAAAATCCGGGCGTTCTACCAACATTGATCCACCGCTGGAGCCCAGACCGGATAGCCGTCAGCCTCGATGCCAGGGAAGGCAAAGTCAAGACCCACGGCTGGAAAATAGAAGCTCAGCTATCGGCGCTCGAACTGGCGCACGACCTGGCCGGTCAAGGACTGCGCTGGCTGATTTTTACGGATATCAAGCGCGATGGAAAGGAGCAGGGGTTGAATATCGAGCTGACTCGCCAGATTTCCGAAGCCACCGGCTTGAACGTGATCGCTTCAGGTGGTGTGGCGTCCGAGGATGACATTTTCAAAGCCCGCGATGCCGGCCTGGCGGGGGTAATCGTGGGAAAGGCCCTGTATGAAGGGAAAATAGACCTGGCAAAGGTGATCCATGCTATCTAAACGAATCATTCCCTGCCTGGATATCGCCGACGGGCGGGTCGTCAAAGGCGTCCATTTCGTCAACCTGCGCGATGCCGGTGACCCGGTCGAGCAGGCTCGCCTGTACGACCAGGCGGGCGCAGACGAGCTGGTTTTCCTGGATATTTCTGCCAGCCCTGAAGGCCGTTCAACGGTCGTTGATATGGTGCGCCGTGTGGCCGATACAGTCTTTATGCCGCTTACAGTCGGGGGCGGAATTCGCACGGTAGAGGATATCCGCAACCTGCTGCTGGCAGGGGCAGATAAGGTCAGCCTTAACAGCGCAGCGGTGATAAATCCTGAACTGCTGAGCGCCGGAGCTGAACGGTTTGGCAGCCAGTGTATCGTACTGGCAGTAGATGTCCGGCGTCGTCTGAAACCGGATGGTGGGATTAATTGGGAGGTTTTCATCAATGGCGGACGTACCCCCACCGGACTGGATGCTGTCGAGTGGATCGTACAGGGAGTGAGCCTCGGAGCCGGCGAGATCCTGCTGACCAGCATGGACACTGATGGGACGCAGGCAGGGTATGACCTTGAAATCACCCGGCAGGCTGCAGAGGCCGTACCCGTGCCCTTGATCGCATCGGGCGGTGCCGGGAAAATGGAGCATTTCCAACAAGTGCTAACCGTGGGTAAAGCCGATGCTGCCCTGGCTGCTTCACTTTTTCATGATGGGATCCTGGCAATCCCTGCCCTTAAACAATACCTGGCCGACCAGGGCATCCCGATCCGGAGGCTATGATGCTTACTCCAAAATATAACGAACGCGGGCTGATCCCGGCAATCGTGCAGGATGCAGATAGCGGGCAGGTCTTGATGCTGGCCTGGATGAACGCTGAGAGCCTTCGAACCACCCTCGAGACCGGAGAAACTCACTTTTGGTCGCGCAGCCGCCGGGAAATCTGGCATAAAGGCGCTACGTCCGGCAACACCCAGCAAATCGTCGAAATTACTTTGGATTGCGATTTGGATGCAATCCTGCTGCGGGTTAAGCCTGCGGGGCCAGCCTGTCACACCGGGGCAACCAGTTGTTTTTTCAACCAGGTGGTGCCAGTTTCATGAATGGAATTTTATATTTTCGAAAATCCCGGGTACCCCTCATTTTCCAAAATATGAAATATACCGCATTTAGGAGAAGGTATGACGATCAGAGAGCTATATGCCATTATTTGCGACCGGCGCGATCACCCGACCGCCAATTCTTACACGGCGTCGCTTTTTAATGCGGGCGAGGATAAAATCATTAAGAAAGTAGGTGAAGAAGCCATGGAAGTGATCCTGGCAGCGAAAGGGCAGACCCGCCAGCGCATGATCGAGGAGGTGGCGGACCTTACGTACCATACCCTGGTATTACTGGCTGAGAAAAATTTGACCCCAGACGATATTCTTGGGGAGCTCGAGCGTCGTCACAAGAGTTAAAAAAAGACCCCGCCATGCCGTGTGCAGCGTAGTTTTGAACCTGCAAGCGCAGGTGAGGGCTTCTCCCGTCAAATTCCGCCTTGGCCAAGGCCTATCGCGTCACTGTTCGGATATGAAACCCGGTAAAACATTTGTTGGCTCAAAACCGGTCTTGCGGCATCACGTACACAGCAGGGTAATTTTTTTATACCACAATTCTATGATGCTGTGTAGGATGATCTGTTAATTCCGGAAAAATCAGGGGATGCCCATGCTTTTTTCCCAGGAAAAATGCACAGATGAGAGAAAGGTTTTTTATTGACAGCTTGTTTAAGTCTCTGTATACTGATTCCCAAATCATGGAGATGATCCGGTCGTTCATCGCAGTGGAGCTAACCACGCCTATTCAGTCCGCAATGGGACGGGTGATCAAACAGTTAAGCCCAGCTACGAATGTCGTCAGGTGGGTGCCACCCCAGAATATTCACCTGACGTTTAAGTTTTTAGGTGATATAGAGCTTTCTGGAGTGGCAAAATTGCAGGATAGCATCAAAAAAGAATGCCGGCAGTACTTACCCTTTGAAATTCATATAGGAACGTTAGGCGCCTTTCCGAATTCCCGCCAGCCGCGCGTCATCTGGATCGGCGTGCAAGCTCCACCCGACCTGGCGGCCCTGCAAAAAGGCATCGATTCAGCTCTGTCCACGCTGGGCTACCCGGTAGAAGGCAGACCTTTTTCTCCCCATCTGACGCTGGGGCGGGTTTCACAGCATGCCTCACGGGAAGAAGTTATCACACTGGCCAGCCTGATCGCCCGGACTACGGTCGGAGATCTTGGAGCAAGCCGGGTCGAGGCGGTTACCCTGTTCAGGAGCGATTTGCGTCCAACAGGATCGATTTACACAGCCTTATATAAAGCCAATTTATCATCCGGGTGAGAAAAACGAAAGACTTAAAATATACCTGGATTGCAGTTGAGCCGTTCATCAATCGATTGGAGGTGATACCTGAATACACTGGAAGCAGCTAGACAGATCATCGATGCTCTAGAAGATAAGAAAGGGGAAGACATCGTCCTGCTCGATATTCATGAAATAGCGTCTTTTACCGATTATTTTATTATTTGCAGCGGCACCAGCGATCGCATGCTCGACAGCCTGGCGGATGCCGTCATTGAAAAAGCTCACGAAACCCTGGATATTAAAAGAAAAGCGGAAGGCCAGGCAAGCAGTGGCTGGCTGGTGATTGACCTGGACGATATCGTTGTCCACCTGTTATCCACGGACCAACGCGATTATTACCGGCTCGAGCAGTTGTGGGACAAGGGCAAAGTATTACTGCGCCTGCAGTGATCTCCAAAAAGGCTTCATTCTAGTTAGTTTTTTTCAACCTGCGCCATACCAGGATCGGGTAGCCAATGCTCAGGACGGCCGAGAAAATAAACCATTGAATGGCGTAACTCAGGTGTGGACCTTCTGAAAGGTCCGGGGTAAATGTGCTGCGCGCTGGTAAGCCTGTCCAGGAAGGGTCCGGCGCCTGCTGGATGTAAATCGGCAGCAGATCAAAGTTCATTTGAAGGCGGATGCGATCCAGGTTAACGTAGGCCCAGGTTTCCAGGCGGGACTGGCCTGGTGCAAGCGTTGGATCGGTTACGCCACCGAAACCAGGCTGGCTCTGCGAGAGGTGGATGATCCCTTTCACGGTCACCGTTCCCGACTCAGCATATTTTTGCCATTGGGAAGGTTGCGCGTCTTCATACGGTATCCAGCCGCGCTCAACCAGCACACTGCGATCGCTTCCGGAAATTTTCAATGGGGTCAAGAGATCGAAACCGATCCGGTCGCCATTCACCTGGTTCTTGAGAGCCACTTGCTGAGTAAAATCAAATGTACCAGTTACAGTAACGGAGCGGTACTCCATTTCTGTCAACTGGTCAAACGGGATATCTGCGTTCAAGTCGAGCGCAGGGGCAGACAATTGCTCACGCATTTGGGCGTTGGCAGCCCGCCGTTGAGCCAGGCGATCCAATTGCCAGAACCCTAACCGGATCATCACGGCGACCGCCAGCAGGACACCCAATGTCAGCCATAACCGGCGGCCTGAAACGAAAGCTTTCATCATCAATTTATTCTATCGTAGGATTTGAAAGATTCAACCAGCCTTCAAACTGGTCCGGATTCAAGGTCCGGCGGTCGTATACAATGATGGAGCCGTTGGCTGCCAGGGACACCAACATCACCTGCATTGGGCGATTCCCACTGACAAAATAGCGCAGGAACTCATCCCGGTTGATCGCCTGGTCATCGTAATCCACAATCACGATGTCCGGTTTCCAGTGGTCTACTTCTTCGATCGTTTCGGGCATGGTGCGAGTATTTAGAATCTCAACCAATTGCGCATTTTCTTGCTGGCGCAATATTTTCTCCAACCCACGTGCAAAGAGGAGGTTTGCAGATGCAATAATGACTTTACGAGGGATATTCGCATCTTCCCCGTTTATCATCCTACACTCCGAATAAAAAATGAAAAACGAACGTAAAACCTGGTTTCATTATTTCGTAACTACTCAGGCAGTGAGATTTGGAGTTATTTTTTTGTTGATTTGGGGTGCTTCGCACCGCAAATCAACAAAAAAATAACTCCAAATTTCCTTCAGGCTGAGCATTTACTTTATGTGTAATATTTGAAGGTTCATTAAATACTAACCAACTTTTTCGTTAAAAGCGGGTTAAATTATGAAAACAGAAGGATGATTAACAAATCATCATTTCGAAGCTGGATTGATTGAAGAACAGGGAGAACCAGACTTTATAGCGAACCCTATTGTTCGCGTTTTTGTATCAGGCCAAATTGGATAGCTTTACTGACAGCTTCAGTTCGGTTGGAGGCGTCTAATTTTTCGAGGATATGGCGAATGTGAGTCTTTACCGTGTTCTCAGAAATAAACAACTGATTAGCAATTTGAATCGTGGTCAGTCCATCCGCCAGGCAGGTTAATACCTCGAGCTCGCGATCGCTGAGTACATTTTGAGCTTCGTTGCTGGGATGGCGAGCCACAATCCGCATCACCGTGGAAGTGACCTCCGGCGATAGGACGCCTTCACCCTGGGTCACGCGCAAGATGGCGCGCCTTAGCTCATCCGGATCTGTATTTTTAAGCAAGTACCCATCGGCGCCGGCGTGAATGGCCCCTAATAAATCATCGTTTTCCTTTGAGATCGTCAACATCAAGATTTTGGCAGGGGAATTAGCAGCACGCAGTTCTTGTAAGGCTGCAATGCCATCCATCAATGGCATATTCACATCCATCAGCACAATCTCCGGCTGGGTTTTTTGGACAATTTCAATCGCTTCGATTCCATTTCCGGCTTCGCCCACCACGTCGAACTCAGGCATTTCGGTCAAAAGACTGACCAACCCCCGCCTGAACAAAACGTGATCATCCGCAACAACGATGGAAACCCGGGTGTGACTCATGTGAAACTCTCCAACGAAAAAACAGGCGACAAATCCAAATCGATCAGGCTACGAAACTGATAATTGGTCCCAATAATCCAAATCAATTGTACCTGAATTTATGGAGAATAATCAGGACGAATCTGAAAATATTTTTTGAGTGTTCTATTTCGGAAGCGTTGCTTCCGAAATAGAACACTCTGCCAGAATGGGCGGTCACTTATTTCAAGGATTGCAGATAGGTGACCAACTGCCAAATTTGCTGTTGGGAAAGGGTATCCTTGTGGGCCGGCATGGCTGAATTGAATGGGGCAAAACCGCCGCCTTCTGCAATACGCCAGTATAAAAAGGCGTCGCTGGCGTTCGGAACAACTTCTACCAGGTTAGCAGGCTTGGGATTCAACGCAGACGCCGCAGGGCCATCACCCTTAGCATCGTCGCCGTGACAGGAGACGCACTGGGCTGTGAAAAGATCCTTCCCAGCAGAAACAGCATCTGTATTCCCTTTAAGCGGGTTCGTCATGCCTGCATAAGGGGCTGGCGGGGTTGGCAACGGCGTCGCCGCAGGAGTAGCAGGCGCTCCACCACAGGCAGCCAATACGATGGTGGCTAATACAAGAGCTGCAAGCAATTTCAGAAAGTCTTTATTCATATTCATTCCTCCTGATGAATTGTTGATATTTTCACAAAAGATTATAGTACTTTTTGAAACCAATGTGAAGTGTTTTGCGTATTTTTATCTGAATAGTAAACATTTAGACATTTGATCAAAAAAATACGGATATTTGTCACTTTTCCTGACAATATTTATCTATTATAGTAGTAAAATATGACGTACAATATCGTTAGTATGACTGTAAAATATTACCCACTTCAGTTGACAGACAAAGGTAAACTGAAGATTTAGACAACCACTTAGAGGTGCTCTATGTTTCGTATTAGCCGCCGTTTAGATTACGGATTACAATTGATGATCGCTCTGGCGAGCCAGCCGGATAACCATCCTCAATCAACCGCTGCGCTGGCAGATCGATTGAAGATACCTCTGCCTTTTCTACATCAAATCGGACACATGCTCATGCAGGCCGGCCTGATTAAGGCTTCGCCGGGTCCTCATGGCGGAATCCGTTTGAACCGCATGCCCGAATCAATCACCTTGCTGCAGATTGTCGAAATCCTCGAAGGAAACGTTTCCCTCCATCCCTGCCCAGATTGCGACGACGATTGCATTCATGAAGATGGCTGCACAACCCAGATGACCTGGGATATGCTGCAAGACAAAGTAGTCGAATACTTGCGCAGTATCACGCTCAGTTCCCTGGTGAGGTCAGCCAGCAACATGGTGAATTACACCAAACTGGTCAGAGAATCTGCGCCGAGCGCACGCTAGGCAGAATCGAAAAAAATTTATTTTAGAGCCGCCAACACTTCGGCGCTATGCCCGGCTGGTTTGACCCCTTTAAAAACCTTTAAGATCTTGCCGTCCGGACCGATTAAAAATGTCGTTCGAAAAACGCCGTCGTACTCTCGACCCATGAATTTCTTGCGCCCCCACACACCGAAAAGGTCGCATATTTTGTGACCTTCATCGGCTAACAAAGTGAATGGGAGGCTGTATTTCGTTTTGAATTTTGCGTGCGATTTGGAATTATCCGGGCTGACACCCAGGATTTCGACCCCCGCATCGGTATAATCCTTATAAGCATCGCGAAACTCACAGGCTTCGGTCGTGCAGCCTGGAGTATCATCCTTTGGATAAAAATATAGAACGACAGGCCTACCCAAATAATCAGACAGCCTGCGCTGAACGCCCGTTTCATCCGGCAAGCTAAAATCTGGCGCCTGAGTATCGGCTGATATTATCATGTCTCACCTTTCATCCACATTCTAGTACCACTTTACCCATTTCACTGACATCGTATCCCGGCAGCGCCATGACAGCCTGTCGGAATTCTTCCGTTCCCATTATATCGAAAAGTGGCGCAAGTAAATCACTCTGTACATATTCGCACGGGATTACCAGGTCGTACCGCTCGTGAAACAACGGCACGAAGTCCAGGCCCAGGGCCTGGGCAGCTGCCGTCACCCCTAAACCACAGTCGGCCCGGCCAGAAGCGACCGCTGCAGCTACGGCCAGGTGAGTGTATTCCTCCTGGTCGTACCCGGCTATTTTTTCGGGCAAGATGCCGAGCTGTTGAAGATGGTAATCAAGAAGGACGCGCGTGCCGGCCCCACGCTGGCGGTTGATGAAAACCACTCCATCCCGCCCCAGGTCCACCAGCGAATGAATGCCCTTCGGATTGTGGCGCTGCACCAGCAGCCCCTGTTCGCGCCCTACCCAGGTGACCAGACGGACCGGCGTCTCCGGCAAATACTGCCGGATGTACCTGGTGTTATATTCTCCGGTTTGCGGATCCAGCAGGTGCGAGCCAGCCAGATGAGCCTCTTTTCGGCGCAGGGCGACCAAACCGCCCTGGCTGCCCACGTTGGCAGAGACCAGCCGCCGGCCGCGTTCTGCCAGGTATTGCGCTAACAAATCCAGGGTCATATCGTGCGAGCCGATGGCGAAAATTGTTCGTTCAAGGTCTTTTAAAGGCCGGTATAGGCGGACACGCACTTCCGCGCCGGCCTCAACCCCCTGCACCCCGCGCGGCAGGATGGCGATGCCATCCGCCCTTACGAGCGACGTAATCACGCCGGCTCCGCGGGTAAGTGGAGCAGCCAGCAGCCGATCTCCGACTTTGCCAGCCACAACCCGCAAGTAATCATCGTCTCCAGGCGGAGAAGTCACTTTACGGGAGAGCAAAGCCGTCACTTCTTCGGGCTCTTGCGGCGTCCTCCCCAGCCAACGGGCAAGCAGCGGCTCGACAAATATTTCGCCGGTCAAGGCCGCCGAGACCGGGTAACCCGGCACGCCGATGATCGGGACTATTTTATTGGATTGAGTTCGGCGGACCATCCCCAGGATGACCGGGTGACCGGGGCGCACCGCCACCCCATGCACCAGTAGCTGTCCCAGTTCTTGAACGGCGCGGGCCGAAAAATCTTCCGAGCCGGCCGAGCTTCCCGCATTGAGCAGAACCAGGTCGTTTTCATCGGCGGCGCGCTGGACAATTTGCTTGATCTGAGCAAAATCATCGGCTGTGATCGGATAGCGCTCCGGAAGCCCGCCCCATTGTAAAATTTGCCCTGCCAGGACAATCGAATTGTATTCGATGATGTCACCGGCGTTCACTTCACGCCCGGGGGGCACCAGCTCTGCGCCGGTCGGTATAACGGCCACACGCGGCCGGCAGCTTACCTCAATCGCGGCATGCCCGCTGGCCGCGATCGCGCCCAGGTCCACCGGTCGCAGCACCTGGCCGGCCGGTAAGACGAGCTGGGTCGCCACGATGTCCTCGCCCATTGGGCGCACGTGACTCCAGGGGGGCAAGGCCGTTCGCAGCCGGATGTGGGCACCATGGCGCGGGTCGCCGGCCGGTTCGCCCGTCTCTTCCAGGCTTTCAACCTGTTCGATCGGGATGACGGCGTTTGCCCAGTCCGGCAAGGGATCGCCGGTATCCACATAAACCGCCTGCCTCCCGACTTCAAGGAACACTGGCTGAGTCGGCATGGCCCAGGCGATATCCGCCGCGCGCAGAGCATACCCATCCATGGCGGAGGCGTGGTAATTCGGAGAGGAAAGCAGAGCCCAGATCGGCTTCGCCAGCACTCGGCCCACGGCCTGCTCGTCGAGAGCAATGGTTTCAACTGCCAGGATGCCGCCCAGACCGGCCTCCTTCAGCGCCTGCTCGAACCTGGATTGAGCGTCTGGAAGCGGGATATCGTGAAGGTAAACAGACATAAAATCAATCCCCGGGTCAGATTAATTCGACGAGCACCGTCTCGCCGGCCGCCAGTCCGTTCGCGGCCGGTGGAATGTGAATCAAGCCGTCGGCGCGGGAAAGGGAAAAAATCAAGTTGCTTTTGAAAAAGACCGGCTCGGCGCTGTAGCCGGACGGCGTGGTCACGAGCCTGACCGGCACCCAATCCTCGCGCCCCGCTTGCGACGCCAGGTTGATCGCCAGGCGAGCCGGAACCTGGGGCCGGAGACGCAAAGCCGGCAGGCCGAGCTGCCGCTCGATCAAGGGGACGACGAAAATTCCGGCAACGACCAGGGCGCTGACCGGATTTCCGGGCAAGCCGATCACTGGTCTGCCGTCGCAAATCGCCAGGATCGTCGGCTTTCCGGGTTTTACATTGACGCCGTGTGCCAACACGCCAGGTGCGCCCATTTCCTGGATCACTGCAGCCGTCAAATCGCGGCTGCTGGCCGAAGAGCCGGCAGTAATGACCGCCATGTCGCAGGCATCCAGCGCCTGGCGGAGCGAGGAGCGTAATGCCTGCGCCTGGTCGGCCATTATTCCAAACAGGCGCGGGATCGCTCCGTGCTGGTGGACGAGCGCGCCCAGGGTATAACTATTGATATCCCTCACCTGGCCTGGCTGCGGCCTTTGTTCGGGCGGGATCACCTCGTCGCCGCTTGATATGATTCCTACTACCGGACGAGGTATGACTTCAATTTCGAGGATGCCCAGCGCCATCAACCCGCCGATTTCAGCCGGACGAAGCATTGTTCCGGCTGGAAGGATTTCCTCTCCCTGTTTGACATCCTCCCCAGCCTTCAGGATATTTTCACCACTTGCCACGGCTTTTAGTATTTCCAATTCGCCGGGTCGAGCCGCCTGGGCCGTTTCCAACATAACGACCGCATCAGCGCCGTCAGGCAGCATGCCCCCCGTGAAAATTAAAGCAGCCTGGGCTGGCTGGAGTTTGAAATCCGGAGCGCGTCCCACCGGCACTTCAGCAACAAGCGACAGGTACATTGGCAGAGAATCGCTCGCGCCATAAGTGTCGCTGGCACGCACAGCATAGCCATCGACTGTGCTACGATTAAATGCCGGCAGTTGTTCGGGCGAAACGACTGGTCTGCCGGTCACGCGACCCAATGCATCGCTCGTTCGCACCTGCTCTGTTTTCGAGGGACGATCCGGGAGATGGCTTAACAGCAGGCTCAATGCGTCGCCAGGGGGCATTAACTCCAGAAACTCAGGCATATTCTCAACCCGTCCAAAGCGCCAGGTTCATGAGGTAAACTGCCATTCCTATCAGCGCCACGGCAGTCAAATTGAGCAGCCGCCAGTTGGGCGGCGCGCCGTTAGATATCTGGTTGATCTGGATGATTTCAAATATTCCGACCGGAACGGTCAAAAGCGCCGGCCAGGTTAAAGACCAGGGCAGGCCGAGCGTAAAAGCCAGGACGATCAGCAAATAACCGGTCGGAATCAAAATGTTATGCAGCCTCATACCGCGCTGCCAGCCTAGAACGACCATCATGTTTTTGTATCCATATTTCAAATTGCGCGCATAATTTTCTAATGAAAGCGCCAGACGGGCGGCCAAAAATAGCGCCAGGAGCGGGAAAGTCAGCATAGCGATGTAGCGGTGCAGTTCGCCTGTCTGCAAAATGAAAGCCAGGGCCGGGAATAAATTGGCAAGCACGATCGATTCGACCAGCTCGCCGTATCCGGTGTAGACCAGCCGCAACGGAGGGACAGCGTAGAAGAAATATAACAGGAAAGCAATCCCGAGGAAAAAGAAAAAGGTCAGGTTTATAGTGCCCATCGTGAACAAAAGTACGGTGATCACTGCCCCGGCAGTCATTGAGGTCGTGCCGACCATCAAAACACCTTGCTGTGGCAGCTTACTTTCAGCTTTCTGATCTACGTCGTCTTCCTCCTTTTGCATGCGCCGGAGCGGGCTGGTAGCGTCGACCAGGTCGTAATAGGCCTTCAAAAAATAGCTGGTCAATTGGATCAACAAAACGGCTGCCAGGCCGGTCCAGAAACGGCCCCATTGGATGGGATGGCCCAGGTAGCGCGCCATACCTGCGCCCAGCAGGTAAAAGCCCGCTCCAGCGGCGAGCATCGCCGGGCGCGCAAACCGCAGCATGATCGAAAAAGTTGAAGGGGACTTGTTCATATCAATTGAAACCCACTATCCACTACAATGACCTGCCCGGTGATATCCATTTTGTCGATCAAAAAAGAACAGCATCGACGATGCTGGCCGGATCGCTCGCCCTGGGAGCTGGCAATCGATCCGCCAGACGGCTTAGGCTGGCAGGCTCATCCAGTTTTTCCAGGCCTCGGAATCGCTGATATTTATGATAACACCTCCAGCCTGCTGCATCAAGCGCAATGGATTTGTCTCCTGAGCTACAAACTCAAACATGCGCTTGATTTCTTCCGGCTTCGTCAGGTCTGCCTGGAAAAGGCTGACCCTGGCTCCGCCGGCTTGAATTTCGGTGGCGGTGCGGTGAGCATCAACCTCAGAGCTATGGTAATGCAGGCCAGTGGCGTACCCCTGCCGGGAGAACCCCAGGGCAATGGCGTCGCCCAGCCGGCGCGCTGCACCGGTTACCAGGGCTAGAGGAGCAAGGGGTGAGCTATCGGGCATTTTGAGCTGGTTTTTTTAATTGCGGAAATAATTCGAAGCAAAAAACCAGATATTCGCCGGGCGTTCGCCCAAACGGCGCATGAAATACGGAAACCAATGGGTTCCATACGGAACATACACCCGCACAGGGAATCCCAAACCTACCAGTTTCTGCTGCAAATCCCGCCGGATGCCATACAACATCTGGAATTCAACTGCGTTTTTTGGCAGCTTGAGCTCCTCAATCGTCTGAAGCGCAAACTGGATCCGCCTCGGATCGTGCGTAGCAATCGCCGGAAAGGGCGGTGTGCGCCCATCGTCACTGGCTGGCGGCGTATGCTGGGCCGATGCCCCAACTATCAATAAGCGCGCCAGTTTGTCATAATTGGCGTCTACTTCGGACTTGCTCGGGAAAGCGACCTCGGGCGGCTCCTGGTAAGCGCCTTTGCACAGCCGGACCCGGACCGGCAATGACAGCAGTTCCTGGATATCTCGCTCGCTGCGGCGTAAATAGGCCTGGATGACAATGCCCACGTTGGAAAATCCATTCTGCGCCATCCGGAAGACCATGCCGATGGTCTTCGCCGTCATGGTCGATTCTTCCATGTCGACCCGGATGAATATGCCGAGCGAACGAGCTTTTTCGAGGATCTGCAAAAGGTTGGCGTGACAGGTCTCTTCGCCGAGGTTCAAGCCGATCTGACTCAGCTTCAGCGATACGTTCGATTGGACACCGGCATTTTCAATTTCATCCAGGACCGCCAGGATTTCAGCCGTTGCCGCCTGAGCATCGGCTGGATTGAGTGTATTTTCTCCCAGGTGGTCCAGGCTGGCGCGTACCCCCTGCGAATTCAAGGCTCTCACAGCTTGAATCGCGTCCGCAACAGTCTCACCCGCCACAAATCGGGCCGACGCCCGCCTGGCAACGCCCCAACTGGTTATAGTTCGTTGCGCCCAGGACACTCTCGATAAGGAGACAAAAAATGAACGTAGCATTTTGATCGGCAATAATTGTAACCGTTCTACCCCTGCGAGAAAAGATAATCTCAATTTTTAAGTTGAGGTCTTGGGCTGCAAAGCCGCCCAAGACCTCAACTTAAAAAAATATTGAGATTACAAATTGTTAACATCATGTTAAATTTAGAATTGAGGCATGAATTTTATTTACCCAGTTGAAATTCGTAGTATATTCGTTACAATTAAACCCGAGGGAGAAAGTGCCTGAAATTCGCCAATTTTTCAGGCCGTCGGGCAAGTATCATATCCCATGTTTCTTACCATAACGCCATAGGAGAATGTAAAATGAAACGCCCGTTGTTTGCGGTACTATCCGCCATTGTATTGATCGCCATGTTGCT
>DATKKB010000110.1:0-4603 GCA_035543095.1 Anaerolineaceae bacterium | reverse complement strand
GCCATGACCGACCTGATCAACTTCCTGATGGGCAAGCCCGGCGCCTCCGTCGGCAAGCTGACCATCGCCCCAGGAATCCTGCTCTCCGCTACCGATAAGGCCGCCGTCAATAAATGGCGCACATCCAATGCTCTGAAAGAAATCCCATTAACTACCGGACACCAAACTGCCCCTGTTGCTCCAAAGGCACCCCTGGCTGCCAAGGACATCGTGGTAGCCGGCGTGGTCTTCCAGGATGACCAGTTCATGAAGTCGATGGTCCAGGGCTTCCAGGACGCCGGCAAGACCTTGGGCGTCAAGCAGGTCATCATCGGCAACTCCAACAACGACGAGGCCAGAGAGACCGAGCTGATCAATACCTACATCTCCCAGGGCGTGAACGGCATCGCCATTGCCCCCAAGAGCCCGACTGTCTCCATCGAAGCCCTCAAGCAGGCCAATGACAAGGGCGTCGACGTTGCCCTCACCAACTCCGGCGGCTTCACCGATGTCGGCTTCATCACCGGCGGCTACATGAGCGACAACCGGGCCAACGGCAAGATCGTCGGCGACGCTGCCATCAAGTACATCGCGGACAAGAAACTCTCCGGCACCGTCAACGTCGGCATCATCGACTACGATGACCAGAAACCCGAAGAATCTTCCCTCCGCTACGGCGGGTTTGAAGATGCCCTCAAGGCTGCCAACGTTACCTACAAAGTGGTTGCCCACCAGAGCGCTCACCTCCAGGATGCTGCCCTGACCGTCACCTCCGATCTGCTCACTGCCCACCCGGAAATCCAGCTCATCTTCGCCTGCAACGAAGGCGGCACCATCGGCGCTGCCCAGGCCGTCAAGCAGGCTGGCAAGACCGGTAAAGTGGCCGTGTTCGGCTACGATGGCTCCGACCAGATCACCAGCATGATCATCGCCGGCGACCTCCAGGCCGCCGTCGCCCAGGACCCCTATGGCCAGGGTGTGGCCGCCATGACCGACCTGATCAACTTCCTGATGGGCAAGCCCGGCGCCTCCGTCGGCAAGCTGACCATCGCCCCAGGAATCCTGCTCTCCGCTACCGATAAGGCCGCCGTCAATAAATGGCGCGTCGATAATGCGTTGAAAGAACTGCCCATTAAGTAGTATCCGTCACAAAATGGCTTGTAATGAAACAGGGAGGCTTCCAAAAAGTCTCCCTGTTTCAAAAAAGCATATAATAATTCTGGTAATTTACGAAATTTGATTGAATTTCTTTTCATCCAGCCTTCTTCTACAACGAAAAATATACAGATTAATGGAGGTTGACAAGGTGAGCGATTTAACCTTGAAGGCAGAACATATCACCAAAGATTATCCAGGCACCCGCGCCCTTGACGACATTTCCATTTCTTTTGCCAGCGGCAAGGTCAACGCACTCGTAGGGAAAAACGGGTCCGGAAAATCGACCTTGATTAAAATCTTTGCCGGCGCAGTAAAGCCCACTTCCGGCGATTTTTATCTGAACGATAAAAAACTTCACTTCAACAACACAGCCGAGGCTTACGAAAAAGGCATCGTGACGGTGTATCAGGAGATGAGCTTGATACCCGGGCTTTCGGTAGCCGAAAACATTTTCATGGGCCGGCTGCCCATGAAATATGGCGCGATTGATTGGCAAAAAACCTATTTGATGGCAGACTCCCTGCTTCATAAGATGAAAGCCAACATCAATCCACGCGAAACATTATACCGGTTGAGCATGTGGCAGATGCAGGTGGTTGAAATTACCAAAGCCTTAAGCTTTAACCCCCAGGTGATTTTACTAGATGAGCCAACCTCCGCCCTGGCTCAAAACGAGGTGCAAAGCCTTTTTGAAGCCGTGCGCGCCCTGCGCGATCAGGGAGTGATTGTAATTTACATCACCCACAAGCTACAGGAATTACCCCAAATCGCCGATACGGTCACGGTTCTGCGCGATGGCCGCATCATGGGCACAGTCGAGATGAAGGAAGTTCAACACAAAGACATTATCGATATGATGTTTGGCGAAGTAAATATTCAGAGCCGTCCAAGAGATATCACGGTTCAGGATGAAACTGTCATGGAAGTAAAAGACCTGAGCCGGGAAGGATGGTACGACCACGTGAATTTCAAACTCAAACGGGGGGAAGTGTTGGGGATCGCAGGGATGCTTGGCTCAGGGCGCACAGAACTGCTGCGAGGCATCTTTGGCGCCGACCCGGTAGATAAAGGCGAAGTCGTAATCGAAGGGAAGACGTATAAGCATGCAAACCCAATCAAAATGAAAAATGCCGGGGTTGGCCTTACACCGGAAAATCGCAAGCTGGAAGGCCTGATCTTGATCCATTCAATCGCGGATAATTTGTGTTATGCCAGCATGAATCTCACATCGCATGGCCTGATAGAAGATAGAAAAAAGCGATCTGCTTTTGCTGAAAAACAGGTCAAAGAGCTGGAAATAAAAACGTCAAACATCGAAAATACCTGCAATTCGCTGTCGGGCGGTAACCAACAAAAAGTAGTGGTCGGGAACTGGCTAAATACCAGCCCCAAAATCATGTTGTATGACGAGCCCTCACGGGGCATCGACGTCAGCGCCAAACAGCAGATTTTTGAAATTATGTGGGACCAGGCACGTAAAGGCATCTCAACTATTTTTGTTTCAACGGAATTGGAAGAATTATTGGAAGTTTGCCACCGAATCCTGATTATGCGGCATGGAAAAATCGTCGATGAAGTGAACCCCGATACCATCAACATCAATGAGCTTTACGAAATTTGCATGAGAGGAGATTAATGAAATCATGGGAACACTGACATCAAACAAGCTGACATTCAATCAGAAGAAGGTGGGGATATTCCTGCTCGATCATGCCATCGAGGTTATTTTAGTTGTGCTGATTGTTTACCTGGCATTAAGCGTCACCGGCTTTTTGACCTGGGCGAATTGGATGAACATATTCCGCGCCAATTCGCTCAAAGGCGTAATTGCTTTTGGCATGACCATGGTGATTATTGCTGGCTTGATCGACCTGTCCATTGGATCAACCGTTGCCTTATCGGGTGTAATTGTGGCACGCGCCTGCCGCGATCTGACGGCGGGCGGAATGGATTTGACCCTGGCGTGTATTATTGGGATTGGGATTTCCTTCGCCATAGCCATCGCCATTGGCTGGATGCACGGAACGTTCTCGCACAGGGCCGGCATGCCTCCATTCATCGTTACATTGGTTTCATTGAATGCGTTATATGGATTGGCCGGTATGATCAGCGGCGGTTTCCCAATCGCCAATCAATACCCCGATTGGTTTAATATCCTGGGCGGCGGCAGAATTGCCATTCCGAGTTTTATCAACAATCTGCTGGGTGTCCAAAGCATCGACGGCATTCCCTACCCGGCCGTCGTCCTGGTGATTGCATTCTTGATCGTTTACTATATTATGGGCTACACTACCATCGGCCGCGCCATTTATGCCACCGGCGGCAATCCAGAGTCAGCCCGCTTGAGCGGGATTAACGTGGGCCGGACAAAGACGATTTGTTTCATTGCCGTACAGCTCCTGGCGGTTATTTCCGGTTTCATGACCTCCGGCCAGGTGCTGGCAGGCTCTTTCAGCTTTGGGCGCGGGTGGGAGCTGGACGTGATCAGCGCAGTGATCATCGGCGGCACCAGCTTTACCGGCGGCATCGGAAAGGTTTGGGGCACATTTCTGGGTGTCATCTTCATGGGTGTGATTTCGAATGGTATGACCCTGTTAAACTTCGACATTTACACCCAATACGTGGTGCGCGGCATCATCATGTTCCTGGCAGTTCTAATCAGCTCCTACCGGGCCAGAGTAAAAGCCTGATATCCTTATCCACATCCGGATAATTCTTTTTCCCCCAGGCTGGATGGAAAAATGCGGCCTGGGGCTTTATTCTTACAGCATTCTGCTATCAACCTTCGATAGCAGAAGCCAGGTGCTGAAAATGGGTTCGCACTAACCGGATCACCTTGAGCGAGAGGCTGCGGTACTACACCTGGACGATGTTCCACCCCTGCGCCAGTGAGGACATCGGCCAACGCTGGTGCAGCCTATCCACCCCGGCTATGGTGCGTTGGAGCTCAGCCTTATTCACTCAGGCCGCAGGCTTTGCACAACAATGATGGGAGATCAGACGGCAATGCGCTACGGCGGCGAGCAGAAATATGCCCATCCGGCCGGATGAGATAGAGAGTGCCGGGTTGGGCAGCAAAAGCTTTGTGAAGGGCACCGGCTTCATCGACCAGGGACGATCCTTGAAAGGATCGATGCGGGGCTACAACGGCAGAGACTCTAACAGGGATGCCCGGCAGGGATGAGCATTCTGCCTGCGAGAAAGGCTGCCCTTCAGCCGCAGATGCGGCAAAATAGAGGGCGCCAAAACCCGAGCCAGGCAGGGCGCGCAAAAAGATGGGTTGGCAATCACTGCCCGAATAACAGGCGCACGGAGCATCTGGGGCTTTGCTGCCGAGAGGCGGCGCACCCTGCCAGGCGTTCTCCGGCGCATTGTCCGGGGTTAGGAGCGAGCTATTCACGATGGGCATAACTATAGTAAAATAAGATAATTTCTATCTAATATTAATTGCAACAGGAGGTTTTAT
>DATKKB010000109.1:0-29006 GCA_035543095.1 Anaerolineaceae bacterium | reverse complement strand
GCAGCCGCCCGCTTTACCATTGGCAACGTTTTAGGTTTATTGGGCATCACAGCCCCACAAGCGATGTGAGCACGTCGACAAGACGAATTTCAACCCAAAGGAGATTCTCGTTCATGTCACCTGTTCGAACCCTCATCATGGGAGCAGCCGGGCGCGACTTCCATAATTTCAACGTGTACTTTCGCAACAATGCCGAATACCAGGTGGTTGCGTTTACAGCAACCCAGATTCCTAATATCGAGGGCCGGAAATACCCCTCCCAGTTGTCCGGATCTTTGTACCCGGATGGGATTCCGATCTACCCCGAAAGCGACCTGGTTAACCTGATCCACGAGCTAAGTGTGGACCAGGTAATCTTTGCATACAGCGACGTTTCGCACGAGACTGTGATGCACAAAGCCTCCACAGTGCTGGCTGCCGGGGCTGATTTTCGCTTGATGGGCACGAAAGCCACCCAGATCAAGTCGGTAAAGCCAGTTGTTTCGATTTGCGCCGTGCGCACCGGCTCCGGCAAATCTCAGACGACCAGGCGGGTCTCGCTCATCTTACGCTCGATGGGATTCCGGGTGGCAGCAATTCGCCATCCCATGCCTTACGGCGATCTGGTTGCGCAAAAAGTCCAGCGCTACGCGACCTACGCCGACCTGGACAAGCAGAACTGCACTATTGAGGAGCGCGAGGAATACGAGCCTCACCTGGATAACGGCGTGATCGTGTACGCCGGGGTCGATTACGAAGCCATCCTGCGCCAGGCCGAACAGGAAGTGGACATCGTGCTGTGGGATGGCGGCAATAACGACTTCCCATTTTATTGCTCTGATCTCCAGATCGTAGTGGCCGACCCGCATCGCCCCGGACACGAAAGCAGGTACCATCCGGGCGAGACCAACGTGCGCGCGGCTGACGTTTTCGTGATCAATAAAGTAGATACCGCTAATCCTGAAAACGTGATGAACGTCCGGAATAATTTGCAGGCTTTGAATCCTGGGGCGATGATTATCGAAGCTGCCAGTCCCTTATTTGTGGACGATCCAGCTGCCATCCGCGGCAAACGCGTCCTGGTAATCGAGGACGGGCCGACCCTGACTCACGGCGAGATGAGCTATGGAGCCGGGTGGGTGGCAGCGCGGCGCTTTGGAGCGGCTGAAATCGTCGACCCGCGGCCGTTTGCAGTCGGCGCGATCCAGGCCACTTACCAGAAATATCCCTCCACCGGCGCCATCCTGCCAGCGATGGGCTACGGCGCCGACATGGTGCTCGATCTCCAGGAAACGATCAACCGCTCAAACGTTGATCTGGTTGTCTCTGCTACCCCGATCGACCTGACTCGCATTATCAAGGTCAACAAGCCCATGCAGCGGGTTCGCTACGAACTGCAGGAGATCGGCCAGCCGACGCTTTCAGAAATTTTGAAGAAGAAATTCGGAAAATAATTTGATTTGACAGGCCGGTAGCCGCAATGCTACTGGCCTGTACGAAAAGATAAAAATGTTTATCGATCAAGCACGAATTTACGTTCGCTCAGGCCGGGGTGGAGATGGGATGGTCCATTTTCATCGCGAGAAGTTTGTGCCACGGGGCGGCCCGGATGGTGGAGATGGCGGCAGGGGCGGCGATGTCATTCTAGAGGTCATTCCCACCCTGAATACGCTGGCGGCTTTCCGCTATCAACCTAAATACATCGCGGCTGACGGCCAAAAAGGCGGGCCGAACAACATGACGGGCAAATCGGCCGAGACTTTAGTCGTGCACGTGCCGCCGGGCACGGTGGTGTGGGATGATGACAGTAATGAGATGCTGGGCGACCTGGTCGAGGCGGGCCAGCAGCTCTTGATCTGCCGGGGCGGAAGGGGCGGAAAAGGCAATCCGCATTGGGCCAATTCTCGCGACCAGGCTCCGCGCACGGCTGAAAAAGGGGAGCCATCGCAGGAACGTAACCTTCGCCTCGAGCTCAAGCTGATCGCCGACGTTGGCATCGTGGGCGTTCCCAACGCGGGCAAATCCAGCTTGCTGGCAAGTGTAACCAATGCTACTCCCAAGATTGCGGATTACCCTTTCACCACCCTCGAACCCAACCTGGGCGTTGCTGAGCTTGATCTGGAAACAACTCTCGTTTTGGCTGATATCCCCGGGCTAATTGAAGGCGCAGCTCGGGGCGTAGGGCTGGGAAATGAATTCTTGCGTCACGTACAGCGCACGCGCGTCCTGATCCATCTGCTGGATGGACTTTCAGAAGACCCCCTGGCGGATTTTTCGCAAATCAACAGTGAAATGGCGTTGTTTGACCCGGACCTGGCAAAAAAACCGCAGATCGTCACTTTAAATAAAATCGACCTGCCGGAAGTGCAGGAGCGCTGGCCGAAGATCAAGAAGGGGCTCGAAAAACGCGGATATGCACCGATGGCAATCTCAGCCGTTACCCATACGAACGTCAAAGAACTGCTCTGGAAAGTGGTTGAGCTTCTTAAGAATACGCCAGTTCCGCAGCCAGAGGCCACGGCTCTTCCAGTTTATCGTCCCAAGGAAGACCCGCGAGCCTTTACGATCGAGCACACGCATGATGGCTGGATCGTGCGGGGGGCCTCGATCGAGCGCGCCGCTGAAATGACTTATTGGGAATACGATGGCTCAGTACGACGTTTCCAGCGCTTGCTGGAAACGCTGGGAATCGAAAAGGCCCTGCGCGAAGCGGGAATCCGTGAAGGCGATACAGTTTTTATTAAGGATTATGAACTGGAATGGCAGGATTAATGAAAATTGGGATTTTTGGCGGGACGTTTGACCCTCCCCATATGGGTCATTTGATCCTGGCAGACGAGGCTTACAACCAGCTTCATTTGGATAAGCTGCTGTGGGTGCTGACGCCCGATCCGCCGCACAAGCAAGAACAAGAGATAAGCCCCGCGGCCCAGCGCCTGGAGTTGGTCCAGGCTGCGATCCTGGACAACCCCTATTTTGAGCTCAGCCGGGTAGAGCTGGACCGGCCTGGTCCGCATTATGCAGTCGATACGGTGAAGATCCTGCAGCAGCAGTATCCCGGAGCAGAATTGATCTACCTGGTCGGCGGAGACTCGCTACGCGACCTGCCTGGCTGGCACGAACCGGCTCGACTGGTTGAGCTGGTTTCTTGTTTTGGAGTCATGCGCCGGATGGAGGATGAAATTGACCTGGGCACCCTGGAAAGGCTGATCCCGGGAATTATCCGTAAGGTCCGGTTTATCGATTCTCCCATCGTCGATATTGCCTCCCACGATATCCGCGAACGGATCGCAAGCGGCGAACCTTACCGCTACCTGCTACATCCCGCTGTTTTTAACGTAATTTGCCAGAAAAAATATTACCAGGCCTAGAAGCTCTCTTTTTAACAAAATATAAGCAGGATCGGGCTGCAATTCAGCCCGATCCTGCTTTTTTGTGAAGAGCAAGTCTTTATTCAGAACCCGATGGTGTCGAAGGGGGTTCCGGAAAATCTGACGGAGCAGCGGTAGGCGTTTGAGGCTCTGACCGGGTCGGAGGAACCGTGGGCGGCGCCTGGGGCTCTGGCTGGGCCGGGGGAATAGCAGAAGGAACCTGGGGCTCTTGTTGGGCCGGCGGAACGGATGGAGGCGCCTGGGGCTCTGGCTGGGCCGGCGGAACGGCGGGTGAAACCTGGGGCGCAGACGGTGTGGCTGAGGGCATAGGCGTCTGGCCTTGCGGCTCCGTAGATTGAGGATGTTGTTTGGAGCTGTAGATCTGGGTACCGTAACGGCTTGAAACAACACCACCCAGGCTGACCATGTTGAGAAGCAAAATGATCGGTAAGCCGAGACAGCACAGAGTCCAGAACCAGCCACCTGTCACCGCCAAGATGCCGTTGGCAATGAGGCTGAGCACCAGGGTACCGATGCCAGCGCTGACCGGTAAAGCCCAATGCACATTAAACATGACAGCCATGCGCTCGCCCAGGGCCAGGCCAAGCGCGATCCAGCCAAACACGAGTGTAACGGCAAATACCAGCATAAACAGAACCGCCAATGGGATCAGGACGATCGTAATCGCCAGAACCAGGAAAATTGCGGGCGTAATGACCAGGGTCAGCAGCCCGACACCGCCGGTAACTATCGGCTCGCCTATGATTGTCTTGGCTACATTCATAGTCGGAGTCGGGAGGAAAAGTGCGATGACAACCGCGATTGCCGCCAGCAGTAAAGAGAAGAATATTACCCACAAGAATCCGAAACCGGGACCGAGGTTAAAGTTCGTGCCGGGAGAAAAAGACAGGAACGGAATCCGGAAAGGTAGCTGGCTGGGGTCACTGGATACTCCCCCTACAGTAGCGTCCGGTGAAATAAAACGATTGCCGCCAACCGTATTAAGGATTCCTCGGATGACGCCGGTATCAGTGACCGTCACATTTCCGCCAAACGAGGACACCCCACCCTGAACGGAGCCTGAAATGCTCAGGTTTCCTCCGAAGATCAATATATCCCCGGTAACATTCGCACCCTGTGAAATGACAGCATTGCCGCCGAAGACGACCAGGTCTTTGATCGTCTGGCCTGAAGACAGGGTGTAGTTCTGGCCGAATACGACCGGGCTATCTCCTCCAACCTGGGTCTGGGCATATACTGTTCTCGGCAGAAAAGCCAATAAAGATGCCACTATTACAAAAATCAAAGCCAGTTTATTCAGATTTTTCATTTTTCAATACTCCTCGAAAAGAAATGCGCCATAGCATATAAATCCATCCCAACACCAATAAACAAAATCCGCTTGAAATAAGAATCCAGAATACGATCGATAAGGGGCTGCTCAGGTTTACAAGTAAGAAGACCTGTGCCTGGTTAAAAAAACCGATAATGCCGGTTGCTACCCTGGCCAGAAAGACCAGGAGATCGGCGATTGAGAAATTGGACATACGCAATATTGCGTACAACCCGCTCAGGCAAACGACTGCCCCGGCGATTGAAGAAAGGAAAAACAGGCGGGTCTGGCGCCGGTGCTGGTGAGACCGGCGTTCAGCCTGGCTTATTTTCCAGCGTTCCGTGAATCCTGGACGGGGAGAAATAAATGGCGTTGCCTTCAGCATCTGGACGGCAGCCTCGAGGCTTTCCTTAAGCTGGTAGCATTGCGGGCACGCATCCAGGTGGGCATTGAGCTCCTGCCTTTGAGCGGGGCTAAGGTCCTGCTCTTCCAATAACCAGGTTTCAAAAGGCTGGTGACCCATAGTGATTCCTTCCTACGACAGTTTGTGGTTGGGCAGCCTGGTAGCGCTGAGCCAGCAGCAGGCGAGCCCGGTGCAGGCGGCTTTTTACAGCGCTAACGGTCAGCGACAGACTCTGGCTGATTTCCTCTTCCGAAAATTCGTACCAGTAACGTAAAACCAGAACGGCACGGTCCTGCGAGTTTAATCCAGCCAGAAGCTGGTGAAGCGCCCGCTCCTGCTCGAGCTGTCCGATGACCTTCTCAGGGTTAGGTGTTGGATCGGGCAGGGTCTCCTCAGCTACTTCATCCAGCTCGAACGTATGCAGCCGCCGTTTGCGCTGTTGGTCGATGCAAAAGTGAGCTGCGATCGAGAGCAGCCAGGTGCCAAACGGACGCTGGCGGTCATACCGGTTGAGAGCCTGGTATGCTCGCCAGAAGGTTTCCTGGGCAGCGTCTTCTGCCTCACCGCTCTCGCCGAGCATGCGATAACAAAGGTTATACACAGGGGTCTGATAAACCTCGACCACCAGGGCGTAAGCCTCTTCATCTCCAGCCAGGGCGCGTTGCAGAACTTGTTGCTCAATTTGTCTCACGAATGCACCAATCCTCAGGTTTAGCTATTCAGTATACGGATAAAACCGGAATAGGTTGCAAAATCAGATAGGGCATGAGCTAATTTGGACTGCGAAGGCATCCAATTTAACTCATACCCTACAGGACTCTACCTATTCTTGATAAAAATGGGACCCGCCGACCAATAAAATGGATCGCCTTCCAGGCGTGGATTGAACAATGCTGAGTCGGTCATTATTGTGAATGATTATACAATTGACAGGCTCAATTTGGGGTAGTAAAGTAACAATTAAGAAAAAACGATGAACTCTGGAGTGGAAAATGGATGTAATCACCTTCACGACCCAGCACCTCGTAAAGAGCGAGGATCTAAACCACCATGGCACTTTGTACGCTGGTCGAACCGCCGAATGGTTTGTTGAATCGGGATTTATCGCCGCAGCCAGCCTGACCAGGCCTGAGAATATTGTCTGCTTGAAAATTCACGGGATGACCTTCACCCGGCCCGTCAAACTGGGTGAACTGGTAGCGTTTTACAGCAAAATTGTGTGTGTTGGAAAATCCAGGCTTGTGGCGTACATCAAGGTGGTGGCTAGCGGTCAAAAGGTAGTGGAGGGTTTCATTACGTTTGTGCACGTAGATCTTGAGGGGAAAACTATTCCGCATGGGCTGGTGATCGTCCCCACCTCGCCAGAAGACGTAATTTTACAGGAGCAGGCCCGGCAGTTATCGCTTCAATAGATCGGGAATCCAGCGAGGAACGCGCCGGCAATATTCCTTGTAATCCTCCCCAAACCGCCTGACCAGGCCCGGCTCTTCAATGTAGGGGATGTAGACAAGGTTAATCAAGACGAAGACCACAAACCAGACAAGGATCGTTTGCGAGCCAGTGAGAATTGCCTCGCCCAGCAGAATTGAAAAGACGCCTGTGATCATTGGGTTGCGAACGTAGCGGTAAATGCCCTGGGATACCAGTGACTCGGTCGGATCCCAGGGCGCCAGTGTGCCGTTCCCAACGCGGGCGAAGAGTGAAATGGTCTGGTAGAGCAGGATTAAGCCGGCGAGGATAAACAACAGACCGGTGATAATTGGGATTAAATTCAATGGAAAAATAAACGACCAACCCGGCCTGGTCTGGTCGAGTTTATTCCATATGAAGATGGGAATAGCAATCGTTGCGAGGCCCGGCAGCAGCAAAATTGAAATGAGGTGACGGATCCACTTCATGGCTGTCCGAGCCAGCCAAACCGGCCAAAATCGATCCGTCCCTGGGTGTCAAATTCAACACCTTCCTCTCTTAAAAGCTGTTCCTGCATCCAGGTGCCAAAACCGGCTCCATGCGGGCTGATTTTCCCTTTCGCATTGATCACACGCTGCCAAGGTACCTCCGAACCTTCAGGAGTGGCAGCCATAGCGTAGCCGACCATACGAGCCGTGCAGCCGCCGACGATCCCGGCAATCTGGCCATAAGTGGCGACCTTTCCCGGCGGAATCTGGCGCACAATAGCATAAATGCGGGAGTAGAGAGGCGTTGAATCTTGCATTTTATTTTTCCC
Organism: Anaerolineaceae bacterium; assembly: GCA_035543095.1. Taxonomy (GTDB): domain Bacteria; phylum Chloroflexota; class Anaerolineae; order Anaerolineales; family Anaerolineaceae; genus UBA700. The sequence goes on along the minus strand of DATKKB010000109.1, from coordinate 21,693 downwards.
CACCATTTCCTTCCAACACCAGCTCTTCCTTACCCGCCAGCTTCTCTTGAATGCGCTGCACGATGGTGTTAAGATGGCGAGCGTGGCGTACAAAATCGAGATCGTCAGTACGTAAGGTCAGGACCGGGCAGATGTCGAAATTATCCAGCCAGTCTTCGTAAAAAGAGTCGAGCAACGACAAATATTCAGGAGTAATCCCGGTTTCAATGTTGCGGGCGCGTGCCTTAATGCGTTTTATTAACAGATTCACCGGAGCTTTTAGATAGATCAGGAGTGAAGGCGGAGGTAGTGTGCGCATAACCAGCTCAAATACCTGGCGGTAAGCGTTGTAATCCCGTTCGTTTAAATCTCCCATTTCGTGCAGCGCCCGGGCGAAGATGAAAGCATCCTCGTAGATGCTGCGATCGATAATGGCCGAGCGCGGATCAGCAGCCATTTCAAGATGCTGGCGGGCGCGATGGCCCAGGAAAAAAACCTGTAGGTGAAAGGACCACTGGCGCATATCCTTGTAAAAATCAGGCAGATAAGGATTGTCCGCCACGGATTCGAAGGCCGTGCGCCAGCCGAGACGTTCTCCGATGCGTTCCGTGAGCGAAGTCTTGCCGGAACCGATGTTACCGGCAACCAGGATGAGATGTTTAGGCATGCAATAAACCTTTCAGGGGTGACTTATTAAAAATTATACAATAAAAGCTGGTTATAAAATTATCTAGCCCGTATTCCTCAGCCCGGCGGCAATTCCATTGATCGATAGGACGATCACCTCTCGAATGGCCTGGGCTTCCTTACCTTCCGGGTCGGACAGGTTACGCAGTTTGCGCAGCATCTCAACCTGCAGATAGTTCAACGGATCGACGTACGGATTTCGCTGGCGAGTGGAGCGTTGAATGACCGGTTCGCCTTCCATTAATTCCTGCTGGCCTTTAATTGCCAGCACAGCCTGGACCGTGCGGTCGTATTCAGCCTGGATCTCGGGGAAAATCTGGTCTGCCAGCTCCCGGTTTGGAACGAGCGCCGAATATTTCGAGGCTATCTGCATGTCTGCTTTCATTAATGATAATTCAGCCGACTCGAGCAGCATCCTGAAAAAGGACCAGGAGGTGTGCATTTCTCGTAAGAATTCAAGCCCATCCGGGCGTGTCGACAGGATTGCTTCGAGGCCGGAGCCAAGCCCGTACCAGCCCGGCAAATTGAACCGGCTCTGCATCCACGAAAAGACCCACGGAATGGCGCGGATCTGGTTTACGTTATCCGTCTGAGGCCGGCGTGAGGCCGGCCGCGAGCCGATCCTCAGATTCTTAATTTCCTCCAATGGGGTGGCGGACTGCCAGTATTCCATAAAACCGGGCGTTTCGAAAACCAGGCGACGGTAGGTTTCAAAGGCCTCGGCGGCCATGGCGTTCATGGCCTCGCGCCACGGCTGAGGCAAATCCTGCGGCGAGGGGAGTTTATAGTGCAAGGGTGGATAGCCTTCTACTGGCATGAGTGTTGGCGGTTTCGAGACCGCCGGGGCAGAAGCGAGTAAAACGGCATTCACGATTTGTTCAAGATTGCGCAAGGCCAGATCGATATTGGAGTAGCGGGTGGATAAAATTTCGCCCTGTTCGGTCAGGCGGTAGCGCCCATTGACCGTTCCTCCGGGCTGCGCCAGGATCGAGCGGTTCACTGGGCCCCCACCGCGGGCGGCGGTGCCGCCGCGCCCGTGGAAAAGGGTCAGGTTAACGTTATGGTCGCGGCAAACCTGGGCGACAGACTCCTGGGCCTGGTAAAGAGCCCAATTTGACATTAAGAAACCGCCATCCTTGTTGGAATCGGAGTAACCGATCATCACGATCTGGCCATCCGGGTGGGTCTCAAGGTGAGACCGGTAAACATCCAGCTCAAAAAGCTCTCGCATCACGCATGGAGCGGCCTTCAGGTCCTGGATGGTTTCAAATAGTGGGACGATTTGCAGGCCTTCTTCACACTGGCACCAGCGAGCCATCAGCAGCACGGCCAGGACGTCGGCTGTTCCGTGCGCCATCGAGATAATAAATGGTCCGAGCAGTTCCGGCCCGTAAACATCCCGGGTGCGTTTGATCAAATGGACCAGCGACCAGGTTTCGGAGCTTTCTGGGGTGACCCCGGGATGGAGTGCAAGCGCAGGTGTAGGCTGCGAAAGCAATTTCAAGAGCAGCTCACGTCGGAAATTCTCATCCCGGGATTCGAAATCCTGGACGTATCCCAGGGCGCGCAGGATTTCCCCCAGGGCTTTATTCACCCGGCCCGAATCCTCCCGGATATCCAGGCGAGCGCCGAAAAGGTCGAAGATTTCGACCTGGCGTTGGGCGGTTTCCAACCGGCCGGCAGCCACAGCGGGAGGAATAACCGTTGCGATGGCTCTTAGCGGTCCAGTCAGGCTCTCCTTGCGGATCAAGGCAGTGTGGGGCTTGAGGGTCAACAGGCGCAGCTTCATGTCATCCTCAGAGGCCTCGGCGAGATCATGCGCAAGGAGTGATAGGACCAGGCGATAAGGCTCCATGGGATAGCGCTGCCGGATCTGGAGGGCGTGCGGGGGGAGGGGCGGCCGGTTTTCGAGCCAATCATTCAAATATTGTGGCAAAGGTACGTGCCGGGAGCTCAGGCTGAGCTGGCGAGAGAGGTCTTGCAAGGTGCGGCGGTGGTTTTCGATCGCCAGTCCGCGATGCAGGTGGAGGGTTTCAGCGGTGACTTCAGCCGTAACGTTCGGATTACCATCCCGGTCACCGCCGATCCAGGAGGCCAGGCGGAACCAGGGATGATTCACCGTCACACCCGGGTAATATTTAGCCAGAGCCTGCTCCAGGGTGGCATAAATTTCAGGCAGGGCATACCAAAAAACCTGGCCTACGAAATAGAGAGTCGTTTTTACTTCATCGGTAGGCGTGGGCTGAGCTGTGCGCGCCCGGTCTGTTAGCCAGATGGTCGTGATTTCATTCAGCAGCTCGCGCCGGCCGCGCTCGAATTCGCGCGGCAGGCGCTCGCACAGGCTCATTTGCTGGATGGTATTGCTGATGCGCTGAATCTTGGAAAGTATCGTTCTGCGGCGCGATTCGGTGGGGTGAGCGGTGAGCACCAGCTCGATCTGCAAGCGCGCCAGCAGGCCGGACATTTCTGCCGGGGTCACGCCGCTGGCTTTTAGCTGGGCTATAGCTTCTTCTATTGAGTCATGGACAGGCGCCGGACCTTTTTCTAGAGCTTCCTGGCGCAGCGAGTCGATCCGGGAAATATCTTCGGCCGTGTTGATCAAATCAAAATATAATCCGAATGCGCTGGCGATGACCCGGCCAGAGCGCGTGTCCAGGCCGGCAATTTCAGCAGCAAAAGTGCGTTCTCCTTCGGCTGCAACCTTGGGATCGTCCGAACGGCGGTTCTTGGCCGAGGCGCGAATCTGCTCCTCAAGTTCAAACAGGGATAGTGATTCCTGCTCGACCAGCACTTCGCCGAGGATATCACCCAGGAGATGAATGATTGTAGATATTTCCATCGCATTTCACCCGTCGTATCAATTTTTCACCATTGTACCTGCTCAATGTGTTTTTTTGCCTGGTATGCGGTTCATCTTGCCGCGATCCAACCAAAAAACACCTTAAAATAAATCACCAACGGACCGGTATATGCGTATAGGCGTGAAACAGGGGCACGATCCGGTATTCTAGCTCGGCCTGGGGCACTGCCAGCTCAATTCCTGGCAGCTTTTGGAACAAAGTATTCAAAGCTATTTCAGCTTCCAGGCGGGCTAACGGCGCGCCAAGGCAATAATGTACGCCGCGACCAAAAGCAATGTGGGAGCGGTTATCGCGATCGATATCCAAGGTGCCTGCGTTCGTAAAATGATCCTCATCCCGGTTGGCCGAACCCAATATGGCTATAACGAGGTCGCCCCGCTTGAACAAATGACCCGCCAATTCTACATCGGCAGCCACAATGCGCGTGATGGCCCGTTCGACCGGTGGATCGTAGCGCAGGAACTCCTCAATGGCCTGAGCCATTTGTTCGGGGTGTTTGATCAGGCGCTGCCGGGTTTCCGGGTGGGTCATTATGGCTACGCTTGCATTCCCAAGGAGCGATACGGTAGTCTCATGCCCGGCAACGATCAACAGGACAACCATGCTGAATAACTCCTCGGTCGTCAGCCTGTCGCCGGCTTCTTCAGCCTGGAGCAGCGCTGAGATCAAATCGTCCTGCGGATTCTGTTTGCGATCCATGAAAAGCGCCTGGAGGTACGCCACAAATTCGACCGCCATTTGCATGAATTGCGCCTGCTGTTCCTGAGTTATGGCCGGGCGGACAAAAATATCCGACCAGGTCCGGAAGCGATTGCGATCCTGGGATGGGATCCCCAGGAGTTCGGCAATGACTGTAATCGGCAACGGAAAAGCATAAGCATCCACCAGATCCATCTGGTGTTGGTCTTTTACCCTGTCCAATAACGCGTCGGCAATGGCCTGGATACGCGGCCGCATGTTGCTAATCCGCCGGGGCGTGAAGGCCTGGGTGACGAGCGAACGCAGGCGGCGGTGATCTTCACCATCCTTTGTCAGCAGGTGGTTGTTTACCTTTTCAAGGACATCCGGCCCTTCCAATAAGCGAGGCGGAATTTGATCGGGATCGAGAGCAAGGCGGTAATCCAGGACGAAATGCTGGTCATCCTTGAGCATTGCCTCCACATCTTCGAAGCGCGATACGAACCAGATCGGGGTATGCCCATCGAAGCCGGGTTGTTGGAAAACCGGGGTTTCCCGCCGGATGTGCTCAAAAATCTCGTATGAGTGGCGAGAAAAATCCAGGCCGTATAAATCATAATTAGTTGTTTTGATCATAGTTTCCTCGTAATAGATTGTTGGTTTACAAGATTATAACGATTAAAGATAAAATTTATCTAAAAAATATTTTGATTATTTAAGAATGACTTCATACTATAATCAAAAAGACAGAAAAGGGACCTCTAGAGGAGCGTTATGAAAATCGGATTGCAGATTCCCAGTTTTACCTGGCAGGGTGGAGAAGCGATGATTGGGCGCCGGCTGGCTGAAATCGCCCAAACCGCCGACGGTGTTGGATTTGACAGCATCTGGGTCATGGATCATTTCTTCCAGATCCGGGGTGTGGGCCAGCCAGAAGAACCGATGCTGGAAGGGTACAGCGCATTAAATTTTATCGCCGCCCACACTCTCAAGGCGCGCCTCGGTACGCTGGTCACCGGGGTCATCTATCGCCATCCTGGTATGCTGGTTAAATCAGTCACAACCCTGGATGTACTCTCCGCCGGTCGCGCCTATTTAGGGATTGGAGCGGCCTGGAACGAGCAGGAATCGCGCGGGTTAGGAATACCGTTCCCGCCCATAAAGGAACGGTTTGAGCGCCTGGAAGAGGCGCTGCAAATTGCCAGGCAAATGTGGTCGGGGAAGGTAGAGCAATTTACGGGGAAGTATTATCAACTGGAGCGGACTTTGAACAGCCCCCAGCCGCTCAGCCGGCCCCATCCGCCGATCCTGATCGGCGGGGGTGGAGAACGAAAAACCTTGCGCCTCGTAGCAAAATATGCCGATGCCTGCAATCTTTTCCTGCGCCTGGGGGAGGAAGCGATGCGCCATAAACTGGACGTTCTGAAGCGGCATTGCGACCAGGTCGGGAGGTCCTATGAAGAGATCGAAAAGACGGGCCTCGACACGATCCAGATTGCGCCCGGCAGCATGACGCCATTCCAACTGGTTGAGAAATGTAGAGGCTTGAGCGAAAATGGATTTCAACACGTGATTTTCAATATGCCGAACGTTTCCGAGATCGAGCCGCTCGAGATCATCGGGCGCGAGGCGATCCCGGAGATCAAAGCTTTGTAAAGATTCAGCTTTTATATTTGTATGACCCAGGTGATGATCAAAACGTTTGAGCTGGGCTCAGCGTGGAAAATTAATTGAAGGAGCCAAGATGTCTCGACTGATCCCTGCATCCGAACGGATTGTGAAGGCGAGGGTGCTGATCCAGAAAGCGCGGGCTTTGCCGGTGCCAGAAGAAACCGGCAGGTACGACATTAATTATATTGCCCAGGTGAAGGCGCTGCTGCAGCAAGCCCGAGATCTGATCAAGTTTATATCTTACACCCCCAGCGCGTCACCCGAAGTTAAAGAAGAGGTCAAAGCAATTTTTAAGGAATGCGATCAAGCGGACCAGGAATTATTACGCGGCTGACAATCCAGATTAAATACCCGTATTGCTCAAGGTCGCCAGCAACTGCGACAACATGGAAGTCAAGGTTGGGTGGGTGACTTCTAAATAGTCAATGGACTCCTCAACACGCTGGACAGTCGAGGGCTGCGGTTTAATGGGTTTACGACCGGAACGTGAAAGCAGGGCGCGGATGTCGCTATCAAGGTCGTCTAGAAGCGCTCTTCCTTTATCATCAATTGTCTCGGTGCGCTCGATTTCGCCGTGCAGCTTTTCCAGAAGATTGCGAAGTTCTTTTTCATCCATGGCGTTGCACCTCTCTCGGGTTTGCCGGGCTTTTCAAATAGCGGATTGAAATGATCCTGTGCCTGCTTTCATTCTACAACTTCCGGATCGGATTTGAAAGGATTCACCCTTCATTTCAGGTTGGAAAAATAATTTGGTGTTTTGATCCGAGGCATAGCCCTGAAAAAAAACACCAAATTATTTTTCCGGGTATGACGTAGATCTTAACGAGAGATAAGGTAAGCTCCCACAACCAGGACAACAAATCCTGCAATGCGGGTCAGGCTGATTGGGTGAACCTGGGCCCCCAACCAGCCGAAATGGTCCACCAGCATCCCGACCGCCAATTGGCCAACAATGATCAGGGTTACCATCATCGCTCCGCCCAGGCGAGGGAAGGTGATATTGATCGATTGGTATAGGATCAGGCCGAATATTCCGGCGCCTAACATGTACCAGGGCAAGCTTTGCCAGTTGCGGATTTTTTCTCCACCAATTATGAAGAGCAGGATACCCGAGAAAATGGCTCCACTCACGTGAACGATAAAACTGCTGGCAATGCCCCCAACGCGTTGCCCGAGAGATCCCGCTATTGGGGATTGAATTCCAACTGCTGCTCCACCGACCAATCCGATCAGGACGACCAGGATATTCGTAAGCATGCACACCTCCTAAGCTCTTCTGTGGTTGCCCGTCTAAATTTTAGAAGATTCGCTGATCAGATTATTATATGCTCGCCGGCTGTTTTTCAATGTCGCTCAGCTCGAATCTTGGCAAAGCCGGTTTTACACCGGAGCACATTCACACCAGCGCCCAGGTCACCATTGAGCTGGTCGATGGCAAGAACCGGATCACCAGGATCCAATTGGATACCGAGGCAAAAGTGCCCGGGATAAAGAACGACCAGTTCCAGCAGATCGCCGAATTTGCCAAGCAGAATTGCCCGGTGTCGGTGGCGCTTTCGAACGTGCCCACGACTCTCACGGCTCGTCTGGTTGCATAACAAATTCCCAACTGACCCCCTCATTGGGATATGAGATTGTAAGGGCACGAAAGCTTTTTGTAAAGAAATGAACAAATAATGTGACTTCCATCACTTGTCTTTACGATGAAAATCATGAATAATTTAGTCTGATCCAGAAATAACACATCGCTCGTCCGGGCAGTATACAGCTTTAAAAGTGTCAGCGTCGCAATCATCCCCCAATGCAAAGAGGGATGCAAAATTGTTTTTCCGGACGCCAGGGGGGAATTGACGTTGCAGTGGCTGATATCATCATATCTCGTGGAGTGAAATACCTATGCCGCAGTCACTAGAAGAAGCATTGGCCTATTCCGAGCGATGGTTGGATATCGTTCACCGGCCCTCTGTCACGCTGGAAGAGGGCAAACAAATCATCGAAGAATCCAAGCGTAATTTCTCCGAATGTTTCAACAAAGGCTGGCTGGACTACCGGAAGTCGGTGACCGAAGCTGGCGATTGGGCTGCGATCGAATGGTCGGGCTGCGGAGCGGTTTTTCGGGATATCCTGGGTCGCGAGTACATCGATTGCCTGGGCGGGTACGGCCTGCTGGACCTGGGGTGGGCTCACCCAGAGGTGGTGGGCGCCGTGCGAGCTCAGCTCGAACGAACGCCCATGCCCAGCCAGGAACTGATCGACCCGCTGCGAGGGGTGCTGGCCCGCCTGCTGGCGGATATCACACCGGGAGATATCCAATACAGCTTTTTCTGCGCCAGCGGGACTGAGGCAGTCGAAGGATCCATCAAGCTTGCCAAGCTTTATACCAAAAAAAGCGGCTTTATTGCTGCCCTCAAGGCTTTCCACGGCAAGACGATGGGCTCGCTGAGCATGATGGGCAAGGCAGATTACCGCCAGCCCCTGGGAATATTATATGGAGGACCGGTCTACCACGTTCCGTTCGGCGATGCGGACGCACTGGAAAGACAGCTTGATACCTGCAAGAAGATCGGGGTTGATATAGCAGGGGTGCTGTTGGAACCTATCCAGGGTGAAGCCGGGGCCATTGTTCCGCCAGACGATTATTGGCCGAAAGTGAGAGAGATCACCCGCCATTACGGCGTCTTGCTGATTGCAGACGAGGTACAGACAGGTATGGGCCGTACCGGCAAGCTGTGGGGCCTCGACCATTGGAACGTAGCGCCCGACATCATGGCGATGGCAAAGTCACTGGGAGGCGGGGTAATGCCGGTCAGCGCATTCTCTTCAACCGAAGAGATCTGGCAGCCGATGATGTTTCCCAACCCGTTTATTCATACTACCACCACCGGCGGGGGGGCTCTGGCGTGCAGCGCGGCCATTGCAGCCATTAACGTGACCCTGCGCGACCGGCTGTGGGAACAAGCCGCTGCAAAAGGCGAATACCTGATCCCTAAACTGCAAGAGTTGGCTCGTCGTTACCCTCAGGTGATCAAGGAGGTCACCGGGCGCGGCCTGTTGATCGGAATCCACTTCACCGATCCCGAGACTGGCTATAAAGTTGCTGCCGGCTTATTCAAGCGGGGAGTGTTGGTTGCCGGCACCCTTATCAGCGCCCAGACCATCCGCATCGAGCCGCCGCTCGTCATCACGTTCGACCAGATCGACACGGTATTAAACCGTCTCGAAGATACAGTTTGCAGCGTCTCAAAAGGCGATTAATCGGTATCGAACCAGGGTCAATAAAAGGAGACAGATCGAAATCGTCGCTGGCAGGCGCAATCATTTAACGGGATTGTGTCAGCCAATCCATCCAATTTTGTTTCATTGGAATCCTTTTTTGTGGGAGGGAAGAAATGGCCGAAAAGATTGATTATGGTATCCAGGAGGCGAGCGTAAGTAAGCCATCGGAAATGGCGTTTGCTCGCAAGGCCAGCGGGCTGGTGCGCGGCCTTTCATTCATCGATGCATTTGGCGTCGGATTTATGAACCAGGGCATGACTGTAAGTATGTGGGTGATGATCAGCCTGGGCCTGTCGGTGTATACCGGCGGCAACCTGATCATTGCCACGCTGCTCTCAGTACTTCTGTGCGGCATCGGCTTTCCGCTGGTCTGGGGAATCCTGGGCGGCAGTATGCCCCGCAGCGGCGGCGAATACATCTACAATTCGCGTATCCTCAGCCCCCTGATTGGCATCGCCGAGAGTTTCGGCAACGCCTTTGTGTGGATCATGTGGATCTACGTTTTGGCCCCCTGGACGGTAACTGGGCTGAAATGGATGTTCCAATTCCTGGATATGCCCTCTGCAGCAGATTTTTTGGCCGAACCGGTGGGTTTATTCGCGGTTGCCAGCGTGGTCAACCTGATCGCCTTGCTATTCCTGGTGTTCGGAATGAAGTTTTTCTCAAGGGCCCAGAAAGTGGTGATGGGCGCGGCGATGTTCGGCGGGGTGGTGATCCTGGTAGTGTTGAGCACCACCAGCCATGCGGGCTTCGTGAGCGCCTGGAATGCCATTGCCGATAAATATGGATCGCTTAGCTACAATTCATTCCTGGATGCGGTGCGGCCGGTAATGGCAGAAGCAGGCACGCCCCTCAAAGAGACCTGGAACTGGTTCGATACGCTGGGGCTGATGGTGGCAGGCTCGTGGCTGTTTGCCTATTCCTACTGCATCACCTTTATCGCCGGTGAAGTCAAACGGCCCGATAAGACCATCATCCTCGGCAACCTGTTTGCGGTGGTGGTTCCGGCCGTGTTTATGATCTGGCTGGCGATCGCGCTCTACAACCTGGTAGATTTTCAGTTCCTGTCTGCAACGGCCTATGTAGATAATGCAGGTGGGATCGATGGATATACGGTGCCATGGTCACCCACCTTTGTGGGCTTTGCGGCCATGATCACGCGCAGCCCTATCCTTCTAATCATAATGGCCAGCTCTTTCATCCTGTTCAACCTGTGGTATGTGGCCCTGTCGTACCTGGCTTTCCCCCGCATCCTGTTCGCCTGGGGCATGGATCGCATGGGACCGAAGTGGTTCAGCGACATCGATTATCGTTTTTCAACCCCGGTGAAGAACCACATCTTATGTTTTATCCTGGGCGAGATCGGTATTGCCCTGTACGCCTTCTGGCAGAACCCCATGACCGGGCTTTCGGTGACCGGAATGGAGATCGTGTCGGTATTCGGCATCACGGCGGTGGCAGCGCTGATCTTTCCATTCGTAAAGAAGGTACGCCATATCTGGGATGCTTCCCCGTATAAAAACTGGAAGATCCTGGGCATCCCGGTGGTGACCATCGGCGGCGCGGTCAACCTTATCTACCTGGGGATCCTGTTCTACTTCTATTTTGTGATGCCCAGCTCAGAGCAGCCGCTAGTGAAGGGTTCGCTCATCCTATATGCCGTTATCTGGGGCGTCGGCATTATCTGGTATTTCTACTGGAAGAGGCGCAATGCCAAGGTGGGGGTCGACACCAGCATGACCTACGGCGAGCTTCCGCCTGATTGACAGGAGAGCCTAATGGGAAAAGGAATCCGCATTTTCTTCGTCACCGATGTCCACGGTTCCAATGTATGCTATCGTAAATTCCTGAACGCCCTTAAGGTGTACAACGTCGACGTTGGGATCTTGCTTGGCGATTTGACCGGAAAGATGCTCATACCGTTGGTTGAAAAGCCCGGCATCGGATGGGCAACGACCTTCATGGGCCACCAGCTTGAAATCACCACCCAGGAAGAGCTGGATAAGCTCAAGAAAACCATCGAAATGGTTGGATATTACTGGGCCCAAGTGACGATGGATGAATTTAATGAATACAAAGCCACCCCTAAAAAGCTGGATGAGCTGTTCAACCGCCTGATGCTTGAACGCCTCAAGGGATGGATCTCGCTGGCAGACGAACGTTTGGCGGGCACCAGCTACAAGGTATACATGGCCCCCGGCAATGACGACCACATGGAAGTTGATAAAGTGATCGAAGATTCCGCTGCCATCGTCAATTGCAACAACCGCTGCGTAATGGTCGGCGACCACGAAATGGTAACCTTTGCCTGGACCAACCCCACTCCATGGGATACGCCGCGTGAAAAGCCGGACGAGGAGCTTGAGCCGATGCTCGAAAAATTGGTGGCGAACGTCCAGAACAAGCCCAATGCCATCTTCAATTTCCACGCCCCTCCGTATGGCTTCGCCCTGGACCTGGCCCCCGAGCTGACCAAGGACCTGATCCAGGCGGCGGACCGTAAAATCCACGTCGGCAGCCGGGCGGTGGCCAAGATGATCCAGAAATACCAACCGCTGCTCGGTCTGCACGGGCACATCCACGAAAGCCGTGGGGTGCAGAAGGTCGGAAAAACGACAATCATCAATCCGGGGAGCGAGTATTCCGAGGGCATTCTGAAGGGCGTGGTGATCATGCTTGAAAAAGGCAAGGTGCAGGATTACGTCTTTACGAATGGATGACGGTTGAATTATTATTAAAGGAGAACGGATATGCCACTCGAAAAGAAGTTCAGGCTTCCCAAAGAAATACCGATGGAAGAATATCCCAGGCCGGAGGTTTTTCTTGAAGAGGCCCGCCGCTTGATCGAAGGAGCCCAAAAGCAGGGGATAATTCTGAGGGTGATGGGGCCGATTGCCCTGCATCTCTATTTCCCGCAGTACGTGCCGCTCTACCAGCGCATGGAGCGGCTGGGCGAGCGAGTGTTTACCGACATCGACTACGCCAGCTATGGGAAATACCGCGGCAAGATCGTGCCGTTCTTCCAGTCTTACGGATACGAGATTGAAAAGCGGGCTGCCATGATCAGCGGAAACACGCGCCACATCTACTTTGGCGGAGCGGTGCCCATGGTCGACGTGTTTTTCGACGCCTTATCCTACAACCACCCCATTAGTTTCAAAGATAGGCTGGAGTGCCATTCGCAGTGCATCTCGCTGGCCGACCTGCTGCTGCAAAAGCTGCAAATCGTACAGATCAACGACAAGGATTTAAAGGATGCCATGCTCCTTTTACTGGCAGCAACCCTGGGAGAGGACGATCACGATGCAATCAACTGCCGCTACATCGCGAAGCGTATGTCAGACGACTGGGGCTTTTACTACACAGCAACGACGAACTTGAAAAAGATCAAGGATGCAACAGCCAGCGTGGCAGCCCTGGACGACCAGCAGCGCGCCATAATCTGCGATAAGGCCGACCAGGTCATTCAAAGAATTGAGGTCGCCCCGAAGACTGGCAACTGGCAGCGCCGGGCCAAGGTGGGCACGGCCAAGCCCTGGTATAACCTGGTAGAGGATTGGGGATAATCTCCAGGTAAGTAAGTGTCGGGGAACGGAGTGTTTTTATATTTTGGCGGTTCGACCAGCCGCCAAAATGTGAAAACACTCCGTTTTATTTCCAGGACCAGAACACAAAGTCGCCACCGGCGATTTTCTGAGTTTTACCACTGTCGGCGGCGACAATAAATTAGAAAGGGAGAAATCATTCTTAAAAATTGATAAAAAAGGTTGAAATTCACTAAATAAAATGATACAATTGTTCTATAAAATTCTTGAAATTGCCCACTCAGGAAGGAGTCTTTTCAATGGACGGTAAATCAATGGTGATGGTTATGGTCGGCACGCCTAAAGGCGGATTCATTTTTACCAGTGATAAGGACCGCAAACAGTGGTCGGTCGGTGAGATTTTATTCAAAGGCTGGAACCTGATGCATATGCAGATGGATTCACGCGACCAACGGATGTATGCCGCAGTAAGCCATTTTGTGTACGGGCCAACCATCCAATATTCGGATGACCTGGGAAAAACCTGGACCCAGTCAAAAGCCAATCCTGCATTTTCCAGGCCTTCGGTTTCCGGGCACCCACACGGGACGGTGGAGGAGGCTTTTTCGGGAAAACCGGCGGAACCGGATAAGCGCGAAGAGGTGATCAAAGTGTGGAATATCACGCCTGGGCGGGCGGAAGAACCGGGCGTGCTGTATGCTGGCGTCCAACCTGCAGCGCTTTTCAAATCGACCGACCGGGGTGAAAGCTGGTCGATCATCGAGGGCCTGTATGATCACCCGCAGCGCGGCCAGTGGAATCCTGGGGCGGGCGGATTGTGCCTGCACAGCATCGTACTCGACCCGCGCGATAAAAACAGGATGTACATCGCCGTCTCGGCGGCTGGAGTGTACCGGACTGACGATGGCGGGAAGACTTGGCAAGCGCGCAACAAAAATGTGCGGGCCGACTTCAATGGAGAGCAGCTTTTCCCCGAATTTGGGCAGTGCGTCCACAAGCTGGATATGCATCCCACCCGGCCAGACGTGCTCTTCCAGCAGAACCACTGCGGGGTGTATCGCAGTGATAACTGCGGTGACGATTGGATTGACATCGGCGAGGGCCGGCTTCCGAGTCGATTTGGATTTCCGATGGTGGTGCACCCGCACGATCCCCGCACGGCGTACATCATCCTCGAGGAGAGCGACGAATTCCGCATGAGCGTAGGCGGCCAGTTTGCGGTATGGAGAAGTCGCGACGACGGCCAGAACTGGCAGCGCCTGACGACCGGACTCCCCCAAAATGCCCACCTGGTGGTGTTGCGCGAGGCTATGGCGACCGATTCGCTGGATAAGGCTGGCATTTACGCCGGAACGAACACTGGCCAGCTTTTCTACAGCCGGGATGACGGCGATACCTGGGAGTTGTTGGCCGACTTTCTGCCGCCAATTTTATCGGTTGAGACGGCGGTGGTGGCGTAAATTATGTGCCGTAATATCAAGACTCTCTTCAACTTCGAACCACCGGTGACAGAAAAAGAGATCCACGCCGCCAGCCTGCAGTTCGTGCGCAAGATCACGGGTTTCGATAAGCCTTCGAAGGCCAATGAGGCAGCCTTCCTTGCTGCCGTGGATGCCATCGCCGCCGTCTCAGGCCAACTTCTCATATCGCTGGAGACCAATGCGCCGCCGAAAAATCGGGAAGAGGAGGCGGCGAAGGCGCATGCAAGGGCGGCGGAGAGGTTTGGGAGATGAGGGAGACCTCTGCCAACGGTGTAATAGGCGCGCAGATCACGGGTCAGACCTCACCCCCCGGCCGCCTCTCCACGGAGTGGAGAGGGGGAGTGAGCTGGTTGAACAAGGGATGGTCTTGATCCAGTCGCGGTAGAAGCGCAGGACCGCTCTCGCCTGGGCAAGCGGAAAGGCGATTGTCCCGGCAAGAAAGCGCGGACCCACCGGGTGAAGCTATATAGATTCAGGGTTTTAAAACGCCGGGCAAATAGAGTTTGTAGGGCTTCAGGCCGGGATATTCGTAGGCGCCGATGTCGAAGGTTACGCCAGACGGGCGGGGCCTGCCTTCCAGGTCGTTGGAGACATCGCTCAGAAAGACGCCCTTGTCGATAGCCGGGCTGGAGGGTGAGAGATGGTAGTCGTTGGCGCCGGGATTGATAAAAAGCTGAGCAGGGGCGGAGAGCAGCGAATGCTTATCGTCGCCCATGGCCTGCCAGGCGGCCAATGAAATGACAGTATCATTGCCATCTGAGCTGAGGCGGTCCATGAGCACGTTGTAATCGCTGCTGAACCCCATCAAGTCGGACGGGCCGATAGTGATCACGCCTCGCCAGGGATGCAGATTGTAGAGAATGTTGTTGTAAACCTGGTTAAATGTGTTACCCGGGTCAGGCAGGGAGGTGTCGGGCTCGGGGATATTGATGGCCCAGCGCCCATTGGACGGCATTATGATAGTGTTGTTGAGAATTTTATTGCGGCGCGATCCGCTGCCGCCGTCTATCTGGTACATCGATATGCCGCTGGCGTGGTTGTTGTAGAGCAGATTGTTGCGCACGATCGTATCGGTAACCCCATCCATGTTGATAGCCGACCCGCCTAATGTGCCGTTGTTATAAATAATATTTCCTTCGACCAGGCCGTGAGAGATAATTCCGTCGCCGCCCATGCTGATATCCCCGTTCATGTGCAGTCCGCACATGGCGTTATCGTGCAGGCGATTATGGCGGATAGTGGGGTAATCGCTGGAATTACTGATATAGATGCCGTGCTGATTGACGGCGCCGTAGGATTCGGAGTTTTCCACGATGGTGTAGTCGCTGAAATCAGTGAAGAGCCCCCAGGTTTTGTTGTTTGCGAAAACGCTGTTGCGGACAGTGACGTGATGCGAGGAATCGATCCGGATGCCGGCGCGGGTGGCATTCTGGATGGTCAGGCCATCGACCACCACATAATCGGCGCCGGTGATGAAGAGGGCATCCTGGCGGCTGCCGACGCCGCTTTTATCGATAATCACCCCGGTTCCATTGGCCTTAAACGTAACCGGAGCGGCGGCTGTCCCGCCGCGCGTGACTGTGATCCCGCCTTCCTGGTAAACGCCGGGGTTGATCAGCAGGGTATCCCCGGGCAAGAGCTGGTCAGCGCCGTGCTGGATCGTGCGCCAGGGATGAGCGCTCGAACCGTCGTTGCTATCCAGGCCGCCAGTGGATATGTAATAGGTCAGTCCTTGAGCCCGGACCGGCAAGGTAAAAACAAAGCTGGTGAAAAGGATAAACAAAACGAAACAATGGGCGAAGGTTTTATGCATGGGTTTTCCTGTTCAACAACGGAAGCGCAGGGTGCTGTTTAGATTGTAGACCTGATTCAGGGTGATTTTTATTGACAAATTGGTAAGGCGAATTCTACGATAACATATGAAATTGACTAAAAGACGTGGTTCTGTTGAGAATTATTGGGAAACCATTTTCTAAAACGATAGGTGTTAAAATTAGGCAGGAATGCGTGGATTGCGGAGGGCAGACCTCACCCCCGGCTCCCTCTCCATGCGGCAAGCCGTGGAGAGGGGGAGGAAGCCCTAATGGAGCCCATGACAATAATCTATGAAAAGCTAATTCAATCGTTAATGCCCGGTAAGATCCTGGCAGTGCAGGTTGGCATTTCCAGAACGGCGACATTGGTCGAGACGGAAGACGGCATCCGGTGCGGCCTGGCTGCGACGCTGACGAACCCAAGGTTAGAACACCATACCCGGCCTTCCGTGCGAAACGCCGGCCATCTGCACGAGATGCCGTGCCAGGACCTGGCGAGGCTGGTCGAAAGCTCCAGTTTCACCGAGGTCTCTATAGGTCTAGCAACCATCAACGCCTTGCTCCCGAGGACTGGCGATCAATGGACCGATCTGAATGCCGAAGACATCCTGGTTCATCAAGGCGCCGGTCGAAACGTGGCAGTCGTAGGCCATTTCCCTTTTATAAAGAACCTCCGACCCATCGCGAAGAACCTGTGGGTGCTTGAGCTGGACCCCAGGGAGGAGGATTTACCGGCCCAGGCTGCCCCTGAAAAGCTCCCGCAGGCGGACCTGGTAGCTATTACTGCCACGACCCTGATCAATAAGACCTTCCAGGGGCTGATCGATCTTTGCCGCCCGGATGCAACAATAATTATGGTCGGCCCTTCTACCCCACTGTCCCCGATTTTATATGATTACGGCATTCGAATCCTTTCCGGAGCCGAAGTAACCGATCCACTGGCAGCCCTGACGGGGGTGGGGCAGGGGATATCCCTGCGCCAGATGGAGGACGCGGGCATCGTTCGCCTGGTTACGATGAAGAAAGAATCCTGAAAAAATGGACACAGACTCTGTCACGAACCGCTAAGGAAGGCTTAATGACAGATACTGGCACCGCCGCCAGGGCAAGTGTGAACACAGATGAACTCTGAAATTTAAGTGATAATAATCACAACAGCATAGGTAATGCCCCCGGGCAGTTTTACTTCCCCAATGCGAATGATCTCGAGTTCGATGCCCAGGATCATTTATACGTGACCTACTCGTGGGCGGACCAGGCTTCCTACCAAATCCATGTGCAGGCGACAAATCCGTGGGGTGATTCGTTTGATAAGGCCGTGCACGTCGTCAAAGGGTATTCGTACTCGCTGCCGATCGTCTATAAATAAGACGAAGAGCTAATTCTTTTATACACATCCGGAATTGCCAAAGAAAGTCCCTGGGAGTACTGCCTGGCCTGCTTTCCCGTCAGCGTGAGGCCCTCTTCCCAGGCGGCGGCAAAGGCTTCTTTTCCTAGGCCGGCGCGAGCCGCCGGCAGCGCCATCTATGAAGAACAGGAAAACGAGCTGATGCTCCAGATCGAGCGGAAGCTGGCGGCGCAGGAGAGAGGCGGGTATACCGAGCCCTCCCAGCTGTGGTATGCAGCAGCCGGACAGTGGTTGAAACGAGGATCTCTATTTGGATTGCATCTCACGGGGCCTACGGACAGGATGTGGCGCCAGATGGCACCAGGTTGAATTTATATCTGTTCGGAATGTTCCCGTCGAAGCCTTTGAACACTACGTGGTCAGAAACGACCAACGACAGTTGCAGCGTGCCATCGGTTCCTACCGGACTCAGCGAGTAAGTCCCGGCGGCATCATGCGCCTCGCCTGCACTCGGAATCGAATACTTGTAAGTCACCTTGCCCTTTGCCGGGTCTTGCGGGGCAAAATAAAATGTGAACGTGACGTGAGGTGTAACGGATAATACGCTGAAGGGCTGGGTCAGGCTGCATACGACGCCCGAAATGACTTCTCCCCCTAACGTTTCAATCTGCTTGACAACATAAGGCCCGGTGAATGGTATAGACGGCTGGGTGGGTGTTGCGCTGCTGCTGCCTTGCACGCCGCCGTTGCTGCCTCCGGTTCCGCCGTTGCTACCCCCCGTTCCGCCGTTGCTGCCTCCCGTTCCACCGTTGCTGCCGCCCGTTCCGCCGTTGCTACCGCCCGTTTCACCGGTGCTGCCGGTCACCGGCAGGCCGGGGGTAAGGGTAGTAGTATGGGCAGAAGCCAGCGTTTCCACTGCCGCAACCAGGGCCGTGGCGGTCTGCTCCGCCGGTATCGGGGTGGGCGTTGCACTGCCGCCCGACGCCAGGAGCGTAGCTGGAAACGCTGATTGAGGTGTCGGGGACGGCGTCGCCGTCGCCGTCGCCAACGCGCAGCCCATCGTCATCACGATTAATCCAATAATAAATATGAGACTCCACCTTCGATGCTGCATGTTCATGGCATTCCTCCGATAAATACCGTTACGGGCTGACGATTGGCGTATCAACTCTACTCGACCCCGCTTGCGCCTCGATCGCGCCAACAGTCATTATCGTAGTTATTTGATCTACATTGTAATACTTATATATTCATCTTTCCATCACTAAAATTACATTTTCATTAATTATTTTCCGTCTGAAATGGGATACGATAATGAGTAGATTATGTTAACGGGGGGACTATCCAAAGTCCTGGTCCACAAGCTTTAAATTCTATCCCTCCGCTCCACCGCCCGCATTGCATGTAAGGAGGCAAATTTGAAAAAGTTACTATCGGCTCTTGCGATCATCGTACTGATTTTCATTTTATACACCCCCGGCGCCAGCAGTATGGCGCCCATGCAGACGGCCCTGAAAAAAAGCTGGACCCAAATCTGGGGTGGAAGCGGTAGCGAAGACGCCAATGCCATCGCCATCGATTCGTCCGGCAACCTGTATGTGGCCGGTGAGTTTAGCGGAATCGTTGATTTTGATCCGACCCATGCTGATCCACCCCACACTTCGAACGGCGTCCAGGATGCATTTCTCACCAAGTGGGATGCAAACGGAAATTTTCTGTGGGCCAGAACCTGGGGCGGCGCCGGCCGGGACGTCGCCTACAGCGTTGCCGTGGATTCATCTGGCAATGCCTACGTAACGGGACCTTACCGGAACACGGTCGATTTCGATCCCGGACCGGGAGTAACAAGTTATACCTCCAATGCAGGAGCCAGCAACAACGTCTACTTCAGCAAGTTTGATACAAACGGGACCTTCAAATGGGTCAGAACCTGGGGACCGTCAAATGGCGGAGCCGAGGGATACAGCATTGCCATCGATCCCTCCGACAATATCTTCCTGGTCGGAGATTTCAACATAGGGACCCCAGGAGGCACATGCGACTTCAATCCGTGGGGGGGGCACGATCTTCGCACCAGCCACGGGTTCTACGATGGTTTCCTGACCCGGTTCGATCCAAACGGGACCTTCCAGTGGGCAAAAACCTGGGGCGGATGGGGTTACGATGATACGACCGGCGTGGCTGTGGATGGATCGAACGGCGTTTACGTCACAGGCATGTACGGCAGCACGGATATCAACTTCGATCCGGCCGGAGGCGATGGAGGTAAGAATCATCCCGCCCACGACAACAGCTTTCTATACGTCGACGTTTACTTAACTAAATTTACTCCAGCAGGCGCCTTCCAATGGGTCAGAACGTGGGGCGGTGCGGGCACGACCGAAGCCGGGCAAAAAATCCTGGTGGACCATGCCCATAACATCTACGTGGCAGGCCGGTTCGAATGCTCCAACTGCAACTTCGATGGGACCGGAATGACACAGGATATTCATTCCACCAACGGCGGTCTAGGCGACTTACCCAACCAAACCGATTTCGACGCATTCGTCAGCAAGTATGATGCGAGCGGCGCCTTCCTATGGGCCAGGACCTGGGGCGGCGCCCATTGGGACTCGGCCCAGGGCATTGCGGTGGATGATGCGAATAATTTATACGTGACGGGGGTTTTTAACCAGATTGTATGCGATCCAGCCCATCCCACCGTTCCCCCTGCGTGCCCTGCCAGCCTGGCCAGCACGGTAGACTTCGACCCGGGACCTGGAACCGCATTGGTAACCTCGAATCTTTACTCGGACGTGTTCCTGAGTAAATTTGATCCAGGGGGGAACTTTCTATGGGTAAAAACCTGGGGCGCGAATGGCGCTGACGGCGGCAACGGAGTTGCCTTCAATACCGCAGGAGATTTGTACGTAATCGGATGGTTCGAGGACAGCGTCGATTTCGTCCCTGGCCCGGACGTCGATGTGCATACATCCCACGGCCTTGAAGATGCCTTCTTGAGCAAGTTTACCGCCATAGACCTGCCCTTCTCGATCTTCCTGCCCGGAGTAAGGGCGCAGTGAATGATGGAACAGGCACATACTTTTTTGATACGAGGGGGTGGAATATTTTGAAAGTGCGAAGCACTTTCAAAATACTCCACTCGTTCGTTTTGCGTGGCCGCCCGCTATGCGGGGCCGGCCAGCTTATTTGATGTACGTTAAAGCAACCGACAACAGGAATGTGATCACCCCGATGGCCAGCAGGCGCAGGCCAAATGATGTTTGGTGCATTAATTCGTCAACCAATTGATCACGCTTTTCCTCCTCAGTAGCCTGTACTGGATTCGCCCACACCCCGAATGGGCTCAGTGTTTGCCAGTAGGGACTGCGCAACATCCCGGCGCACCCGGTCAGACCCACCAGCGCGCTCATAAAGAAGAGCACATCGGCAAAGCTGAAGCGCTGCAGAATGGTCCAATACCGGTGGAGCAGCCAGCAAAGGACCAAAAACGCAGCCTCCAGCACCAGTATCTCCAGGCCCAGGCGAAATAAGAATGTCAGGTAGACTCTTTTTTTGCCCATGCATCTACTATAGCACAATTCATAGGAAGGAAACCCATGATAATCTCCTGAGCGCCTGGCTCATTGGCTGAACAGTTGCGAAAAAAAACGAGCCAGGCCTGGGGATTGGCGACGAACTGCGCAAGCCGCCAATCCCCAGGCACAAACGGGTCATTTGGCGGGGTGACGCCGGGCCAGGCGGCGCACAACCAAAATGATGAGAGCTAATGCCAGGAGATAGGGTCCCAGGCCGACAACCAGCCAGATCAGGCCATCGAAAAGCGTTTGGGCTGAAGTGAGCAGCACGTGCGAGGCCTGGTCAAAGGTTTTACCCGGGTTCCATTGAACCGTCGCCGTCGGAGTGGGGGTGAGGGTGGGGCTGGGCGTGGGATGCTGTGGGGTCAGGTTGAGAGTAAGAGTCGAGTAGGCGCTGCGACCCTCGTAATAATGCATCTGGCCTTTGACCTGCTCCATTTGGGCTTCGAGCTCGGATAACTGCTGGTTGATGCGCAGGGAATCCTCGGTCGTTTTGGCATCTTTCAGGAAATCTCGCACCCGGGCCGAGGTAGCCTCCAGGTTGGTCAGGCGCGATTGCAGATCGACGTAGGTTGAAGTTACGTCCTGCCCGGTGGCATTTTCGCGGACCACCTGCAAGGCCAGGCTGCGCACCTGGGTTAAAACAGCCTCGAAGCGATTGGAAGGGATGCCAAGCTTGAGCGTGGCGTATTTATAGCCATCGGTCTGCCAGGTCTGCGAAGAGATGACATAACCGCCCTCGGTGGAAAGCATCTGGGTGGTCTGATCGATGGCC
>DATKKB010000108.1:0-30735 GCA_035543095.1 Anaerolineaceae bacterium | reverse complement strand
CCTGCGCCATCTTTGCCTCTGCCATGGGTTTGTAGGCTTCATATTCCAGGGATACGGTTTCGTGCGGATCATCCCTCTGGGTTTGGCCGCGCACCATGCCGGTGAAAATACAGGCAGCCCCGGTCGTCGGCAGCGTGATGGATGCCACCAGCTCGTTTAGGTCGAGCGCTCCTTCTACGATTTTCAACACCGTTGGGCCGCTGCTCCCGCCGCTGACCGGTGGAAAGAAAGCCACTTCGGCATTTTCTGGTACGGGGTCGTCGTTAAAAGCAAACTGTTGGTTGATCGCAACCAGGCAATTCGGGAGCAGGGGCTTGATGGCTGGATAGAGTTCTCCCAACTGGCTTTTCAAATTGATTACGGTTAATGGATGCGCTGGCTCGAGTTCAAATCGGTTGACGCCCGACCGTTCTTTTAAGGATGCAAAAAAAAGGATTCTTAACGCCATACCTTACTCGTTCACCACGTCGCCGCTCCGGCCGCCATGTTTTTCGACCAGGCGGATGTTTTGAATGCGACCTGTTTTTTCAACAGCTTTTACCATGTCGTATACCGTCAGGGCAGCCACCGAGACGGCAGTCAGCGCTTCCATCTCGACGCCCGTTTTTCCGGTCGTCTTGACCTGCGCCCGGATCTGCACGCCGGGCAGCCCATCATCCACTTCCACCGATACGTCGATGGATGTCAGTGGGATCGGGTGGCACAGCGGAATTAATTCGGATGTCTTCTTTGCAGCCTGGATGCCGGCGATTTGCGCCACCGTCAACACATCACCTTTTTTCATTAATCCCTGGCGGATCAGAGCTACCGTTTCGAGTTTCAAGCTCACCTCGCCGCGCGCGATGGCTATACGCTCTGTATCTGCTTTTGCGCCCACGTCGATCATGTGCGCCCGCCCGCCCTCATCCAGGTGGCTTAATCTTTCACTTGCCATGTCTAAATTATACCCTGAACCTGCTATAATTACCCTCGATGAGCTTGCAAATTGCCGGTCACCAGACCGAAGGTTACCGGGTATCCACGCCTGTCTATACCGGGCCGCTCGACCTCCTGCTCGACCTGATCGATCGAGCCGAGCTGGATATCACAACTCTGGCTTTGGCGCAAGTTACCGACCAATACCTGGATTACCTGGAGCAGATCGCCGAGCGAGATCCCGCTGAGGTATCTGCCTTCCTGGTCATCGCCGCCCGCCTGGTCCAGATCAAATCTTCTGCCCTTTTGCCCCGCCCACCCGCGCTTGAAGCCGTCGAAGAAATTGAAGATGGCGAAGCCCTGGCTCGCCAGTTGATCTTGTATCGCCGTTTTCGCCAGCTTGCCGGCGTCCTGGAGGCCCGCCAGGCTGCCGGCTTGAAAACCTACTTGCGGATCGCCACGCCGGCTGCCGCGGTTGAAAGCCACCTGGATCTTTCCGGCGTTACGGTGGAGGACCTGGCTCTTGCAGCCTGGCAGGTCATGGGGATTAAAAGCGCCTTGCCGAAGCTCAGTGAGGTCGTAAACATGCCGCGCGTCACCATCCGTGAGCGAATCCGCTCGATCGTTGACGCCCTCAGAATGTACGGGGGAACGACCTTCAAGGGAGTTTTGCATAACCGCTCGCGCCTTGAAATTGTGATCACTTTTCTGGCGATGCTCGAGCTGATCAAACGAAACGCCATCCAGGTGGACCAGGCCGATCTTTTTGGAGAAATCAACCTGCAGCCGTTTGGCGCCCTGGATGGCGACCTCGAAACCGATATCGAATTCGAAGATTAATCTTCCCCAGTTTTATCCACCATTTCAAACGGCAGCCTGGCGCTGATCCAGACCACCATCAGGCGCACGTCGTTCTCAGTGGCAGACGATTGAGGATATTGTTCCTTGTATGCCTGGTTGAGTACTTCGTAGGTCTCGTCTTTCGGCCAGCGGGTTAGAAACCCTGGAATTTTCGTCCGGTCGGCGTCCAGCGGCAGCACTTCCCAGGTCCGGTCCTTCAACAAATGGTAAACCTGCTGCATTAATTCGGGGTGCAGTTCCGCCCAACTTGCCAGCACCTGGGCGGTAAATTCCCCATTTTTCTCGAACGGGCCGGCTGCCCCCCTGACCTTAATCGCCAGCGGCGCAGCCAGAGCGTTTCGAAAACCCGGCAGCTTAAAATAGCGCTTGATCATCCCTAACAAGGCGCTTTTTTGGCCTGGCGGCAGCTCACCCAGGTTTCCGAGTACACTCTGGAGTACTTTTTGGCGGTAATCCGGCAGCATGAACTGGTTAATGGCATTGAACGGTAAGAATTGAACGGTTTCTTTGTTATCCATAATATCTCGTAAGGATTATTTATTGACCCGGTCGCTCATCTCGTCGAGCAGGCTGACTTCGCCTTCGGTCAGGCTCCAGCCGCCGGCGCCCATGTTTTGCTCTGCCTGCTGCAAGTTCTTCGCCCCCGGGATGGGAATGGTTCCTTTGCAAATAGTCCAGTTAAGCGCCACCTGCCCGGCTGTCTTGCCGCCGTGGTCGGAGCCGATTTTTTTGAGCTGGTTGATTAAATTCTGAGCCCTGGCCAGAAATCCGGGGGTATATTGGGTGGACCGCACTCCCCTGAGCGGATTTTGGGGCGTATATTTTCCGGATAAGACTCCTTTTGCCAGTGGGCTATGCGCAATTACCGTGATTCCAAGCTCCCGGCAGAACTCCAGCAGCCCGTTCTTCTCGATCCCGCGGTTCAGCAGGCTGTATTCCACCTGGTTCGCCGCCAGCGAAATGCCCGACCGGGTCAGCGCATCGTATGCCCGCTGGGTGCGGCTGCGATCGAAGTTCGAAACCCCGATTGCTTCGATCATCCCGGCCTGAAAAGCCTCTGCCATCGCTTCCATCCAGGTCTCCACCCGCACCGGCGGCAGGGGTTGGTGGACCAGGTAAAGGGCTACCTTCGTCCGGCCCAGGCGGCTCAGGCTGCCTCTTAATGCGCTCAGCAGGCTGCCTCTCCCCAATCGCCAGGGATAGGGCATGAACTTGGTCGCTATTTTCACCGGCGTTTCGGTCGTTTTAAGGAACTCGCCCAGCAGCGTCTCGGCCCTGCCGGATCCATAAATCTCTGCCGTGTCGAAAAAATTGATCCCATGGGCCAGGCTTACCTCGGTCGCCAGCTTGAGGTCCTCGTCCTGGTAATCCCGGCGATATCCCCACATCAAGCGGTCTCCCCAGGCCGCGGTTCCAACCCCCATTTCGACACCTTCAAAGACCGGATGGCGTTTCATTACTGTACTCATTCTGCTCCCTGACCAACTGCACCCGCAAATATTATTTTATCCAATTAGCATCTAATGGCAATAATCGTGCCAGGCACAGTTAATCGTTGATTATACAATTAAAGCTCGAATTACTCTCGCCCTTCCCCTTGCCCATTTTTAATCCTGACTTTAGAATGGGTACATGTCCGATGACGTCACCCCCATCCGCCAGCAGTATCTTGAGATCAAGCGCCAATATCCCGATTCGATTGTATTTTTTCGCCTGGGCGATTTTTACGAGACTTTCGATCACGATGCTGAAATCACCTCGCGCGAGCTGGACATCGTGCTCACCTCCCGGCCAGTCTCGAAAGGCAAGCGCATCCCGATGGCGGGCATTCCTTTCCACGCCGTCGATAATTACCTTGCCCGCCTGATCGACAAGGGCTATCACGTCGCCATCTGCGAACAGGTCGGCGACCAGCCCGCCCGCGGCCTGTTTGCCCGCCAGGTGACCCGCGTGGTCACGCCTGGAACCGTCGTCGAGCCCGGCCTTTTGCAGGGCGACCGCAACAACTACCTGGTGAGCCTCGTCTTGACCGAGGAGCGCGCCGGGATCGCGTTCGTGGACATAACAACCGGCGAATTTTCGGCCGCCGAGATCGTTGATGCCGATTTGATGGCCTCCATCCGGGGCGAGCTGCTCCGCCTCCGCCCGGCAGAAATCCTGCTGCCCGAAAACACGGATCTGCCTGATAATATCTCCGGCCACCTCACACGTTGGCCGGCCTGGCACTTCGAGCCGTCCCGCTGCCAGGATGCGCTCCTGGGCCATTTTAAAGTGGCTGTCCTGGATGGGTTTGGATTGCGCGGGCTTACCCAGGCCGTGCGGGCGGCCGGAGCGATCCTGCAGTACCTCGAGGATACCCAGCCGGCTGCGCTAAACCTGCTGACCGTTTTGACGACCTACAGCCTGGGCGAATTTATGACCCTGGATGCCTCCACCCGCCGCAACCTTGAGCTGACCGAGACCATCCGCGGCGGCGACGTGCAGGGCTCCCTCCTGAGCGTGGTGGACCATTCGGTTTCGCCGATGGGCAAGCGCCTGGTGCGCCAGTGGGTCAGCAAGCCCCTCCTTGAAATCCAGGCCATCCAGAAACGCCTGGACAGCGTGGCTGTCTTGCTGCAGGACGGCATCCTGCGGGCCGAGCTGCGCGCCAGCCTGCGCTCGCTGGCCGACCTGGAACGCCTGACCAACCGGATCGCCTCGGGGCACGCCCAGCCGCACGACCTGACTGCCGTGCGCCAATCGCTGCGGATTCTGCCCCGGATCTTAGCCCTTTTTACCGATTCCGGCCAGGTTCGGGCGCTTCAGGACACGCTGGCCTGCCTGGATCCGTGCGCCGACGAGCTTGGCCTGCTGGAAAATTCGATCGCGGACGACCCGCCGGCCACCCTCCAGAACACTGGTATCATCCGACCTAGTTTTTCAGCCGAGCTGGACAACGTCATCGAAGCGTCTCGTCACGCCCGCGAGTGGATCGCAAATTTCGAATCGGTCGAACGCGAGCGCACCGGCATCAAGACGCTCAAGGTCGGCTACAACAAGGTTTTTGGGTATTACATCGAGGTTTCACGCGGAGCCGCCGGCAACGTTCCGCCGGAATACATCCGCAAGCAGACTCTGGTCAACAACGAGCGCTTCATCACGCCGGAGATGAAGGAATACGAAGCCCTCGTTTTGAATGCCGAGGAGCGCATCCACGATATTGAGATCAATCTATTTAAAGCCGTGTGCGCTCAATTAACCCAGGCCTCCGGCAGGCTGCTGGCGACCGCCCGCTCTCTGGCGCAGCTGGACGTGCTGGCATCGCTGGCTGAAGCCGCCGCCCGCAACAATTACACCTGCCCACTCGTGACGGAAGACACCCTTCTCGAGATTATCGATGGGCGCCACCCGGTTGTCGAGCAGACCTTGCGTGGCGAGCGTTTCGTTCCCAACGACGCGATTTTTGAGCCGGGTGAGCTGGTGCGCATTATCACCGGGCCGAATATGAGCGGAAAGAGCACTTTTTTACGCCAGGTGGCCCTGATCGTTCTGATGGCCCAAATGGGCAGCTTCGTCCCGGCCTCGTCCGCCCGCATTGGCCTGGTGGACCGTATCTTCACCCGCATAGGCGCCCAGGATGAGATTTTCGCCGGGCAATCAACATTTATGGTTGAAATGACCGAGGCGTCTAATATCCTCAACCACGCCACCAACCGCAGCCTGCTCGTCCTGGACGAGATCGGGCGCGGCACCAGCACCTATGACGGCCTGTCCATCGCCTGGGCCGTGGTGGAATACATTCACAACCATCCCCGCCTGCGCTCTCGCACCCTGTTTGCCACCCATTATCACGAGCTGACCCAGCTCAGCGATCTGTTGCCCGGCATCCGCAATTACAACGTCGCCGTCAGCGAATCGGAAGGCCACGTTGTCTTCCTGCACAAGATCGTACCGGGCGGCACCGATCGCAGCTACGGCATCCACGTGGCCCAGCTTGCCGGCATGCCTAACCCGATCATCCAGCGCGCCAGCGAAATCCTGCTGCAGTTGGAAGCTTCTTCCGGCAAGGCCATCAAGATCAATCCCAACCTGCCCCAGCAGATGGCCCTTTTCCCGGAGACCAATCCTCTCCTGGATGAATTGAAAAGCCTGGACATGAATGCCCTCTCGCCTATTGAAGCACTCAACTTGCTGTACGAATGGCAGCGAAAATTCCTGGAAAAGAACCCCAAACGATGACGAACACGCCCAAATTCGATTTGAGCCGGCAAGCCGCCCGTTCGCTGGATTCTGCCGACGAGCTGCGCCATTTCAGAAACGAATTTTTCGTACCCGAGCCAGACCTGATTTACATGGATGGCAATTCCCTCGGGCGGATGCCGGTCCGCTCCGCCGGGCGCCTCGAAGAAATCGTCCGCCAGGAATGGGGCGCCCGCCTGATCCGCTCATGGGGCGAGGGCTGGTACGATACCCCCGTCCGGATTGGCGAAAAGATCGCCAGGCTGGTCGGTGCGGACTCGGGCCAGGTGATCGTGAGTGATTCGACTTCCGTCAACCTGTTCAAGCTCGTTTTATCCGCCCTGGCGCTCCGGCCCGACCGCTCCAAAATCGTAACAGACAATTTCAAT
This sequence comes from Anaerolineaceae bacterium, assembly GCA_035543095.1. Classification (GTDB taxonomy): domain Bacteria; phylum Chloroflexota; class Anaerolineae; order Anaerolineales; family Anaerolineaceae; genus UBA700. The sequence continues at coordinate 24,352 of DATKKB010000108.1, read as the reverse complement.
TTCCCTTCCGACCTTTACATCCTGCAGGGCTGCGTCCGGCTCCTCGGAGGCCGTCGCGCCCTCCGGGTGGTTCCGTCCCAGGACCGGGTTCAACCGGATTTGGCGGCCTTGTATGCCGCCATCGATGAGGACACCGCCCTGGTTACCCTATCCCACGTTGCGTTCAAGAGCGGCTATATGTACGATGCAGCTGCGATCGCCCGCCGCGCTCACGCCGCCGGGGCGCTCGTCCTGTGGGATTTGAGCCATTCAGCCGGATCGGTTCCGGTTGACCTGGACGCCTGGGAATCCGACCTGGCAATCGGCTGCACCTACAAATACCTGAACGGCGGGCCTGGCGCGCCAGCTTTTTTGTACGTGCGCCAATCCCTCCAGAACGAAGCCTTCTCCCCTATCTGGGGATGGTTCGGCAACGCGGTTCCTTTTAAATTTGACCTGGAGTATGCCCCTGCCCCAGGTATCAGGCGGTTCCTGATCGGTACTCCCCCGATCCTATCCATGCTTGCAATCGAGCCGGGGGTCGACCTGCTGCTCGAGGTGGGACTGGACCGCCTGCGCCGCAAATCGATCGCCCTCACTTCCTACCTGATCGACCTGTTCGATGCCTGCCTGGCGCCGCTCGGGTTCGAGCTGGGCTCACCCCGCCAGGCTGACCGGCGCGGCTCGCACGTCAGCATTCGCCATCCCGAGGGCTACCGCATCAACCGCGCCTTGATCGAGGAGATGAACGTCCTGCCCGATTTTCGCGAGCCCGATAACATTCGTCTGGGTCTTGCCCCGCTTTATACCTCGTTCGAGGACGTCTACGAAGCCGTCGACCGCATCCGCCGCGCCGTCGTCGAGACCCGTTACCTGCACTTCCCCCAATCGAGACTATCCATTACATAATGTAGGGCAAACTTAAGTTTGCCCTACATAATTCAAACTTGACAATATTTATCAAAACCACTATTATTGTCCAGTTATTCGTTCAGCATACTTTGGCGTCGTTGTTGCGTTCGATGGGCGCCCAGCTCGACTACGCTTTGAATGAATGACCAGATCAATCATCGTAAGAGGTTTTTGCATGCCCGATTCTCAAACTCAAGCTGCTCAGTCCCAACCGGAGCAGAAAAATCTAAAGTGGAAGGTCCTGGTTTCCGTCGTTTTCGGAATTTTCATGGTCATCCTCGACACCACGGTCGTCAACGTTGCTTTCCAAACCCTGCGCTCCGAATTCGGCGCCAGCCTGAACGACTCGCAATGGATCATCAGCGTATACGTGCTTTCCCTGGGGGTCAGCACACCCCTGGCTGGTTACCTGTCCGACCGGTTCGGGATCAAGAAAGTCTACCTGACCGGCCTGACAATTTTTGTGTTGGGCTCTTTTTTGTGCGGGGTTTCCCCCAACCTGGGCTTACTGATAGCCGCCCGCGCCCTGCAGGGTTTTGGAGGCGGCATCGCCCTGCCCCTGGGATCTGCGCTCCTGCTGCGCACTTTCCCACCCTCTGAACAGGGCGTAGCCCTCGGCATATTTGGGATCGCCCTGGTGGTCGCGCCGGCCATTGGCCCAATCCTGGGCGGCTTTCTGGTCGATCACAACCTGTGGCGCGCCATTTTCTTCATCAACCCACCCATAGGCATCCTCGGCATCATCCTCGGCTCGCGCTTCTTACCGAACCTGAAAGACGACCATAAGCCAGCCTTTGATTTTCTGGGCCTGGTGACTGAGATTATCGGATTCGGCGCGATCCTATACGCCGCCTCAGTGGCAGCCAATAATGGCTGGAACTCCCCGGCCGTGCTGGTCTCGTTCGTGATCGGCGTGATCGGGCTGATCGCCTTTGCTCTTATTGAGCTGTTCGTTACCAAAGAACCCCTGCTGGATCTACGCCTGTACACCCGGCGCACCTTTCTCAATGCCAGCCTGTTGGGGTACGTCAGCGTGATTGCCCTGTTTGGGGCTGAATTTATGATGCCGATCTTCCTGCAGGCCCTACGCGGCAAGACTGCCTTTGAAACCGGCCTGATCCTGCTGCCTATGGCGATCACGAGCGGCGTGACAACCATTATCGCCGGGCGGTTGTACGACCGGGTCGGGCCGCGCCCGTTAGTAGCCTTCGGGTTCCTGATGCTCATCATCAATACCTGGCAGCTTTCCCAGATCAAAGCCGATACGCCCATCGACTTCATCATTCTGCTCCTGGCCCTGCGCGGGCTGGCGGTCGGGGCGACCGTGCAGACCACCTTCGTGACCGCATTGTCGGTCGTCCCCCTCAAACAGTTGGCCGGTGGTTCTTCCCTGACCAATGCCACCCGCAACGTCTTCCAGGCTATCGGGATCGCCATCCTGGCGACCGTCCTGGCAAGCACGCTGTCTCCCCAGATTTCAGCCTTGCAGCAACAGTTCCAGAATGCGCCCCGGCCGACCGGGACCGCGCCTGTGGCGATCTGCACAGCCCAGCCGGTCGCCTTGATCAATACCAACGGCGCCTCCGCCGCTGCGCCCTTCCAGATCCCCGGGGGCGCGCAGCAGTTGTTGGACGAGGCCTGTAAAGAGAACATCGCCGGTTTTGAACGGGCCTACACGGTCACGTTCTACGCCGCTTTCGTCGCCCTTTTCCTCGGCCTGCTGCTGCCCGGCTGGCCCTTCAAATTTGCCGGCCGCCGCGCCGCCGACGCCCCTCCGGCAATAGGGCATTAATGTTTAATACCAATTGTATTTGGCTGTGTCTGCTTCGTAGACGCAGCCAAATACAATTGGTATTAAACATTTTCCCTGGCTCACGTTCAAGGTTTACATCTGGACAGGCTGGCTGACACGGAGTAAAATGGCACAGATCTAAGTTCGGGGCGTGGCGCAGTCCGGCTAGCGCGCTTGCATGGGGTGCAAGAGGTCGGAGGTTCAAATCCTCTCGCCCCGACTATAGACCGCTTACTTTGGCGGTAAACCGTTGAAACAGATCGGAGGTTCGTTTGGGAAGGCAATCCCGGCGAACCTCCGATCTGTTTCATTGATTGCAAGAAACAGCCTTCGGTTCTTTAACAATCGGATTACCTCTCCTGCGAAATTATAACTCTTCCATATTCCAGTTACAATAATTTGCTTGTTGAGTCTCAAAATGAGAATATATTGAATGAGAACCAGCAGATTCTAGCCTATTTACCGCCCCGCCGGCGCAGCACGACAACCGCCAGAATCACCGCCAGCGGAACGAGCGCCCATACCCAGTTAGTTCCAACTCCAGCTTCTATTTGGGCTTCCAGAGGAGTAGACGTGCCAGGGAAAACGTCGATGTAGTTTCTGGCGTCCAGAGTTCGCGGGGCTGGTGACTACACCCGCTTCGTCGAGTACACTCCTTCTTCGCTAGTTCCCTGAATGGTTTTCCTGCACACCTGCAGCTTGGCAAATGCAGTAGGATCGCTTTCGTCGATTCGCCGTCTTTGGAAGTTTGTCTCAATCAGCGAATCCACTGCCATAAGGTATTCGTTGGAATGACAAGCGCGAAAAGACCTCTTCAGGCTGTTTTATTGGCTTCAAATTGCACCTGGTGGTCAACTATCAAGGGGAGTTGTTCTCCTTTTGTATGACCCCCGGCGATGTGGATGATCGAAAACCATTTCCTTGCCTGGTCAAGAAGTTGTTTGGTAAGCTGATCGGCGATAAAGTCTACATCTCCGAACCCCTGGCTCAAATGCTCCACCAAATGTTTGACTTGACCTTGATCACCAACCCGTTCACGAATATGAAAAACCGGCTCGTCCTGTGGACCGACCGCATACTCCTTCGCAAACGTTCCACCATTCAGACCATCATCGACCAACACAAAACCACCTCCCAGATCGAGAATTTTCGCCATCGCAATATTTTGAACTTCTTTGTCAATGTCCTATGCGGCTTGATAACTTACAGCCGCCGATCGTTGAAACCAACTCTAGGCTTGAAAATTGTTTTGTCCTTGCCTGAATAACCTGAAATCGCTGATTTAATGGTATGAGGCCGCCACATTTAATGGCGATTGTGAAATAGTAATAAAAGTTACGTTGTACCAGGTTTCATTTGGTTTACCCCAAACCGCAAGACAAATAAAATTGCCTCCGAAAAAATCGTAGGGTTCTACCCAACCCTTCGGTCGATAAGCAACATATCCATCCTTACCACGAGGTAGAAACCGCGCTTCTGGCATATATTGATCGCACGGAGTGTAAACCTCGGTTTGCTCCCAACCCTTTTGTCCAAATTGGTCGTCAAAATAAGTCACAATAGACTGCCAGGCTCTGATCTCATGGGTATCAATAATGGCTTCCCTTCGCCAAACAAATACTCTGCTAATCAGGAGCGGTGGGATAAGCGGTTCTAATTTTACGGAATAAATTGTACTATCCCAATCCTCTTTATATTCGTTGAGTGAGTCATCCGCATAATCCGGAGGGGGAAAATCGACCACGAGGTAACGGGGAAAAATTTCAAAAATGAACGAGCTTAGGCAGCATATTGAGCATAAGCCAATGAGGATAGCGAGAGTTTTTTTGACCAAAGGTTTTTTAGGTCTTTGGTTTATCGAACTATCTAATAACGATGAAGATTGTGTGGTCAATTTAACACTCTCATCTCAAGAAATAAAATGATGAGCTTCTCTTTCGAATCCTATTAGATTGTGCCAAACCATCATTTAATTCCTCGCACCCATACTTTAATTCCCCACTCTGGATCAAGCGAACTTCCTCTTTCATCCGTGTCCATCCGAATTTACACGATTTTAGATAAATGCAAACTTCATTCTAGCATAAAGCGATTTGGCAATGATAACGATCTGGGCATGAAATGGTTGAAACAGGTCTTATCAGTTGGGATATCCATCCTCACAAAACCAGCGCTCGCTTCTTTATGGCTGCCAGGAAGGTTCGGAAGCCACGCCTGACGATAGTACCACTTTTTGTGTGAGTGGTTGTAGCCCCGCCGGGGATTGAGTCCTGGATAATGGCTTTCTTACAACGGCTCGCTGGGCAGGGGCTTTATCCCTATGTACTGTGCGACCTGACCATATTATATACCCGCCGCCATCTTTCATTCAGTATTTTTGCTTCCTGCAGAGTATAAAAGATTTCGCCATTCAACAACTCATCTCGCAGCTTGACATTGAAACTTTCGATAAAGCCATTTTTCTACTGACGCCTGGCTCGATGTACACCGACAATGCGTGAATTACTATATAATTTACGGTGACCCCGGCACTTCTCCCGCCGGTCTACAAGGGCGGCATTAATGTCATTCCAAACATTCCTTAAGGTATTACGAACAATCTTCATTGTGATCATTATCCTGACCCTTATTATCTCCAGCCAACCAGGCATGGCATCAAGCCAACAAATTGCAGGTATGGTTTATCCAGGCGATATCGGCTGGCGAAGCGGATTTTTCGTTAATGGCTTGGACTCTGATGCCAAATCTATAGTAACAGATGGCAAGAACGTTTTTGTGGGCGGGGATTTCACGAGTGCCGGGGATATCTTTGCCAGCCACATTGCCGTGTGGGATGGGTCGGCCTGGCACGCCATTGGCAGCGGTTTGAATGGGGTGGTATACGCATTGGCAGTGGACGGAAGGGGTCACCTTTATGCCGGCGGCGATTTCACCCTGGCGGGAGGGAAGGCCGCCTCCGGCATCGCCCGCTGGAATGGTCAAGATTGGGAATCCTTTGACATTCACTTGAACGGATGGGTTCGCGCCCTGGCCATCGATGCTGCAGGAAATGTTTACGTGGGGGGTAATTTCACAAAAGTAGATAGTCTGGAAGTCAATGGAATAGCCATGTGGGATGGTTCGACGTGGCACGCTTTAGCCGGGGGAGTAACGGGCAATACTTTTCCACTTTACATGGTGAACGCTCTTGCCATTGATAAATATGGATTTGTATATGCCGGCGGCTCATTTTTGAGCGTATGACGGCTCTTATATTCCAGGCCGGCCTGCATTACTCCAGCAGCGCCTTCTGGAAATAAAGCCTCATCTCAGACCGGTTCGCCTGGCTGGACTTCTCGTGGCATAACTCGACCCTCCGTCAAGATAGGTGTACAATTTTCCATCAGAGCATTTTTCGCCTTGCGGGCGCGATGCTCAGTTTTGCTGTGCGATTTCAGTGAGATCCGCAGGTCTATCTACACAGAGAAGGGAAATCTATGTTAGAAATCAGCGATTTACACGAGTTATTGGTAAAAACGCAGGAGGCGCTAAACCGCCTGGTCAAAGGCGACCCGGAGCCGTACGAGGCACTCTGGTCCCACCTCCCTGATGTGACCGTCTTGGGTGGGTTTGGAGGTTATGCGCTCGGTTGGGATCAGGTCAAGGAAAATGCTGAATTTGCTGCTTCCCGCTTCCGAGACGGACATTTGGACGGATTTAGGCAAATCGCAGGAGGCGAGAGCAATGACCTGGCCTACAGTATCTGGATTGAATATGGACAGGTTCGCGTGGCAGGCCGTGAGGAGTCCAGCCCGCTCGTCGTGCGCGTGACGCACATTTTCCGCCGCGAGAATGGCGCCTGGAAAATCATTCACCGCCACGGGGATGCAGTAATAGAGAAGACTGAAGCCACAGCCATCCTCCAACGGTAGATATTGGATCACGTTGTCCTCCAGGTTCGCCGTCCCGATCGGCATCGTCAGGAACGCCCCGAAAAACGCCTGATTGCACCGCGTTTTCTGATTGACACAGGCATGCTTAACCTAATACAATAAATATCGGTTCGTTCGTCTTCAACCGTCTCAGATTTTTATCAAACGAATTTCCCCTTTGCGGCTCACAGGTAAATATGCGGCAAATATTGCCGCGGCGTAGTCGCCAGGCAGGCTCATCGGGCTATCCAAAAAGCCCGAGCGAGGTTTAAGATAAACTTACGGAAAAGATATGGAGGAAACAACATGAACCTGAAAACCCTTGTAGGGAGTGGAGATAGGATTGGACTGTTCGTATTGCCGTTCCTGGTAATTGGTCTTATTCTGAATATTGCGTATCCACCTTTTTTTAATGTCGGCGGTCCGTCAACTGCCTTGAGTGTGATATCCTTTGTCTTTTTAATTCCAGGGGTCACAATCTGGATTTGGTCTGTAGTCCTGATCTTAACCAAAGTGCCCAAAAAAGAATTGATAACAAGCGGACCTTACGCCCTGGTCAAACACCCACTCTACACCGGCGTGGCGCTGTTAGTGCTTCCATGGGTTGGCTTCCTGCTTAACACCTGGTTAGGACTGCTGATTGGAATTGTCCTGTATATCGGCTCCAGGTTATATTCACCTGCTGAAGATAAGCTATTATCACAAACTTTTGGCTCCACCTGGGATGGATACAGCAGACAGGTAAAGATACCGTGGCTATGAAGAAGGATTAGCGCTTACAACCAGGATACGTTGGCGAAGCTGCCATTTATTTGAATTGGGTTTGAATAGTCGCCAGTTAAATTAAAAACCGCTGGCACATCCAACGGCTGAAAAGGATATTCTCAGAAGGTATTACCGCCCACCATGCAATTATCGCGAGGTTGTCTGTACAATATTTTACATCTACCATTCCCCAATTTCAAGGGATGTGAAAGACTTGTTGCGAATGGCGCGAATCCTGCGGGTTCGTGCCATTCGCAACCAGTCCAAGCGCAAAAGATTGGGGTTCCACCTCACCACCGAGCCTGACTTGACCAGGGTGTTGGCAACCAGGCGGGCCAGCCGGTACGGTAGGGGCATCTTGATTTGAAGCGGGTGACGATGGTATCCAGCAAATCGTTCAGGATATCATTGGCGTGCTTCAGCTCCACTCCGGCGAGATACATCGAACAGGACACCCATGGCTTCTATTTTGCCAAAACCGTATTGATCATTTTGGATCGTTGCTGGCAGGTCGCCCACATCTCCACGTAATCGTTGGCCGAACGGAATAAGGTCCCAAAATCTTCCGGAGTCACGCCGCTGTTGCGAATATCTTGCAGCATATCCGGCAGCATCCCGTAATGGACCACCCCATCCAGGTTGATGTCAAAATCGCGGTGCTCGCCGGCGTAGGACCGTTCCAGCGGCGGGTTGGCGCCGTTCATCAGGTCCCAATGCGCCCAGATCGATTTAATTTTTGCAGCCAGGGCATGGATAGCTTCCGGCAGCTCGGGGTGTTCATCGGCGTTTTCTTGCAAGGCCAGGTAACCGGCAGCCTTCTCGACCAGCCAGGTCTCCAGCTCGCGATCATCGACTTTTGCCCCGGCCTGAGCCTGCCAGAATCCCTTCGTAACGTTATCCACCCAAGGCTGAAGGTGGGTTACCTTTGCCAGCTCCAATGCTTCCTTGATATTCTTATCCGGGAAATCGCTGGCCGGATGGCTCTGCGTTTCAGGGTTGAAGCCGGCTTTGAATTGGGCGATGGCCTGCCAGATGTCGCATTCCTCCTCGTCGTATCCACCCGGCCCACTGCTCTCAAACCGGTGCCAGCGGTGATCCTTGATCGGCGTGCGGTAGGCAACTCCATTCGTCTGCCGGTCGATCTCGCCGCGCCGTTCCAGCGACCGCCGGGCGTCGTTGTGGGCTCCAAAGGCTGCATAGGTGCCAAAGCGCGGACCGGGCATCCCGGCCGCGCCGTTGATATCCGTTCCCATCGCTACGCCCCGCCCGCCCATCTTAGCCACGGCATACAGGTAAGCCTGACCCCAGGAAGTGCTCGAACCGGCGTTGGGCTCCGGTATCTTGCCGGCCAGCTCCGGCATGGCGCGCCGCAGCCCGGCAATATCGCCCTGGTTGACGATGGGCGCCACCACTCCGCCCAGCTTGCCGATTCGCTCGATCTGGTCGCCGCGCTTGCCGGCTTCGTGCGCCACCTTGTGCACGTCGCTGGTACCGTACGGCTCGTGTTTAACCGGGTCGAATTCGGTATGCGCGCTAAACAACAGGTCGCGAAACCAGGAATGCGAGCAAATGACCGGGTACTGGAAGCGCTCTGCCAGCGACAGGGCCGCGTCGGTCGCCTTTTCAGACATGTGATCCACGTCGATCATAATCCCGCGCCCGATCATTTCCTGCAGCAGGATTTCCCCATACCAGTTGAGGCCGTGGGCGTTAGCATGGCCCCCGCCCACCTTCGGCGCTTCGATTGCATCGTAAAGATCGCGGATGCCGGGGATGTGATCGAGCAAGGTCATGCGGTGCATCGCTCGCAGGCGGGTTCCCGAGACGGCCACCGTGCGCTCGAAGTCGTCCACCAGGTCGATCCCATCGTGGTCGAAACGGTAGCGCACACCGGTGTTCCAGGCGTCCTCAATTTTCCAGCGTTCGCCCGTCACAAACAGGTTCACCATCTCCAGGAAACGCATATAAATGGCCGTGCCGCCAAAAGCATTGTTGGTCAGGTGGATCGGGGTGATCTGCCGGACGCCCAGGCCGTAGAGCCAGTCCAGCTCGGCTCCTAAAAGCTGCCTGGCGCGTTCCGGGTCTTCCCCGGTAAGCTGGTCAAGATCCTCTTTGCGGCGCCAGTTGCCGAGCGAATCAACTTCCACTCCCAGGACCACGGCCAGGCGGTTCTCGGAGATTACCTGGCGCGCCTCCTCAGGCGAATAAACGATCTGCATCCAGCCGCGCCCCGGCCCGCCCGATTGGGTTTCAACGTATTCTGCCATGGCTTTCATGCCTGCAATCTGGGCCTGGATGGCGCTGCGGTCATCGTGCGGCATGCCCGGGCTGGATTTGGTTGCCAGCAGCTCATTGTTGACCGCCAGGCAGGTGATCAGCCTTAATCCGCCCTGGTAGGCCCGGTAGATCCAATCGATGTAGGCCTGCTGGTGCACGATGGTGGTGAAGCGCGGCCAGATGATGAATTCCGGCCAGCCGCCGCCGGCGGGATGGCCGAACTCCGGATTCACGTTGATTAGCCCGCCGTGGACCGGCTCGCAGCTGCTCAGAGCGTGCTCGAGTTTCTGCTCACCGGAATGCTGCGGGTCTGGATCGTATGGCTGGCCCCAAAACGCTTTCCCGCCAAAGGCCAGGTTCGCCATCAGGTGGGCATGCAGGTCCGCAAACCCCCACAGGGGAACGGCTGGCTCGCTTTTCCAATAATCGCCGCCCAGCGGCACGCGCTCACTCGACACAGGAATGATCCCTTGTTCGCTCATCGGCAACCTCACTAAAAGAAGATAATCAATTATATACCAATATAGATCAAATAAGTATTAATTTATTAATAGTAGAGTCGGGATTTACTGCTGCTGCTGCGCAGCAGTAAATCCCGACTCAGTTTAGCCGCTGGCAGTCGTGTTTTTTCGCCACTGCCAGATCAAATCCAGGATCGGTGCTGAAAGCAAGATCAATGCAGGAATGAATAACAACCAGTTGAAAGAGATTGGGAGGGTGTTGCTGATGGCGCTTTGATTCTTCCCTTCGGATACAGCCCGCAGCGCATCCGACATAAAAACATACAGGCTCAATACCACCCCGCCAAAACACACCAGGCTGGCTGCGCGCCCCGGCGCAAATTGAAAACCGGATTGGTTGAAGTAAACCAGCAGCGTCCCGCCGATCGCCAGCAGGAGCGCGATCAGCATCGGGGCCAGGACAGGGCCCCACCACGGCAGCGGCAGCAAGAAAAGCACGTCCCAATCCCCCAGCGAAGCCGGCCAGCCGGCCATCACGTGCAGAAACACGTAGTAGAAAATGTCCCAGATTCCGAATGCAATAATAAAATAACCCAGCCGGGCCCACCTGGACCGCCCTGCCAGCCACCCGACGGTGATCAGCATGACCAGCGTCGCGGCTTCGCGCATCATCTCGACCGGCCCCAACGGCAGCGCCGAATTGTTCAACGGCAGGGGATTGACCTGGTAAGGCTGAAGCCTGCCGCTGATCACCCGCAGGTACAGCACCGCCGCCGATTCCACCCACGCCATCGCGGTTGCATAAACAACCACTAAAAGCCAACGTATCTTTTCTTCCATATCCCCTATTTTAACCCTCTACCCCTGCAGCCTGTCGACGGTGAAATTATTCTTCGTAAAATTATTCTTCGTAGTAACGACTTCATTCGTTACTACTGGACAGTAACGAATGAAGTCGTTACTACGAAGTATAATTTCACTGTCGACACACTACTCGCTTGAAAAGAAGCCAAAGATCGAAGCTCCACCGTATGCAAAGAGCAGCATTTTGCCAAATTTACCAATCCAGCAAAACAACAGGAACCGCCATACTGGCATTTTCATCGCCCCAGCCACCATTCCCCCAATGTCGAAAAATGGATTTGGGACAAATGCAAGCACCAAAATCGTCCAGTGTCCATATCGCTGCATCCAGGGTTCGATGCGCTGGTATGCCTTTGTCTTTTCAGCCACAGCCTGGCCGCTGAATCCGGCCAGGAAACCCGATAGTTCCCCCAGGGTAGCGCCGGATGCCGCTGCGAGCGCGACGAGCACCGGGTTGAACACCGCTCCCATCAGGGATGTAAATAATACTCCCGGCACAGGCAGGATGATGGTTGCATTGGAAAGCAGGGATACCAGGAATATGCCTGGGTAGCCCAGCATCTGAAGCTGGTGAACCTGGGTCCGAAAAATAAATATCGTGATTGTTATGCCGATTACAAACAACAGCGCTGCGATCCGGGCCAGGGTCAATTTCCATCCAGACAAACGAGACTGCCTGGGCGCTGCAATGTTCCCAGATTGGTCTGGATCGACCGAGTTCACCGCGTCAGGCTCCGGTACCGGATCCGCTTTGGCGTGTTTGCCGCCGCGCCCAGGCGTTTGCGCCGGTCTGCTTCGTAATCCGACCAGTTGCCGGACTGCCAATATACAGCGCTTTCGCCTTCGAACGCCAGGATGTGGGTGGCAATCCGGTCCAAAAACCAGCGGTCGTGCGAAACCACGATGGCGCAGCCCGCGAAGGCATCCAGCGCTTCTTCGAGAGCACGCAATGTGTTCACGTCTAAATCGTTGGTTGGCTCATCTAAAAGGATGACGTTCCCCTCGCTTCGCAGCATCTTCGCCAGGTGGACCCGATTGCGTTCTCCACCCGACAGCACCCCCACCTTTTTCTGCTGGTCCGGACCCAGGAAGTTGAAGGCGCTTACGTAAGCTCGCGAGTTGCGTTTCCGCCCACCCAGCACGATGACCTCCTCTCCCCCGCTGATTTCTTCCCAGACGGTGTTCTCCGGGTTCAGCGCCTCGCGGCTCTGGTCCAGGTAGGTCAGCTTGACGGTCTTGCCGAGCAAGATCTCGCCCACATCCGGCTTCTCGGATTGCATAATCAGGCGCAGGAGGGTCGTCTTGCCGGCTCCGTTGGGGCCGATCACGCCGACGATGCTCCCTGCCGGAATGGTCACATCCAGGTTCTCGATCAGGATACGGTCGCCAAAGGCTTTGGAAACCTTCTTGAATTCGATCACCTGGTCTCCCAGGCGCGGGCCGGGGGGAATGTAAATTTCAAGGTCCTCGCGCCGTTTTTCAGATTCCTGGCTCAAGAGCGTTTCGTAAGCCTGGTAGCGCGCTTTCCCCTTGGCCTGGCGCGCCTTGGGCGACATCCGGATCCATTCCAGCTCATGCTCCAGGGTTTGCAGGCGTTTGCTCTCGCTTTTTTCTTCGCGTCGCAGGCGTTCTTCCTTTTGCTCCAGCCAGGAGGAATAGTTGCCCTTCCAGGGAATGCCGAAACCGCGGTCCAGCTCGAGGATCCACCCCGCCACGTTATCCAGGAAATAGCGGTCGTGCGTCACGGCGATCACCGTTCCCTTGTACTGCTGCAAGTGGCGCTCCAGCCAGGCAACCGACTCGGCGTCCAGGTGGTTGGTGGGCTCGTCCAGCAGAAGGATATCCGGTTCGGTCAGCAGCAGCCGGGTCAGGGCCACCCGGCGGCGCTCGCCTCCCGAAAGCTGCCGGACCGGCGTTTCACCAGGAGGGCAGCGCAGGGCCTCCATCGCCAGCTCCAGGCGGCTGTCCAGGGTCCAGGCCTCGTGCTTATCCAGCTCTTCCTGCAAATGGGCCTGTTCAGCCAGCAGGACATCGAAGTCAGCGTCGGGACTGCTGAATTTCTCATTCACTTCATCGTAACGCCGAAGCAGGTCCACGAGCGGCTGCACGGCTTCCTCCACGATCTGCTTGACGGTTTTTTCCGGGTCGAGCAGCGGCTCCTGGTCCAGCATGCCCACCGAATACCCTGGCGAAAAGATCACCTCTCCTGAATAGCCATCATCTTTCCCGGCGATGATGCGCAGCAGTGTGCTCTTCCCGGCTCCATTCAATCCCAAAACGCCAATCTTTGCGCCGTAATAAAACCCCAGCGATATGTCGCGCAGGACCTGCTTGTTATTCGAAGGAAAGGTCCGCCCCACCCGGACCATCGAAAAAATAACCTGGTTATCGGCCATAATCCCTTTCTTTGATACGAGGGGGTGGAGTATTTTGAAAGTGCTTCGCACTTTCAAAATACTCCACTCGTTCGTTTTGCGTAACTGCCAAAGGCCGGTCAGCTTATTCAGGCCGGTATGGTGCCAGCTCTTCGATATCGCCGACGTATTCCGGCAGATCTTTGTGCCCCAACATCTGGCGGATCGCCTGGATTTCACCGATATGGTACCAGTAGTGGTACGTCATCCGCCGCATTCCCGTCCCAACACTGCGACCGATCGCCACGCCGTCTCGCAGCAACTGCCGTTGCAGGCTCTCGGTCGTGAGGCTGTCCAGGAAAGGATCGGCTGCGGCGGTCACTGTATGCCACATTTCCAGCATTTCTGACAGCGACGGCGTATTCATCGGCGCTCCATAGGCAAAAAGCTCATCCAGGACCGGGAAAATCTTCTTGTTTTGGGCGTTCTCGATCCAGTAGCGGTGTTCGTGCCAGGCCAGGTGCCCCACCGTCCAGCTAATGCAGTTCATCGGGCCAAAATGGCGCTTGGCATCTCCTTCGGAAATGCCTTCCAATCCGCGCAGCCATTCGATGCGCGTGAAACGAAATTGATCTACTAGTGGATGAGCCATAATTTAAGTCCTCGAAATTGGTCTGGTTGAGAGTGAAATCGATGCCTTGAGTATACTCAAAAATCACCCCATCCTATAATTAATTTTTTAATGTATCAAGACCTTTTATTTATTATAATTTTCACAAAAGAGTTTCCATTCATCGCAGCTATGGAGCTGGCGCATGTTTTACATCATCGTGGGGACATGGATATTGATCTGCATTGTCAGGTACATGCTTAATCCGAAGAACAATGATGAGTTAAAGAAAACGTTCGAGAAATGACCACCGGGAAAACACTGCCTTGCCTTGAATAGGATCGCTGCCTGACTGATGCACGGGGTACTCAAGAAAAATTGGGTAACCTGATAGATTATTATTAAGAATCCCCTGGCTTATCTTCCGGTCGCCAGGGTTTTCTTAATCAAACAAGTAGATATTCAGGCCAGTCCCTTTTTATCGTGATAAGCTAACACTTATATCAAAGCATCGGCTGAGCAGTTATTAAAAAAGCATGTATAAGGCCAATGATCGCCCCGCCGGCGATTAGCCAGGTCGAATTGAGGTGGAATCGGAAAAGCAAGGCCAGACTTGCCACAGCCACGATCACCGTGATCGGATCGACCAGGGCAGTAATGCTCAACTGGAGCGTGACCCCAACCATCAGCCCGATCGAAGCGATCGTCACCCCCTCCAGGAAGGCCGACGCCAGGGCGCTCTTACGGATGTACGGCAGCAGTGGGCTGCTGAAGGCTACGAAAAGGAACGAGGGCAGGAAAATTCCGACCGTAGCCACCAGCGCCCCCGGCACTCCGCCCAGCAAATAACCGATAAAAGTCGCGGTCGTAAAGACCGGACCAGGGGTCACCTGCCCGATGGCGATTGCGTCGATAAGCTGGCGGTCGGTAAGCCAGCCCAGGTTTGTGACGAAATCAGCCCGCAGAAAGGCCAGCAGCACGTAGCCGCTGCCGTACAACACCGCCCCGATTTTTAAGAACGTCAAGAAGAGCACCGGCAGGCTGAATGAGACTGCCGCCCCCGGGATAAACAGGCCTGTCAGCGGCAAAATCAATCTCGTCCTGGCTTTGGAGGCCAGCAGTTTGTAATTCTTGCCTGCCATCATACCGATCCCGGCTGCGACCAGGATGACGAGCACATTCACCCCCAGCAAATACAAGGTGATTCCGGCCAGTCCCAGGATCGCCGTGAGTGGATTCTTCACAACTTTTCGCCCGAGCGTCCACACCGCCTGAGCCACGATCGCGATCACCACCGGTTTGATCCCGTAAAATAGTCCGATTGCGACCGGGGTGGAGCCTAATTGCACGTACGACCATGCCAGCGCCATCACGATTACCATTGCCGGCAGGATGAAAAAGACCCCTCCCAGGATCAATCCAATCCAGCCAACCTGCTGGTAGCTGATGTAGATGGCCATTTCAGTCGAGGTCGGCCCCGGAATCAAGTTGGCAGCCCCCAACAATTCCAGGAAGCGCTCTTCACTCAGCCATTTGCGCCGCATTACGACTTCGTCGTGCATCATGGCGATGTGAGCCGCCGGTCCGCCGAAGGCGATCACTCCGAGTTTTAAAAAAAGCAGAACTACGTCTTTCAGCCGGCCTGGTTGTCTCTCGGAATCTGGATTACCCCGCTCGCCATCTCCCGGTAGAATATCGCTGCCGCCCATCTTTCCCATGCGAAACCTGTAAGCTATCCCGGTAAATAAAAGATCGCTAGCGTGCGCTCTTCTGCTTTTTAGTGAGCCAGCTCTCCGGCGACGGGCATGTCCGGAATGTGCAGCCAGCTTTCAATTTGTTGTTCAATGTACAGCGGCACTTCCGGCGAATCGAGACCCGAAAGCAATTTCTTTGAACGCCCATCCTTGCTCACCATCCACAATTCGTAAGAATAGCTCGTGCCGTGTTCGCCGCGCGAGCTTTTTTCTTTCGAATATAGCTGTTTTAAATCGCTCGTATCCATTTTCACTTCGCCCGCCCAGGGCAGGGGTTCGTGCCAGAGCTGCATTTTACCCGGGGTAACCTCCAATATCGTGCGATTGAAGAATCCGGTAATCACGTAGTAGGTCAGCCCGACTCCCACCGCCAGGTGAGCGATTGGGAAACAGATCATGATCCATGGCGCCTCGGTCGAAAATGCCATGCTATACCAGAATATCAAGAACGAATCCCACGCCACGCAGAAAAAGGCCAAAGGAATGTACTTCAATGAAAACCAGCGCCGCGTGATGCGCAGTCCCAGCTCATTTTCTTTGACAACGACTCCGCTGGGAACCGGGATCAAATCCCGGCGGGTCGTTGGCGCCGGTGCTGTAAACCCGCTGGCGGCTTCGAGATAATGTTCGCTGCCGCAATAATCGCATGTGTACCGGTTTGAGCCAGGCAATATCTGGATTTTCGCCCCGCAAGATGGGCAGGCCAGGGTGGTGAAATCGGTCATTTCATTCCTCTCGCTTCGATGTTATTTTTACGCCTCGAATGCTGAACTACCACCTCAGAACATTCATAATTATAGACGAATTGCAACTAATGTTTCGTCAAAGGCAAGTAGATAGGATAGAATAAAAGGTCGTAAGGTCCCAGGTCCACAATCCCATTCAGAGTTATAAATGCCGGCGCCATTGGGCGCTGTATTCAAAGAGAAACTGACGTTAGTGAGGGTGGGACTGCTCTTATAATTTCCGATCCCACCGCCGCCATGGGTGGCAGTATTTCCCTGAAACAACACGTCTGTCAGGTTCAAGACCCCGCTTGTCTGGTCGTTATACAACCCGGCTCCCCCTCCATCGTTTGTGGTCGAATTGGCAACGTTATTGTAAAAGTGAATGATCTCATTAAGATCCCCTTTTCTGGGTAGACCTCGCCCTGCATGTTTAAATTTATGTTTTGGACTCTGAAACTTCCCAAATTCGTTTCACCCTTTTCCCCTTGGGAGACGGGCATGAGTGAGGGTCATTTTTCAGTATAGCAGAAATTCTAAATGCGGGTAACTTACAAAGTTGTATTCCGGTTTTTCGAAAAGGCTTGTTCTTGGTATAATCTGAAAATGAGCACCAGGTTGACACGACGTGAATTTTTAAAACTGGCCGGAGCGAGCGCAGCCGGGCTTTACCTGAATCCCAACCTGAATATGCCTGCCTGGGATGACTCCGGCGATCAGGTCAGAGTCGCCATTCACTCGATCAGCGTTTACTCCCAAGCCTGGGATAAGAGCCGCATCCTTTTCCAGCGCTTGCGCGATGACGTACTGCACGTTTATGAGACCGTCACTTCGGACCACGGCCCGGCCTGGAACCCGATCTGGTACCGCGTGTGGGGCGGCTACGTTCACAGTGGCAGCCTGCAGCATGTCCGCTACAGCCTGAACCCGGTTCAAATGTCTATCCCCGAGCAGGGCCTGCTGGCTCAAATCACGGTTCCCTGGATCCAGTCACTTCGCTACACCCGTTGGACTGGTTGGGAGCCGCTTTACCGCCTGTATTACGAATCGCAGCACTGGATCATGGGCGTCGATGACGGCCCGGATGGCCAGCCCTGGTATCGCCTCATGGACGAGCTGCTGCACGTTGATTACCACGTGCCTGCGACAACAATGCGCCCGATCCGCCAGGACGAAATGACCCCCATTGCACAGGACGTCCCCGCCGACCAGAAGCGTATTGAAGTATCCCTCGGGCGGCAGACCGTCGTCGCTTACGAAGGGGATAAGGCTGTATTCACCGCGAAATGTTCTTCCGGCGTCCCGAATCGCGCCGGCATGGCCCCCGGCGATATCCCGACCCAGACTCCCAAGGGCCGGTTTCACATTCAGAACAAAATGCCTTCTAAGCACATGGGCGATGGCAAGATCACGGCCGACCTGGAGGCCTACGAGCTGCCCGGCATTCCCTGGGTGAGCTTTTTCGAACCGATGACAGGCGTGGCTTTTCACGGCACCTATTGGCACACGAATTTTGGCATCCCCATGAGCCACGGGTGCGTGAATCTCACCTGCGCCGATGCGCTCTGGATCTATCGTTGGTCCACCCCGGTTACCACACAGGTCAGCGATTGGGATACCCGCGGCCTTGGAACGCTGGTAATCGTCAGCTAAACGAACTCAATAAAAACCCGGTTGCCCAGCAGCCGCCCATGCTTTGTGAGCCGCAGGCGGCCATCGACCTGTTCCAACAGCCCTTGCGCGCACAACTTGTTGATCTGCTTACCGAAAACCTGCTCCAGGCTCTGGCCAAAGCGCTCTTGGAAAGTCGTAAAGAACACCCCCTCGTCTACCAGCCGTAGTCCTACCATCATCGTTTCCTGCATTTCAGTCAGCGGGTCGATCGCCCGCGTTTCGGCAGAGGCTGGTCCAATTGGGAATTGATTGTGCCCGGTCTGGCGGCACTTTCTGATGTACGCCGGTATCGCCGTCACGTTCGCCGTGCGGACTCCCGCTGCGAATCCGTGCGCCCCCGGCCCGAACCCCAGGTACGGCAGGCTGCGCCAATACTGCAGGTTGTGGCGGCACGCCAGCACGTTCCCCGCACTATCCTTACGGGCCCAGTTCGAGATTTCGTATTGGACATAACCGGCCTCTTCCAGCCGGTCGCAGGCCCATTCATACATTTCGGCTGCCGTGTCGTCGTCCGGCGCCGAAATGGCTCCTCTCTGGGTCCAGCGATGGAAGAGCGTGCCCTCTTCGATCGTCAGAGAGTACATGGAAATATGTTCAGGCCTGAGCCCAAGCACCGTCTCCACCGTCTTTTGCCAGGTTTCCAGCGTCTGATCCGGTAGGCCGTAAATCAGGTCCAGGTTGAGGTTGTCAAACCCGGCCTGTCGAGCCCATTTGACCGACTGGATCACGTCCGTTGTATCGTGGATCCGCCCTAACAGCCTTAGCTCTTCCGGATTCGCCGACTGCACCCCCAGGCTGAGGCGGTTGAAACCCATCTTTCGCAGACCTCGCAGCGAAGCCGCGCTGACCGTACCCGGGTTCGCTTCCAGAGAGGCTTCCAGGCCTGGCATAAGAGTATAATTCCGTTCGATCGTTCCCAGGATCTGCGCGAAGTTGCTCTCGCTCAGCAGTGAAGGCGTGCCCCCGCCGAAAAAAATGGTATGGACCGGCAGGTGCTCGCCTGCCAGGCCGGCCACCTGCTCGATTTCAGAACATAATGCATCCGTGTACTGAGGGATCCATGATTCCATCCCGGCGTAAGTATTGAAATCACAGTAATAACAGCGTTTCTGACAAAAAGGCACGTGAAAATACAAACTATAAACGTCCATCTTGTCCAGAATAACACATCCTGTTACGCTTGCAAAGGGCCAGGCCAGGCTCCAAAAAGTGGCTTTTTTTGTATGGTATAATGCCAGAAACCAGGTACTCCCCGGTAACTATTTTATGACTCAACAAAAAATAACACCTTCTACGAAAGTTTGCCCAACTTGTGGAACTCGCGTCAGCGAGAGCGCCACCCGCTGCCAGGTTTGCGGCCGGTCCCTGACACCAACGGCCAAATCGAAAGGCGGATCAGACCAATCGGTGACCGGGCCGCGCATTCCGACGGTTACCCTCAGCCTTCCGGTGATGATCGGCCTGTTAATCGTGATTTTAGGCGCTGGAGGCGGCAGTGTTTTCTTCTTAACCCGCCCATCACCCACCCCTCTTAATGCCGCTCCGCCTACTCTCACCGCCACCATTACCCCCACGATTACAGTAACCAGCACAGCAACTTCCACCGGCACCCCATTGCCGCCCACCCTGACGCCGACTCCAATGGTGTATACCGTTAAGACCAATGACAACTGCGGTAAGATTGCCTATTCGTTCAACGTTTCTATCAACAGCATCATCCAGTTGAACCCGGCTCTAAACTCTGACTGCACAAACATGAGCATCGGCCAGAAACTGCTCATCCCCATCCCCACCCCAACGTCCCCGCCTGCCGCCACCTCCACTCCCAATCCAGCCCAGGCAACCGACAGCGCCTGTGAGATTTACCAGTACACGGTCAAGGACGGCGACACTCTCGGCGGCATCTCGGCCAACTTCTCCGTTCCCTCCCAGGCGATCAAGGATTGGAACGGTCTGACCTCCGACATCGTTTTCGCCGGCATGCCGTTGAAAATCCCGACCTGCAAGCGCTATCCCACCGCTGGTCCTACTCCTACGGCCACGCCGCCGCCGCCGTATCCTCCCGCTACCCTCCTTCTCCCGGCCGATGGAGCCACCTTCACGTCCGGCAGCGACTCCATTACCTTGCAGTGGTCAACCGTCGGCAGCCTTCGCCAGAATGAATTCTACGCTGTAACCATCGAGGACCTGACCGACACGAACGTCCAAAAACTGGTTGATTACGTCACCGATACAAAGTACATCGTGCCCACTTCGCTCCGCCCATCCGGGTCATCGCCGCATATCTTCCGCTGGTCGATCCTGCCTGTCCGCCAGACCGGCTCGACCAAGGACGGCCAGCCGGTCTACGTGCCAGGCGGCCAGCCCAGCGCCTCACGCGTCTTCGGCTGGGTCGGCGGTGGAGCTGCCGGCGCCACACCTACGCCTTAGTTTAATTATCTTCCAGGAATTTCGTCGCCTGGATTGCTGCCGCCGCCCCCATGCCGGCGGAGGTCACCACCTGGCGGTAATTCGGGTCCATCACCTCGCCGGCGGCGAAGACGCCCGCCACGTTGGTGCGCATCAGCGTGTCCGCCTTCAGGTAACCCCGCTCATCCATGTCCAGTTGCCCCTGGAACAACTGAGTATTGGGCGTGTGTCCGATGAATATGAATACACCGTCGGTCGGATATTCTGTTTCGACGCTGGTCTCCACATTTTTCAGGCACACCGCTTTAACGGCATCCTCGCCGATCACCTGTGTCACCACCGAGTTCCACACGAACTTGATCTTTGGATTTTCCTTGGCTCGGTGCTGCAGGATCGAGCCGGCTCGCAGCGTATCTCGCCGGTGGACAACGGTCACCGAGGTTGCATAGCGCGTCAGAAATAACCCTTCTTCCAGGGCCGAATCGCCGCCGCCTACAACGACCACTTTTTTGTCCTTGAAAAACCAGCCATCGCAGGTTGCGCAATATGAAACGCCCTTGCCGACCAGCTCCGTTTCACCCGGGATGTTCAGGTGATTCGGGCTGGCCCCGGTCGTAACGATCAGGCATTTTGCCAGGTACTCGTTGTCGTAGGTTTTTACCACGAACGGTCTCTGTCTCAGGTCCACTTCTGTCGCCAGCTCGAATTCAACCCGCGCCCCAAAGCGCTCGGCCTGTTTTTGGAACAGTTCCCCCAGTTGTGAGCCGCCGACTCCTTCCGGGAATCCCGGGTAATTCTCGATCGTGTTGGTCAGCGAGGCCTGCCCACCCAGCTCCATCCCGGTCAGCACCAGTGGATTCAGCTCGGCCCGCGCTGCGTACAACGCTGCCGCCAACCCCGCCGGACCTGATCCCAGTACCAGCACGTCCACAACTCCCTTATTTGTTTTTCTCTCGTTCATTAATGCTCCACCTTGCTCATAAATAGTCATTTAATATATTGATGCCTATTAATCCTTAAAGTTTCAATCTTGCCTATGACGCCAGAGATCTGTCGTTAATGATAACTTCGTAGTAACGACTTCAGTCGTTACCGTCGAATAGTAGCGACTAAAGTCGCAACTACAAATAATAGTATCACCGTTGATTCGCCATAAAAAAATATTCGCGCTATTCGTGGCTAATCTACCGCTTTATCCGTAATCTCCAATCCACCGTCAATAATTCCAAATCCTTCCGCCAGTTCGTCCGGCGTAATGATCAGCGGTGGAATGACCAAGACCGTGTGCCAGTGGGTATACACGAACAGGCCCTTCTCAAGCAGCCTCTTCCTCAACGCCGTCATTTCTGGGCTGTTCTCGCCGTAAGGCGCCATCGGCTCCTTCGTCTTTCGGTTGCGCACCAGCTCGATCACCCCGAACAGGCCTATCGACCTGACCTCGCCTACGGAAGGGTGCCGGTCCTGCAATTCGGCCAGCATCTCCGCCAGCACCTGACCGGTTTCGGCAGACTTTTGGACCAGGTTATCGTCTTTAATCACCTGGATATTCGCAATCGCCGCCGCCAGTGAAATGGGATGGGCTGTGTACGTCAATCCGCCTTCGAACACCCTGTCGTTGAAGGCAGCCGCGATCTCCGGTTTCATTGCCACGCACCCCAGCGGAGCGTAAGCCGACGTCAATCCTTTGGCCATCGTCATCAGGTCTGGAACAACCTTCCAGTGGTCGACCGCAAACCACGCACCGGTCCGGCCAAACCCGCTCATCACCTCATCGCATATCAATAAGATGCCATAACGGTCGCAAATCTTACGCACGCCTTCCAGGTAGCCCGCCGGAGGCACCAGGATGCCGTTGGTTCCTGTGACCGTCTCCAGCAGCACGGCTGCAATGGTTTGCGGTCCTTCGAACTGGATGATCTCCTCCAGGTGGTTGAGGTAATCCTGGCAGAATTCGCTCTCTCGAAGATCAAGGTTGGTGCGGTGAAAGGTGGAGCGGTAGCGATAAGGGTCCAGGAAATGCACCACCCCCGGCATGACCATCGGCTCCCAGGCCAGCCGCCGCGGGTCGCCCGTGGCCGCGATCGCGCCGTACGTGGCGCCGTGGTAGGACCGGTAGCGCGCCAGGATCTTGAACTTTCCGGTTGCGCCCCTCGCCAGCTTGATGGCATTTTCGTTTGCGTCGGCGCCGCCCAGCGTAAACAGGTACTTCGTCAGGCCAGGCGGGCAGATTTCGGCCAGCCGTTCGCCAAGCTCGGCCCGCGGCTCGGTCGCCATGCCGGGGGCGGCGTACGCCAGCTTTCTTGCCTGGGCCGCGATCGCGTTGATCACCCGTTCGTCCCCATGGCCGATGTTCACACACATCGTCATCGAATTGAAATCAAGGTAGCGCTTTTCGTTGACGTCCCAGAAATAAACCCCTTTGGCGCGTGTGACGGTGATCGGGCTGACCTTTGCCTGCGCCGACCAGGTCCAGAAATTGTGCTCCATGTTCAGTCCAAGGATATCTGCCATATCAGCTCCCGAGGCCGTAATTCTGCCACAGCATGTATTCCTCATCCCCAACCCTGTCCCAATCTCCATTTTACCAATATAATCACCATAATGGATACGCCGGAGCTGCCTGAAACCCCTGCCGGTTCGGGAGATGTGGATTGCCAGCGCCCCCTGCCGCCGGCTGCCATCGCCGGGCTGGAACATTTTAATGCCGGGCGCTATTTCGAGGCCCACGAGGAGCTGGAAAGCGCCTGGCGGGCAGAAAAAGGACCGATTCGCGAGCTTTACCGGGGCATCCTCCAGGTGGGGGTGGGCTACTACCACGTCCAGCGCGGCAATTACCGGGGCGCCTTGAAAATGTTCCGCCGCGCTAGGCAGTGGCTGGATCTATTCCCGGATGAGTGCTGCGGCGTCAACCTTGCCCGCCTGCGCCACGATTATAGGCAGATAGAGGCCGAATTGCTGCGCGAGCGCCCGATTCAGCCGGCTGCCTTTGAATTCCAGCCGGTTCAGTACAGGATCGTCGCTGATGGAAAACCAGCTTCCATTTCAAAATAAAATCGCCCTCGTTACCGGCTCCGGTCGCGGTATCGGACGAGCTATTGCCGTTCGCCTGGCCAGCGACGGCGCGGACGTCGTCGTCAATTTCCTCAAAAACCAGACCCCGGCTGAAGAGACCGCCAGCCAGGTGTGCGCCCTGGGGCGCAAAGCCCTTGTCGTCCAGGCAAACGTCGGTAAGCCTGAGGATATCGACCGCCTGTTTGCAGCCGTCGAGGCCGAGTTCGGCGGGCTGGATATTTTTATCAGCAACGCCGCTTCCGGTTTCAATCGCCCGGCTCTCCAGCAAAAAGTGATGGGCTGGGATTGGACCATGAACGTCAATGCGCGCGCCCTCCTGTTTGCCGCCCAGAAAGCGGTGCCCCTGATGGAAAAGCGCGGCGGGGGGAGCATGGTCGCCATTACCAGTCCGGGCTCGCACCGCGTCATGCCAGATTACGTCGCGGTTGGAGCCAGCAAAGCCGCCCTCGAAGCCCTGACACGTTACCTGGCTGTCGAGCTGGCTCCGAAGAACATCATTGTGAACGCAGTCTCTCCCAGCCTGGTCGAAACGGACGCCCTCAAGCATTTTGCGGCTCTGGCCGATCCGGATACCATTCCGCACGCCGTTGCCAACACTCCCGCCGGACGACTGGTTCAGCCTGAAGATGTCGCCGAGCTGGTCGCCTTCCTGTGCACCCCAGCCGCCTTCATGATCCGCGGCCAGATCATCATCATCGATGGCGGATACACCCTTATCGTCCCGAAATAGATAAATGGTAGTAGTCTGTCAGAGTTGTTTCGCAGGTTTGTTTTGGGCGCTGAGCGCCCAAAA
>DATKKB010000107.1:0-31224 GCA_035543095.1 Anaerolineaceae bacterium | reverse complement strand
GGGGTCTCCTCGGGATGGATGTCGGTGCCGGTAGCAATAATAAGAAAATCGTACGTCAAGGTATTTCCGATGCTCAAAATGACCTGCTTGAGCTCAGGCTCGATCATCTCAACCTTTGCCTGGATCAACTTGACGGTCGGCGGCAGGTAATCGCGTTTATTTTTTACGGCGCTCTTGGCTGTAACGATGCCAAACGGGATGAATATGTAATCCGGCTGGTAATAATGGACTGGATCAGGGTCGATTAATGTGATCTGCCATTCGTCCATATTTAGTAAGCGATTGAGACGATTTGCCGCCATTGTTCCAGCGGTGCCTGCACCCAATATGAGAAGCTTTTTCATATTATTCGTTTCCTATCTAATCTATTTTTGACAAATCAGCGATTTGCTGTAAGCGATCGATAAGGCTTGTTCGTTCTTGTAAGATGGTTTGAACAGCTCGAGCAGCTGCTATCGGCCAGGATTCCACTCTTGAGTGCTGGTCTTTTTCAATCACCGGAATAGTGTTAGCGGCCTGAGATAGAGTCGCTTGAGATAAATTATGTCCAGATGCCAGCGCCTGCGCACGATCTAATACTTCATGTTCACTAGGCGCCTGCCAGTAGAATTCGCCAACCAGGAAATACCCCACCGTTTTTTCTTTATCAATTATAGGAGCACTGATATATTGAAGTCCGGCATGACAGGTGAAGTACCGGCTGCCAGTATTTGAACGTTTTGCAATTTCTTTCCAAGATTCCTGGCACGCTGCAAGCCCTGGTAAGCTTTGTAAAATGATTTTGCAATACCGGCAGGGTTGGCTGATTTCTGTTAATGGGTTCCCTTCAGAGTCAATTATCATAGAGCTGACTTGAGCGACGAACGAAAATAAATCCTGGATCGTTTGCAAACAGTGCGTAGGGAAGCTCCCAGATCGGGTCTGGGGGCGCGGCTGGATGATTTCACGCTCAGTTTGATCTGCATTTAAGATACGATCTACTTCTTTGCGAGGAAATCGCCACTGCTGGCCAATCTTTACCCCTTTGATCCGTCCATCCTGAAGCATACGGTAGACAGTAATTCGATCCACCTTCAAAATATTGAGTACTTGGCGGGTAGTAAGTAAATCTTCCATGGTCACTCATAAGATTCGATATAGCTAAATATATCTATCTTCAAATGAGATAATAACAAGTTATAACAAATTGATATAGTGATGTATATCAGTGACATTCGTCCTGTTTGTATATTTCTTCACAATTTAAAAGTGGCAGGATTCTACAATCATTCCCATCACACAATAAAACGGAGCCGCTATGCCCTGGCTCCGCTTTTACACCAACACAGAATTAGAAAGCTTAGTTAAGATGGAGGTGCGAAAAGACTGGCGTCTTGATGAAATCGAGCAAGAAAAGATAGGCGATGATTACACCCAGCATCACAACAACCAGTGAAGCGGGGATCGGGGCCATCAGGATTCCCCGGGTAGCCAGCAGGCCAACCACCAGGATGTCCAGGCCGGTTCCGATCAACATCCACCGGCTGGGGCGTGAATGCCAGAAGTGGCCGCGCTCGCGCACCAGGTAGATGGTGCCCTGACCGCTGAAAACCAGCATCACGAACAGCAGGGTTTGTAAATTTGCTAGGGGGAGCTGTAAAACGTAGTGGGCATACACGAAGATGGCAAAGGAAAGCGCCAGGATTGGCAGGGCCAGGCTGAGGGCTCCGATTACGATTGAGCTAATTTTCCAGCGGTTAGGTAGTGGGGAGGGTTTGACGTGGTCGGTGCTGATCGACATGGTGACGAAATCATTCGTAAACAAGAGGAGCACCATAAGAAGAGGAGTGGTGACAAAAGTCCCCGTAAAAACCAATCCAAAACTCAAGAAAAAAGCAATTTCAATCGTCTTGATGATTTTATTGAGGGTGTAGGTCAGCATACGCTGGTAAATCCGCCGGCTGGTTTCAATTGCAGACACCACATTACTCAGCCCGGGCGCCGTCAGCACCAGGCTGGCAGCCGCCTTGGCCACGTCGGTGGCGCTGGAAACGGCAATGCCCACGTCGGCCTGTTTGAGAGCCGGGGCGTCATTCACGCCGTCTCCAGTCATGCCAACCATAAGACTGGCATGCTGGTATTTTTTTACCAGGCGGAACTTATCCTCCGGTAGAACCTCGCCATACACCTCACAAATATCATCGGACGCTGGTTTTGAGGCTTCGATTGCATCGTTGCGGCAGGCAGAACGGCCAATGCCAATGCTGGCTGCCACTGACCGAGCGGTTTCCAATCCATCGCCGGTGATCATGATCACCTTGATGCCCAATTCCCTTAGCCGGCTGATAAGTGGCTTTGAATCGGGCCGGGGAGGATCCTGCAGGGCGACCAGGCCAGCAACATGCAAATTGTCGCCATAGCCGGAGGCAACGCCCAACACGCGCAGTCCCCGGGAAGCAAGTTCCTCAACTGCCCGCGAATAATCGCCGTTACTCCTGGGGTCCAGCCCTCCAATGACCTGGGGCGCTCCTTTAAGCACCCGCAGCGAGCGCTCATCTTCCTGATAGACAGCCTCAGATCTCTTTGTCGACGGATCGAAAGGAATGAAGGCCTGGCGGGAGTCCTTGTGATTTATCTCCAGGTGAGACTGCTTTGCTTTCTCCAGGATTGCCACGTCCAGTGGATCCTGGGTAGCGTCATCGCTCGCCATCAGCGCAAGGCGCAGAATATCTTCCGGCTGGTAAGGGGCAAAAGGCAGTATCTCGGCCACCTCAAGGTGGTTGGTGGTTAGAGTGCCGGTCTTATCGGAAAATAGAATTTCCATGCTGGCAGCTTCCTCAATGGCGCTCAAGCGTGTCACCAGCACACCCTCTTTCGCTAGCTCCACCGCTCCCAGGGCAGTCGCCAGGGTGAAAGTTGCCGGCAGCGCCACCGGCACCGAAGCGACCAGCAGGATCAACGCAAAAGGCAAGATGTCTTGCAAAGGCAAACCGGCAATGAAGGCGTAAACCAGTACCGCAACCACCAGGACGGCATCCAGGATCACCAGGTTGCGTGCCACCGAAAACACGATTTTCTCCAGCTGGCCCGTATTTTTAGCAAGTTGTACCAGTTCGGCAGTCTTGCCGAACTTTGTCTGCAGCCCGGTGCTGGTCACGCTGCCGGTCGCTTCACCCCGGCGAACGACCGTTCCGGCATAAACCTGAGAGGCTTTTTCTGCATCCACCGGCATCGATTCACCCGTAAGGGTAGATTGATCCACCAATAGATTTCCATCTGCCAGGAGAATATCAGCCGGCACCAGATCGCCATTTCGCAGGTAAACCACGTCTCCTGGGACCAATGTATCGCTGTTAATCATTTGCCACTGTCCATCCCGAAAGACGCGCGAGGTAACGGTAAGGCGTTTCCGCAGCAACACCAGGGCGTTTTGGGCCCGGTTCTCCTGCAGGGTACTCATAAAGGCGTTGAAAATCACCAGCAGGCCAATGATGGTCGCTTCGATATACTTCCCCAGGATCAGCTCGAGCACGATGCTCGCTTCCAGCATCCAGGGCACCGGCGCCCACATTTTTCGCAAAAAGACCAGCCAGGCGTGCCTTTTTTGCTCAGGTATGGCGTTCGGGCCGTATTTTTGAAGGCGAATTTTAGCTTCCTCAGACGTCAGGCCGTTGAGCGGCTGAGCGTTCTCTTGACGCTCTCGGTGGTCGGTTGGTGCGAGTTGCTGTGTATCCAATTGATCCATTGCCCGATTTCCTCAAATCCAATAAAAGTCCAGGTATTCTTCCAATACTGAAGAATACCCGCTATTGGTCTGCCTGACCTTACGGCAAACCAAAACAATGCTTAAATTGACTTAAAATCCGGAGATTTTGGCTTATAACACGGGTAGATCGATGGTGAAAGCGCTGCCCTGACCGGGCAGGCTGATGAAAGTAAGCCGCCCGCCGAGCGACTCAACGATGGAATGTGCGATCGATAAGCCCAGCCCCAGCCCGGGAGCCTTCCAGGAAGGCCGCACGCTGCGGTGAAATGGCGTGAACAGCTGGGATTGCTCAATAAGGGGAATACCAGGGCCGGTGTCCTTGACTTCGAGCCTGATTCGACCTGCTGCCGAGGAGATGGAAAGGTCAACCTTGCCGCCAGGTGGGGTGAACTTGATGGCGTTGTTGACCAGGTTGCTCAAGGCCTGCGCCAGGCGCTCCGGATCGGTCGTTATATCTGGTAGTTCTTTTTGCACGACAGAATCCCATTCAACCCCTTTTTGCCTGGCCGATTCAGCCCAAAGTGGAGCAAGCGGTTTGAACCAATCCTCAATAGCCACCCGCTTCATATGGATTTCATGCGGTGCAAGGTGGCGGTAAGTGAGCGCCAGGTCCTCCAGCAGACGGCTAATTCGATCAACTCGTTCAGAGATACCCTGAACCAGGTCCACTCGCAGGTTTGGGTCTTCTAACGCGCCGCTAAGAAGCGCATCCACTGCCGTGCGCACGCTGCCAAGCGGCCGGCCAATCTCGTGGACAAGGTTGGCAACCATCTGCTGGCGGTTCTTTTCAAGGGTTTCACGGTTTTCCAACATCTGGTTATAAGCCCTGGCCAGCGCCGAAAGCTCGTCATTGCCTTTCTCAGGTAATCGCTTTGCCTGATTTTCAAAAGGCGCATTGGCAATCGCTTTGGTAATCCTTTTTAGGCGCCGCCGGAGTCTCAATTCACTTCCTGTTTTTCTGGATTGACCAGTTTATAACCGACATGACGGACGGTGAGCAGACGCAAGGGGTGGTGGGGATCCGATTCAATCTTCTGGCGCAGCCAGCGGATATTCACGTACAGGATTTGGGGCTCGCCCTGGTATTCAGCGCCCCAAACGCGGGTGAGCAGTTCTTCAATGGTCAACACCCGACCAGGTTCGATCGCCAGGGCGTACAACAGGTCAAATTCCTTGGGTGTCAGCTCGATCATTTTTCCATCCTGGCTCAAAGTCCTGGACCGAGGATCGATTACCAGGTCGCCCAGAGCGATGGATTGTGTCCGTTGCTCGGGAATTTGAACCGGGCGTGTCCTGCGTAAAACGGTGCGGATGCGGGCGATCAGGATGTCCGTTTTGACCGGCTTGATCAGGTAATCGTCTGCCCCCAGCTCCAGACCGAGGATCTCGTCCAGCTCGCGCCGCCGGGCCGTCAGAAAGATGACCGGAACGCCAATTTTCTCGCGGAAGTAATGCAAAGCCTCCAGTCCATCCATGCCCGGGAGCATGATATCCAACAAGATCAAATCCGGCCGTTTTTGGGACGCCATGGCTATGGCGTTTTCGGCCGAATCCGCCGTGCGCGGCTCGAAACCGGCCTGGGTCAGGCTAAAAGCCAGGCTGCGTCGCAATAAATCATCATCGTCTACAATCAGAATGGATGCACCCATCTTAGTCCAGTTCGTAATGTTGATCATTAGATGTTAATATTTTAGACTACTTTCCCCACTTTTATCATGGCAGTTCTGATTTTCGCAACCTCCCTCGCCCTTTCATGGAATGACTTTTACATGAAACACGTAGTAAACTGGCGGTTGATTGCAATCCGAAAAACCCGGGTCACAGGTTGGGGTTCCCACGGCTGTCAATGAGGCATTCCCAACGGCGGATGCATTGTATATTCCTTGAGAATTATCAGGAACAAGAACATTCCAGATACGGCTGACTACCTCAGGTTGGTCGATGAAAACAACCCAAAGATATGAATTTCCCAAGATTAATTCGATATTTTCCCCCTTATGCAAAATCATCGTCTGCCGATTGTTTTCAAGGGTGAGGATGATTGGAGCCTCGTTAGGGGCGGGTGAAAACCCATTTTGTTCCCTTCCTTTGAGTTGGATAATCGCAAAGGCGCCAACATCGGCCGTGCAATTCGTCACGCAGAGCAAAATAACCAGAAAAGTCAAAGAAATTCGAAAAAAATGGCGTTTTACCAAATGCCTCTCTCCAAATTGATTCGTATTGCCAGAATATTACAAAATTTAAGAAAAGCCCTCATTTTTAACCGAATTTTGGTTTGGTTTTAATTCTCTATAAGGTTATTAATTCCAAGAATGGTTACAGTATTCAAAAAAGGATTTATTTCATTTTGTGTGTAAATTGCGTGCTGCGCCCGCAATTTACACACAAATAGACAAACCACCTAAAAGAAGAGAGTAATCAATGATTCCATCGGTAATCAACATTGGGCCAATCCCAATCCACCTGTATGCATTAGCCATCATGACAGGAGTGGTTCTGGCTGCTTTTCTCGCACAAGGGGAGGCAAAGCGGCGGGGACAGGATGGGGCCCTGGTGTGGGATATACTGGTTTGGGTGCTAATTGCAGGAATTGTCGGCGCGCGGATCTGGCACATTTTAACCCCCACGCCTTCCGCTATCGCCCAGGGGTTGACCACAGCTTATTACCTGACCCATCCGCTCGAAGCCATTGCCATCTGGAACGGTGGGTTGGGGATTTTTGGCGCGGTGGCCGGAGGAGCGATTGCGTTGTTCTTTTTCACACGCCGCCATCACCTTTCCCTGCTGCTGTGGCTGGATATCCTGGCGCCTTCTGTGGCGTTAGGGCAGGCGATTGGGCGGTGGGGAAATTTCTTTAACCAGGAGCTGTATGGAGCGCCAACCAATTTGCCCTGGGCAATTTACATCGATCCCCAGCACCGCCTGCCGGGATTTGAAAATGTTGCCAATTATCACCCGCTGTTTTTATATGAGATGTTGTGGAACTTTGCCAGCGTGGTATTCATGCTGTGGCTGGCGCACCGGTTTGGTGACCGCTTGAAGAAGGGGGATATTTTCCTTGTGTATCTGATTACATATCCATTGATCCGTTTCCTGCTGGAATTCTTGAGGCTCGATTCTTCCTATCTGGCAGGGATTAATGCCAACCAGATACTGGCATTAGGGATTCTTCTGGCAGCGGCGGCTATTCTTTTCATTCGGCATTGGCTGCATCGATCTGCCCCAAAAAGCATCGAAGATGAGTTGAATGCTGATTGAAAATACACAAATTCTTGACAAAACCTTGTTGTCTGGTAGAATCATATTCAGGATATTGAATATGCTGCAAGAATCAGAGACCGAAATCCAGCCTTTTGAACCTCAAGCACAGCTCTTTAAACTGCTGGCGCATCCTGCCAGGTTAGCCATCATGGAAATTTTGAGGGATGGCGAGCATTGTGTTTGTCACATGGAAGCTCATCTTGGATTGCGCCAGGCTTATATCTCACAGCAGATTGCGGTGCTGCGAGAAGCCGGCTTGCTTCAAGACCGGCGTGATGGTTGGAACATTTTCTATAGGGTTACTGATCCTCGCATATTTATCGCTTTAGACACCATTCAGGCAATCACAGGGCAAACCACAATCGAGATAAAACGAGAGGGCATAAATTGCCCTTGTCCTCATTGCAGCTCACAGGAGTAATAGCTTTATAAAACATTATTTTTTTAACAAATCATATGCAAAAAATTGAATATAAATGATTGTAAGTCGAATAGTAAAACCAGTTTTGTTCGAAATCCTGAAAATCAGATTGAATAGAGGAGTATCAATGATCACCATTAAAGTACTTGGATCGGGATGTGCAAATTGCAAAAAGCTAGAAGCGGTTACTCGTAAGGTAGTTGAATCGCTTGGTATTGAGGCAGATATCGTTCATGTGACTGAAATGGCCGAAATCATGAAATACCCGATACTCTCAACGCCAGGCCTGGTTGTTGAGGAAAAATTGGTTTCCGCAGGCCGAATTCCCGGCGAAGCTGAAATTGCTGCCTGGCTCAAAGCATAAAGCTTATGGCGTCGATTTTATCCAATCCTTCTATCCGTCGTGATGGGAAAATGTATGGCGTTCTCATCCTGTTGGGCCTGGGGTGGCTGGCCGTTTATAACATCATCCAGCCTTTGGCTGATTGGATAGCGTATGGAGCGCTAAACTTAGGGCGCGGTTCCCACCTGGGCGACGCAGTATCCTTTTTCTTGTACGATGTGCCTAAGATATTGCTGCTTTTATCGGGAATGATTTTCCTGATATCGATTCTTCGGACGTTCTTTAGCCCAGACCGGACGCGGTCTCTGCTTGGAGGAAAACGTCAGGGAATCGGAAATGTGCTGGCAGCAATGCTGGGAATCGTCACCCCATTTTGTTCTTGCTCGGCTGTGCCGTTATTCATTGGATTTGTGGAAAGTGGCATACCCTTAGGTGTAACCTTCTCATTTCTCATTGCCGCGCCAACGATCAACGAGGTGGCAGTGGTCATGCTGTTCGGTTTGTTTGGCTGGAAAGTAGCCGGACTGTATATCCTCTCGGGCTTGATAATTGCCATCCTGGCAGGCACGATTATTGGGCGTTTGAAGTTGGAAAGGTATGTCGAAGACTTCGTCTGGAAAATGCAAGCTGCCACCGGAGGATTGCAAGAAAAACTAACCTGGGCAAATCGCATCCAGCGCGCTGGCGAAACCGTGAAGGATATCGTAAGCAAGACCTGGTTATATGTGGTGGTTGGAATTGCAGTAGGGGCTGGAATTCACGGATATGTACCAGAGGCAGCCCTGGCAAGCATCATGGGTAAACAGGCCTGGTGGTCGGTACCAGCAGCCGTATTGTTGGGGGTGCCTTTGTATTCGAATGCGGCAGGAGTAATTCCGATCGTTAGCGCGCTGATGGAAAAAGGGGCATCGCTTGGGACGGTCCTGGCTTTTATGATGTCGGTGGTAGGCCTGAGCCTGCCCGAGACAATTATCCTGCGGAGAGTGCTCAAGCCCCAACTCATTGCAGTCTTCATTGGGACAGTTGCGCTGGCAATTATGATCATTGGCTATCTTTTTAATCTGGTGCTGTAATAGAATTTTATTGTATCAGCGGAGTTATTTCTGCATCCAGAGTCTGCTGTGTAAACATCCCCACGTGAATCGTTTTCACGATGCCGTCCTTACCAATCAAGATCGAGGTCGGAAAATCACTGATCCCCAGAGCGTCCAGTAAACGAGTACTGGGGTCGAGCAGGATGAGAAAAGATAAGCCGTTCTGGTTGGCAAAATCGGCGGCATTGGCCTGCGGGTCGCCGGCATTTACTGCTAAAATCACAAAACCAGTATTCTTATGAGCCTGGTAATACTGGTTCAAGAGGGGCATTTCGGCTTTGCAAGGCGGGCACCATGTCGCCCAGGCGTTGAGGAGCACCGGTTTGCCAGCGTAATCACTGAGACGCACTGTTTTACCGTTGATGTCCGTGAGGGTGAAATTTCCCAGCGGGGAGCCAATTTTCACCCGACTGACATTGATGGAAGCTGAGGCGCCGTTGGTCGACAGCACGACCAGCGCGATCACCACCAGGGCAGCGCCAGCAATGATCAAGGTAAGGGGTAAATTAGTTGCGCGACGGGCAGCTCTCTTTTCATGAAGGGATTTTACAGTGTGAGCGCTTTGTTTTCCCATATTTATCTCCAAAGAATGCCCCTCGTCATTTATACTTTGCTGTTCTAGAATTGCCCGGGTCTGAAAAAATAGCCGGTTGCGTAAATAGCTCGATATTTCTTAGATGCAATTGCAAGTCATAAGTTACCGGCAAAACTGGAAAAACAAAAACGCACAACCTTGATGAACGGGGTTGTGCGTCTGTAAAGCATGTGCAGGCCAGCCAATAAATGTTGAGGCTTTCGTAGAATTCGATTCGAGGCGTCAGCTACCTTTCTCGCAAATTGCGCCAGATTCAGCTGGATTATAGGTTTCCGGCCACACGGTCCTTTGATCGTATTTTGCTCCCAGTAGGCTGACATCCTTCAGGATGGCGTTCATCAGGTTAGCGCCGCGCAAATCACAACATTCCATGTTGACGCCTTTCAGAACAGCGCCGATGAGGCTCGCTCCGTTCATGTTTGCGCCTTCTAGAACTGCATGCTTAAAATTAACGCCATTCAGATTCGCCCCCTCCAGATTGGTTCCCCACAGCACTGCTCGCCGGAGGCTGGCGCCTTCCAGGTTCGCACCTTTCAGGTTTACATTTGCCAGGTTTACCCCATACAGGTCGATACATTCGAGGTTAGCTTTTTGTCCACCATCTTCGGCGGATAAAAACTTCGCATGCTGTTTGATAATTTGCTGCAGCGCCTCGTATAGAATTTTCATCGCTTCCTTATTAGTGGAGTCTTTCCGTATGGTCGATGATCTTGCCATCAATATACGCCTGCACGGCTGCTTCGATATCCTGGAGATTGGTAACAACAGGCTGGATATTTAGCTGGAGCATGCTCTGATACGCGCCCATACCCATCCCGCCGCATAGCAGAACCTGGCAGTCGGCGATGGCGCCTGCCATCTGGGCGTGCCGGTCGTGAGAAGCGGCATCCATGCCGTGAGAGGCATCGTGATGTTCATGGTGTTCTTCACCCGCAAAGTGGCTGTGGCCTAATTTATCGCGCAGCTCGCGGGCGGAAATTTTGCCATCTTCAACAGTACATACCACGTAATACGGGGCACGGCCGAAATGTTGGCTGATGGTCTGTCCGTCATCTGTAATGACTGCGATTTTCATTTTTATTCTTTTTCCTTTCTGGTTTCATCTGGGTTGAAATGATGTCCTCCCGGATCTTCATGTTCGTCCGTCGGGACGAGGATCAGGAGGATTTGCGTCTCGCCTTCGCCAATATTCTTCCATCGGTGGGGTAGGTGGGACTCAAACACCAGGCTGTCGTTTGGGTCGAGCAGGTAAGGTTTGTCCTCTATCAGGTAAAGCAGTCTGCCGGATAACACATACACAAATTCGTGCCCGGTATGGACGACCATACTCTCGCCGCTGCCGGCTCCACGTTCGAGCGTTATCACGAAAGGTTGAACGGCGTTTCTTGCCAGGCCAATTCCTAAATTTTCAATACGGGCGTTAGCAATTGGCGCATCGCTCCGGCTGAAATGGGATGTGTATACCACCTTCTGTGGTATAGGCTCGGGAGCAAATAAAGCTGTGATCGGGACTTCCAAGGCCTTAGCTAGCTGCTGCAAGGTGGCGATTGAGGGCGAGGTTTTGTCATTCTCGATCAGGCTGAGAGTATTAATGCTCAAGCCGCTCAATTTTGCCAGCTTCTTCATGGAAAAGCAACGATTGAGCCGGAGGATTCGCAACCTCATTCCAACAGTTTCTTCCGCTGTTTTAGGGGATTCCTCAGGAATTAATTCGATATCCGCACACATGAGATTACACCGCCTCCTTTACAATTAAATTGTGAATTAAGTCCTGATTATAACATAATATATTGGTTGTGCGCTTCGGCATTCAAGAAGAGTGGCTTATTTATTTGTATGTAGATTGTGAGTACAGCCCGCAATCTACACAAAATATGAAATCTCAAGAAGCTTTCCTGAAGAGGGAACTCAGGCGTGGCGCGATGGCTCGGTAGATCGGGCAGCGGTCATAGACTGCGCTAAAAATCAGCACGCCGCCGAGCACGAGCAGGATGATCGACCAACCGGTCAGCGCGCCGGCAACTACCAGCGCCAGGCCCGCCCCGGCGCGCAGGATACGGTCACGGAGGGCCAGTGGCATCACATCCGGCTTGCGCTCGTTGATGGTGGCATCAAACATCAGGTCCAGGGATTGGGCATTCTGCATGCCGGTGCGGCGCAAGATCTCCTTCCCATGGGCAAAACCGATAACGGTGGGTATGCCGTGCACCCCCAGCGCCTGGAGCACGTCTGGCGATTCATCTGCATTGATCTTGAACACAAAAACCTGGTCGGTGTATTTCTGGCTGACCTGCTTGAAGGCGGGCTGCATGGCGCGGCAGGGGGCGCACCAGGGCGCCCACAGGTCGACAATGACGGGCTTTGCGCTCTTGTTGATGCGGGAGAAAAATTCATTGCGGTTCATGGTCACCTTTTTAAGCAGCCAGGGGCGCCATACGGCGTCCCTGGCTGAGGGCAAACCGGTAAAGGGTTATGCTTTCTTGGTGCTAAGCTTGAGTAGTGCGTAAAGCGGGCAAAAACCCACAATGCCTGTCAGCAGGGCGATAGCTCCCAGAATGATGAGCACAATGCCAAAACCTCCGGTAACCACATTCCCAAAGCTCAGCGCCAGAAAAACAACCCCGAGCACGACCCGGATCAAGCGATCCAAACCAGATTCATTTGCTTTCATTTCAGCCTCCTAAGGATATGATTGAACTTATTCAAAAATTTATATAAAAGGATCAATTTAACAATCGCGCCAGGACGTCGTTGTACTCCATGAGCAGGTATTCCTGGCCGTCCAGCTTGAATTCAGTTCCGGTATATTTTGCGAACAGGACGCGATCATTTACACTCAGCTTGATTTCTTCCGCATCGCCAACTGCAACTACCAGGCCAGACTGCGGTTTTTCCTTGGCCGTCTCAGGAATATAGATACCCAATGCGGTTTTCGACTCTTGCTCGAGAGGTTTGATAACGACACGGCTTCCAAGGGGCTGGATATTTAGTTCACTCATAATATTCTCTCCTTTATCACTCATTTAATGCCCAGATACCGATCGATTTTCGGGCGATCAAATCCGACAACGATTTTTCCTCCAATATCGATCACCGGCACCCCCATTTGTCCGGATCGTCGAACCATATCGCGTGCAGCTGCCGCATCACGACTCACATCGATATCCTTGAATTGAACGCCTTTTTCCCGGAAATAACGTTTTGCCGCATTACAAAATGAACAGGTAGGAGTACTGAAGACAATGACGCGCGGCGGTTGTTTTGGGGTATCTGCCATGATATTCTCCATGAATGGAATCACACATCTTTGATTATTTAACTTACTGGCTTAGATGAAAGAAGGTGACAAAAGTTACAACATAAAAATTCATGATGTTCGTTCGGTATGGAAATCAAAAAACATAAAGCATGCCTTGATTAATCTATTCTTTAGATTTTTTCAGTGGCGAAAGGATATAATCGAGAAAATCTAAGTAACCTCAAAGAACGAATTGCATCTAAATGAATGAAATTGAAATCGAAATGTCAGTAGAAGCGTTGAAATCTGGCGACCGAGAGGCATTCGCCAGGTTAGTGGATGAGACATCAGGACATGTGCATCGTGTTGCTTTCCAAATTTTGGGCAACGAACAGGATGCAGAGGATGTCCTACAAGATACTTACATTAAAGCCCTTCGAGCACTGCCGGATTTCGAGGGCCGTTCCAGCTTGAGGACCTGGCTATACAGGATTGCAGTCAATGAAGCATTAATGTTAGTCCGGAAACGAAAGCCTCAAGCCGTATCCGTTGATGAAACCACTCCATTTGACGCTGAGGCTGAAAGTGAAGGAATGGAAATTGTTGATTTTTGCTGCCTGCCAGAGGGAGAATTGCTTTCAAGCGAATCGAGAATATTCATTGATCGAGCAATTCAAAACCTGCCTTCAAACTTGAAAGTAGTATTTATCATGCGTGACCTGGAAGGTTTATCGATCCAAGAGACTGCTGAGGCCTTGAATCTCAGCGAGAACAATGTTAAAACTCGTTTATTACGTGCCAGGCTGCGCCTGCGCCAGGAATTATCGGTGTATTTTGGTGGAAAAATTCAGGAGGAATTCCGCCGATGAGCGAACATATCCATACCCCTCAATGCCAACAGATTTTAGGAAGTCTCTCCGAGTATATTGATGGCGAGCTTCAGGCAGAATTATGCGCTGAAATT
Organism: Anaerolineaceae bacterium; assembly: GCA_035543095.1. Classification (GTDB taxonomy): domain Bacteria; phylum Chloroflexota; class Anaerolineae; order Anaerolineales; family Anaerolineaceae; genus UBA700. The sequence goes on along the minus strand of DATKKB010000107.1, from coordinate 17,563 downwards.
GAAGCCCATCTAAAAGATTGTAATAATTGCCGGATTGTTGTGAATACCTTGCGTAAGACGGTCGAGCTTTACGAACAGACTCAACCCCAGCCAGAACTCCCTGAGGGAGTTCGGGAAAGATTATTTTTAAAATTGGACCTCGATGATTTTCTACAGAAGAATAATAAATCAAGCGAGATATAAATAGTTCCCGCATTCACCAGTATCGGAAGTTATTTCGTCCAATCGACAACCATTTGTTTGCGCCCATGGAGAACCTTTTCTACAGCGATTCCAGCAACCGCTCCCTCGGCTGCGGCGATCACCGCCTGTTTCACATGGTTGCATAGCACGTCTCCGACTGCAAAAACGCCAGGGATCGCCGTTTGGTATTCCCGGTCAACCACCAGGCATCCATTTTCGTTGATCTCAATCTGGCCCTGGAGAAAGTCGGTGACTGGTTTACTCCCTTGTAGATACACAAAAGCTCCGCCAACCGTTATTGTTTGCTCAGACTTGCCCCGTACCTCAAAACGGACTGCCTCGACGCGGTTGTTGCCAATAATCTCGCGTAAACCTGCGCCTGGATACAAGATTATCTTCGGATTGGCGATCAATTCGTCCACCAGGTGTTGGGGAGCCTTGAGACTTAGTGTCGGGGAAAGGAAGTGAACCTTCTTGACGAATTTGGTCAGGATGAACCCCTCTTCGATGGCTTCGTCGCTGTTCCCGGCTACCGCCACTTCCTGATCGCGGAAGAAGGCTGCATCGCAGGTGGCGCAGTAAGAAACGCCATGACCGAGAAGCTCATCTTCGCCTTTGACGCGCGTTCCTCTGCCCATTGAGCCTGTGGCGATGATCAACGAGCGGGCGGTGTAATTGCCATTATTGCCAAAAATGGTTTTGTCCTCCGATAATAAATCTACACCAATGACCTTATTTGAAACAAATTCGGCTCCAAATGATTTGGCCTGAGTACGCATACGCTCCAGTAGCTCTGCGCCGCTCACTTCTTCGAGGATACCGGGATAATTAGCTATTTTGCCAGTAATTCCTAATGCGCCTGCGGTCAATCCTTTATCGATTACCAGAGTCTTCAAACCTGCCCGGGAAGTATAAATTGCAGCTGTAACTCCTGCCGGCCCGCCACCAACCACGATGACGTCGTACCCAGTTGAGCTGCCCTCTTCGACAGATTGCAAATTAAGTCCAAACGCAAGATCCATTTTCAACTCCTGATGAAAAATGGTAGTTCGTTTTTTTGTGAGCAATGCGGACACAGCCCGTATTCCTCACAAATTGAAATACTACCTGAAGAATAAATGCCTCAGGAATAGATGTTGTTTTTATTTGAAAGTTACAAACGGCTTGGCTCTAAAATGGTCCGGTGAAAGCCGGCTTATTGAGCAACTTTTCGAGGTTTCTTGCATCTGAGTAGGTGACAAGAATAATCACAATGCAGGAGAATAAAAAATGGCAATTATTCCAGATAATATCAAGCAGCAAGTCCAGGAAGCTTTTCGAGTACTTTCCGGCTCGGTAAGAATTATCATGTTCACCCAGGGTGAAGGCGGCGCGCTCGAATGCAGCATGTGCAGCGAAACTCGCCAGCTCGTCGAAGAGGTCGCCGGGCTGTCAGATAAAATTCAATTCCAGGTGTACGACCTGGTTAAAGATGCACAGCTGGCCGCCCAGTACAAAATTGAGAAAATTCCTGCCGTTGCCATCCTTCAAGGCGGAATTGATCCCAAGGATTACGGGATCCGCCTCTACGGCATTCCCTCAGGCTATGAATTCTCCAGCCTGATTGAGGATATCATCCTGGCGAGCCGGGGAACCTCCGACCTGAGCCTCAAGACCTTGAAAGACCTCGAGAAACTTGAAAACCCCATCCACATCCAGGTTTTCGTGACCCCCACCTGCCCCTACTGCCCGCGGGCAGTCATTCTGGCGCACAAGCTGGCTTTGGCAAGTGATAAGATTACAGCAGATATGGTTGAGGCAACCGAATTCCCCCATTTAGCGAATCGCTACCAGGTCTACGGCGTCCCGAGGACTGTGATCAATGATGTGGTTCATATCGAAGGAGCCGTGCCCGAGGCAGCGCTGGTTGGCGGGCTGATGAAAGTGCTGGATGAAGAGGGAATGGGTAAACTGCGCAGGGAATGGGAAATGAATTTGAATTAATGATCTCACCCCTATGCAAAAGCAGCGACTCGATATCGACTTTATCCCTATCTCAACCGACCCGGCAAAGATTAAGTTCTTTGGCACGCTGATGCCGTCGCTGCTTTTACTCAAAGCTTCGCCACTGCGTTTTGCGCAATATCAAATTGTCAAGTATTACACGCCATCGGTGGACCTTCAGGATTTCATCCAACGAGATGCAGACGACGCTGGCCGTTTTGAGGATGTGCTGGTTTTCGTCCACCGCTGGGATTCAATCACCTTCGATCCTTTTACCTTTGCCCGCGCAAAAACCTTCCTGAGGCGCGCGACCAACTTGATCAGGCGTAGTGGGTATACTGCGGAACCATTCAGCCCACTATCGCCTGATATTAACCTGCCGAAACTGGCGGAGAAAGCTGGCCTGGGAAATCTGAGCCCTTACGGCCTGCTGGTTCACCCCGAATATGGCCCGCGAATTATCTTGACCGGGATAAAGACCAATGATCCGCTGCAGATAACCCCTCGCTTTGCCCAACCGGGGTGTGATGACTGCATGGCCTGTGTCCGCTTGTGCCCACAAAAACCAGCGCAGAGCGGGGTTATTAACCTGAGGCAGTGTCAGAGCTGTGCAAAGTGCCTCGAAGTGTGCCCAACAGGCAAGACGTTAATTAAAAACAGGTCCCGTAATCGGATCTTGAAATCAGGATAGACGAATGAATGAGATAAAAGAGAATCGACCAGGAATTTTTATCAAATTGAACGTGGATTTTGAAACTGCGCTTGCCCGGACTGTGGATGCGTTGAAAGCAGAAGGCTTTGGCGTTCTAACTGAGATAGATGTCCGGGATACACTCAAGAAGAAATTGAGCGTCGATCATCTCCCGTATATAATCCTGGGAGCGTGCAATCCGCCCCTGGCCCATCAGGCATTAACCGCTGCCCCAGAAGTGGGGCTGCTACTGCCCTGCAATGTAACTGTCCGCCAGCTGGAAGGCGGCGCAATCGAGGTGGCGATCATTGATCCCCTGATCATGATGGGGGTCGTACACAATTCGAATCTAAAGCCAATTGCCGGCGAAGCCCGCGCCCGGCTGGAACGCGTGGCTCAATCGCTACGGAAGTGAGGAGCCATGCACGAGCGACGATACAATCAAGCCATTGAGCGACTGCGCGATCCGCAACGGGTTGAGCGCCTGGAAGTAGCCCGGGTGGTTGGTATTGCACTGGAGGGTTTGAATAACGCTAAAACCGTTCTGGACATCGGTACAGGATCCGGGTTATTTGCGGAACAATTCGCTGCAAAGGGACTGCGTGTAACCGGCCTGGATGCCAACCCAGAGATGCTCCCCGCGGCGCGTGAATTTGTGCCCACCGGGACCTTTCAAGAAGGGGTTGCGGAGAAACTGCCCTTTACCGATGGCACTTTTGACCTGATATTCATGGGGCTGGTTTTGCATGAAACAGATAATGTCCTTGCTGCTTTACGGGAGGCCAATCGGGTGGCTATAAAACGACTGGCGGTTCTGGAATGGCCTTACGAAGAAGGAACGTTTGGCCCGCCGCTCGAACATCGTGTATCTCCCGATAGAATTACTTCCTTAGCGCAGCAAACCGGTTTTGAAGTGACGCAGATTCTTCGATTGGAGAGCCTGGTATTGTATTTGTTTGATAAGGTAGCCAAACCAACATAAAACGAACCGCTTTCCATGCTGCCTTATGAAACCAAGAGCTATGTAATTTTCCTGTTTTGATACCAGCCGGTTTTCTCGCCGGTGAAAATATCAAATTCCGGAATATACGGCTTGATGTCTAACAGGGGCGTGCCATCGAGCATATCGGCGCCACGAAAGAAAAGAAGGTTATTTTCTCTTTCTAACAGCTTCACAATTGAAAGCCCGATTGGATTGGGGCGAATTGGATAGCGGGTAGCAAAAACACCGTGCTGTTGATCATCCAGGAAAGGCAGAACCTTCAAAGAGACCTCGCTTGCTGCAAGGTGAAACCCATACAACAAGAAGATGTTCGAAAATCCTTCTATTCCATCCAGTCCATCCATAAATTGTGGAAACACTTCCACTGTTCCATCCGTATTCGAACGTGATGATTGGATAGGGGTTTCTTCCTTCTTGTGAAAAGGAGTATGAATAACACCGATCGGCTTCATTGTGAATTCCATCTATTTTGATTCCTTTGAAATTGATACCAAACGTACCCCTTTTACCTGCGGAAATATTGCCCCTTGCTGAATGGTGGCAATTGCAGCTTCTTCATTGACAACGCGAGAGCCAGAGAGGATTGATATCCCATATCTAAAAAGTAGCGGGGAAAGAGGCGTTGAAGGGCCTAAAACCAACACCAATGCGTCCCTCCGGCATAATTTAAGAAGACCTTCAATAGTGTGGTTGATGAACGAGGTCCCGGTAATTGCGACTACATCCGCCTGAGGGATGAACTCCTGAGCTGCATTTTCAGGGAAATCATTTCCGAAAGGCCGTTTCTCAGTCACCCAGCAGTTTTTGGCGATGGTTTTCATGCGATCTATAAACGGGAAATGCCCTACGATAACCAGGTTTTTCCCTCTGCTTTCGCGTGCAATGATTTCAGCCGCGTTGATTTGCTCCATGCATGTTTCGTCCAGGTCTAAGAGCGAATTAATTGCTGCGATTCCGATGCTGGCCTCCAGAAGATTATTTGAAAATATCCATTGTGCCAGCTCTTGAGCACATTTTTCATGTAAAAAGCCAACATCCCGAATGGGGGAATCGCCGTGAGGTTTTTCGCCCACCAGCGTTGATCCCAGCCCGCAGTATTTACTGCTTACCAGGGTCCAGTGCACACCGATGATTACTTTCCGTACGGGGATTGGTTCAGGTGGAAGCTGTTTTATTAATGCATTAAATATTTCCATGATAGCCTTATGTTTGGCTAAATAGGCTCTTCTGTTTGGGAAGCGAGCAAAATGAAATTACCGATATATTCTCTTTGGATCTGAAAGAGAGAGATACCTCATCAATAGATCCTCGGGCAGGTGTATTACACTTTATTGCTCGCGCAGCCAGGCCAGAGCCTCAGCTTCGCTTTCAAAGTAGCGAACCTCTTTCTCATAGTAGCTTTTCGAGAGTTCCAATATTTCCTGTCCAACCGGTGCGCCAAAGATCGCGGTGGTAGGCATCATCGGCCGCAGGTTCTTAATGTTGCGAACGCATTCTTCCACCGTGGTTCCGGTGAGATCAACAAGTAATTTCCCTTTGTAATCTTCGAAGAATCTCGCCAGAGTTTGGACATCCTCTGGAGTAAAAGGTGCAGTATGTCGGCAGCGCATGATCCCTTTACCAGCAGGCGTGAGCGTAAATGCAGCCATCTCAACCTCCTATCCCATCGATTCGAAAACGGTCTGATTTATGGTCGATTTGATCTTGATTGGTCGATACTTTTTGTTTGTTAATCTCCTTGGCTAAATCGGGATAACCAAAATTAATGGAGCAGTTCGGTATGGTCGATCAGTTTTCCATCCACAAAAGCTCGAACGGCACCCTCAATATCATTAAGATCGGTAACCACCGGCTGGATGTTCAAGCGGCGCATACTTTCATAGGCGCCCATGCCCATCCCACCGCAAAGTAAAGCTTTACAATCCGAAATCGTTTCTGCCATGCTGACATGTTTGTCGTGGGAGGCAGAATCTAGTCCATGATCGGCGCCATGCGATTCGTGATTATGGGTTTGCGAGCTAAATTGGCTGTGTCCTAATTTCTCACGCAATTCACGATTAACAACCTTGCCTTCTTCAATTGTCAGCACTAAATAATAAGGCGCCCGGCCAAAATGTTGGCTGATGGTTTTCCCATCATCGGTGATGGCAGCTATTTTCATTGTGATCTCCTTTTTCATTGTTTCGGCAGTGAAATGGCGTCCGCCCGGTGTTTCACGCTGATCGGATGGAAAGAGAACAAGCAAAATTTGGGAAATTTCCTGGCTGTTGTTTTCCCATCGATGGGGTAGGTGCGATTCAAACACCAGGCTATCCCCCGAATTCAGTAAATAATCAGATTGCTCGATCTGATAATGCAAGGTTCCACTCAAACAATAGACAAATTCATGGCCCGTATGGACGATCTCGCGGTCGCCGCTACCCATGCCCGGTTTTAGTGTGACCACAAAAGGCTGTACCAGGCTTCCAGCTAAATTTTCCCCTAGATTTTGAAGTATGGTGCTGCCAAAGATGAGGTCAGGGCGCTGGTCCGCAGGGGTAAACACAACTCTTTTTTCAATTGGCTCAGTTTCAAAAAATGTTGAAATCGGAACTTCCAGCGCCAGGGCTATCTGCTGCAATGTGCCTACGGAGGGAGATGATTTTCCATTTTCTACCAGGCTGAGAGTATTGAAATTAAGCCCGCTCCGTTCAGCCAGGGCCCGCAAAGATAAACCTTTCTTGTTGCGCAGCTCGCGTAATTTCCGGCCCACCAAAATTTCAGCCGGGGTGAAATCTTGCTGGTTGATCAGACTATTCCCATTCGAAGGCATGAGTTTTCTACTTTCTTGCCAGCTTAGCTGTATTCAGGCAATTTAACGCTACGTTAGAAAGCTGGCAGTCATATGGCATTCGAATCTTAGTTGACTATGCATTTATCATCCCAATATATCAATATTATAGTACAAATACGATTAAATACAATGCAATTGTAATAAAATGTTATTAAATCCATAATTAATTTGCGAATATTCTCTTAATATCTATTGAAATATATAGAATAGCGTGCTATTCTATAAGCAGAATTGATTGAAAGGAGTGGAAAGGATTATGCCAAGACATGGAAGAGGATGGGGAATGGGGGGCGGCCCTCAGCTTGGAGAACATCATTCGTCTCTCACGATATCTATGTTAGAGCCGATATTGCTTGTTTTACTAAAAGAAAAGCCACGGCACGGTTATACCTTGCTGACCGAGTTGGAAACGTTAGGGGTGAAATCAATCCATCCCAGTGTGGTCTATCGAACTTTGCGGGAATTAGAGGGATTGGAGTGGATCCGCTCCGACTGGGAGACCGATCAAACCCAGGGACCGCCCAGAAGGACTTACCAGCTCACTGAGCGGGGAGAAGATGCCATTCAATATTGGGTAGATGAGATGGAAAAGACACGTGGTTTGATTGTTCAACTCAAAGATCGTTTAGCGAAATTGGAAAGGAGGTGAGAACCAATGCCAGCAAGAGATGGAACTGGTCCATTAGGCCAGGGATCCCGCACCGGTCGCGGAATGGGAAATTGCGATTCATCCAGGGCGAGTGTCAACCAGCCCTTATTCTTTGGAACGAATCGACCGCTTCACTGGGGCGGCCGGGTATGGGATAACACCTTTGGTCGTATTTTCAGGCGCGGACGCGCAAACCGGTTGAGTACAAAATAAATACGATATCTACGAAAGGAGTTAATATGCCTGAGATGGATAAGACCGGTCCCTTTGGAACCGGTCCAATTGTAAGAGGGGCAGGTCCGTGTGATAGAGGACGCGCCTTCAAGGGTCATGGCGCGGGTTTCCGATGGGAGGGAAGGATCGGAAGAGGTTTTTGCCAGTATCCGCTTCCTCCGGATGTAGAGAAAGAATTATTAGAGCAACGTAAAGGCTGGTTGGAGGCTCAAATCGAAACCATCAACCAAAGATTGAAAAACCTGGTTGAATCCAAAGATCAAGAATGATCGAATTACCCTGGAGTTTAGCCTCTTGCCTCCAGGGTAATTTTTCGATAAATTTATAGCGAAAACGAGTTGCGTATTGGCGATATAATATTTCATTGGTCAGGTTTGGTATTGTCACTGTCGGGTCATTGCAGAGGTAGCCCATGCTCAATCCATATGAGCTTCAGGTGTTCCTTGCGGCGGCAGAAGAAGAAAGCTTCAGCGCAGCAGGGCGCAGGTTGCACATCACTCAATCTGCCGTCAGCCAGGAAATTCACTCGCTGGAACAGCAATTACAGGTCGAGTTGTTTCACCGCGATGGTCCGCGCGTGAGCCTGACGGAAGATGGGCGCGCATTGATGCCGATGGCGCGCGAATATGTGCATCTTTCGTCTCGCATCGAAGAGAGCATGGCTGCGCGCCGGGGCATGGTCACCGGCCAACTGACCATCGGCTGCACGAGTACGCCGGGGAAATATACCTTACCCTGGTTGGTTGGCTCATTCTGTCAGGAATATCCTCTGGTCAAAATCGCCGTCGAGATCGTCAAACGGGCTGACCTTGTGCAAAAGCTGGAGCAGCACGCCATCGATTTGGGCCTCATGAGCGGACAGGTTGAACATCCTGACTTGATTTATGACGAGTTCATGCAAGATAATCTCGTGTTAATCGTCCCGGCCCGACACTCGTTTGCTAATCAAGAAGTGGTTTCGCCAGAGCAGCTCAAAGGACAGACCGTCATCTTGCGCGAAGAAGCCGCTGGCACGCGGATTGCCCTGCTGGAAGGGCTGGAAAATATTGGCATAGGGCAGAATGACTTGAAGGTAGCTCCAATTGTATTGGGTACTGCTGAAAGCATTATCTCGGCCGTCGAGGCGGGGTGGGGGATTTCCTGGGTTTCAATGGTGGCTGCTCAACGCGCTGTTGAGATGGGCAAGATTCGCCTGATTGAAGTCGAAGGGCTGAGCTTGCGCCGGACAATATACCTGGTTCGAAACCGGCAGCACGCCAGAACCGAGGCGCACTTAAAATTCTATGAATATATCAACTCTCAGGCGGGCCAAACCATCTTGCACCGGCTGGGCGTCAAATAAGCAAGCTTGCCCAATTACCCGCTATTGATTGAGAAGCATCCATTACTTGATCTATTTCGTAATGCAAAACAACAATGCCCGATACCAAAAGTACCGGGCATTGTGTTTATCCCGAAAGTGACCCGGCTACGACCGGATCGATCTCGCCTTAGAACACGTAGGTTTGCGCCGCGCCTTCGACATCCATCAGGAACGGCGGAGCCTTCTTGATCTTGATGCGTGGATCGCGCAGATCTTCAGGCTTGATGTCCTTATTCTCCAGGGCGAGCTCGCAGAAGACGACCTCGCCGCCCAGGTCGAGCAGGTCATTGAAGAGTTTGATGGGATTGGGCATACCCTTGGGGGTGCCAAGTTTTTCTAGCTCACCCTTGACGAACCAGCGGGCACCAGCCGGGCAGACAAAGACATGCACTTCGTAATCCAGGGCCAGCCCGGAGGTGGAGAAGATCAGCGTCGGCATGATGTTCGCCGGGGTGTCGCCATTGCAAACGACTGCCATTTTTTCTTTAGCCATAAGAATCTCCTCATTATGAAAGTCTAAATCTCTATCGCGGCTTCTGCTTTGACAGAGTGGAAAACACATTAAATTCTACGGAAAATCGGTATTCCATAAATCAGCTCAATAATTCTTAAGACAAATAAGCCTTAGCGAAGGTGTTGGATATGTCACTGATATGGCAGCTCCCTGCAGCGGCTTTTCGCAAGTTCACCTGGCAGATTGGACACATTGTGACAATATCCTCTCCTTTCTCTTTAAGCTGGCCAACGCGATTTGCCGCTATCTCATGCGCCTTGCTGGGAAAGAGCGATTCAATCGGACCGCCGCAACAATGCGTGGACCTTCCAGATAACTCAAGCCCCTTGACCGTTATGCCGGCATTAGCAAGCAGGCTCCGCGGCTGCTTTATCATCCCTTCGTAACGTGCGTAGACACATGAATCGTGGATGACCAGCTCCTTATTCTGCTCGTGCATCACAGGGAGGTTTTTCTCGGCCAACACTTCCATGTAGTTTTTTACGTCGATGTCGAAATCCTGGACGAATTCAGGATACACATCCCGGAGTATGCTGGTCGTGTGAGGATCCACCGTAATCACACAGCGCACACCATTTTTACGGAACACATTAACGACGCGCCGGGCATGGACGCTAAAACTCTCATCCATTCCTTCATCATAGACCAAGGCACCAGAGTAGAGTTCCTGCTTATAAAGATACCCAAATTCCACCCCGGCTTTTTTCAACATTTCGGCGATGTTGCGGAGAACCTGGTTATTTTCCTGCTTCATTTCCTTAGATGCAGTCAGAGCCATAAAAAATGAAAGGTTGATGAACTTGTTGGCAACGCGTCCCAGTCCGAAGAGCCGGGCGATAGTTGAGTCTTCAAAGCGAGCCATCTGGCTGGCCAGGGCATCGATAGCTGGGATCAACTGATACATCAGGCCTGTATAAAGGACCGTGTTTCCCCCGCGCGGGATATCCAATCCCCTGGCCCAGCCGGTAGCCTCACTCCTGGAGAGAGGGAGAACACTGCCGCGTATTCTCAGATTGTCCGAGAGAATTCCGAGTACGGGACCGATAGGTAACGGCATGCTTCAACTCCTCTAGAGTAACTCGAATACTTCTTCGTTGATGTATTTACGAAGATAGCGTATGTTTTCAGCAATATGAACCTCCGCAGGGCAGTATTCTTCGCACATCCGGCAAAGGAGGCAGGAATAGATTTCCGGGATACTCTCCTTGACCTTGTCTTCCAATCCCAGCATCACTTCACGAAAGAGTTTGCGTGGAACGATTTTGTAACCCAAGGGACACAGCGCCGTGCAGGTGCCGCAATGGTAACAAGCCTGGGCGTTGAATTCCTCGGATTCCTTTAATTTAGCTGCCAGTTTAGATGATACCTTTTCCATGTCGCGCTCTCATCCTGCTGCTTTGACTAATCCATATTTGAAATATCCGTCCACATCGGGTTTGCCAACCGCCTCGACCTGGCCGTATCGCCGCATGGCGAACAGCCATATCACTACCTCGTGACTGGGGTGCCCCATCGCCTCGGCGATCTCTGGGATGGTCTGGGGACCATCCTCTAGAATCTTGGCGATGCGATCTTTCATGATCATTTCGTCCTTAACGATCTCCCGTATGTCGCGGTGAGTCTCTCCGGTGCGGCTCATACTATAGCCTCCTCGAGGCTGGCGTCTATCATTGCGATGACCTGTTCGTTCCTGAATCCCTCGATAGCGATTGCATCCTGGGGACAAACAGGAACGCAGGGGCCTGCTCCTTTACACAGGGAAGCGATGACCGTGGCAACCTCTTTATCGCCGCAGATCACCTTTTCAATGGCGTTATAGGGACATGCCTTGAGACATTCGCCGCACCAGGCGCATTTCTCGGTATCTACCTGGGCGACCAACGGCTCCAGGTCTACATAACCTTTCTTCAATAAGCCTCCGGCCTTCGCAACCGCTGCCAGGGCCGAAGCCACGCTCTCGGACATTGTTTTCGGGCTCTGTGCAGCGCCGGCAATAAATACGCCGTCAATCACCGTTTCCACGGGCCGGAGCTTGGGGTGAATTTCCTTGTAAAACCCGTCGGCGCTTTGCGGGATTTTAAGAACTTGATCGAGCCTCTCATTCTCGCGTGGCTCCATACCGGTTACGAGAACGACAAGATCAGCGCCGATCTCAACCTCTTCGCCCCCGTCCAGGGTATCGTGAACTTTAACCGAAAGTCGCCCGTTATTCTTTTCTACCAATAGAGGATTGTCGGGCTCCCAGCGCAGGAAGAGCGCCCCATCATGGCGAGCCTCTTCGTAGACTGTTTCCAGGCTGCCGTAGGTGCGAATATCGCGGTAGAGATGATACTGGTTCACCATATGCTTTGTCTTTAGCTCCAGGTCGTGAAGCTCAGTGGCGCTATAGGTTGCCGCAGTACAGCAATAACGCGAGCAGTAGCGGTTTGGCTCCGGGCAGGTTTCCGTCTCAGCCTGGCGGCTGCCCACGCAGTAAATGAATACCAAGTCACGCAATGGCCGGTCATGATATTCGAGTTTTCCCTCCGCCAGCATCTGCCGGAACTGTAACAGGTCAACAACGCCATCTTCTCCCCAGCCATACTCACCTTTTTCAGGGACGTAGGGTGTAAAGCCAGTCGTAACCACAATGGCGCCCACATTCAACGAGACTTCCTCACCCTTGACATTGATTTTTACATCGAAGTCGCCGATGCTGCCGCTTTTTTCAATCAGTTCCGCCTGGGTGTAAAGAACGATCCGGTCATTTGCCTGAATCCGCTGCAATAACGCTGCGACTACCTCGGATCCCAGCTGACCATCAGGACCCATCCGGCCTGCTTCACGCGACCAACCGCCGGGCTGTTCCTCTTTTTCGATCAGGTATACGGCCAATCCCATATCTGCCAGGGAGATGCTGGCGCGCATCCCGGCAACGCCTGCGCCGATTACCAACACGCGGGGCTTGGTTTCCACCCGAAAAGGATTCAGCGAATGGGTTAGAGCGCATTTGGCAATGCCTGCTCTGACCAGGTGGATGGCCTTTTCCGTGGCTCCCTTCTTATTATCGGTATGCGCCCAGGAACACTGCTCACGCAGGTTCACATGCACGTACTGGTAAGGGTTCAGGCCGGCGCGTTTGGCCATACCACGGAAGGTATGCATGTGGAGAGAGGGCGCACAGGACGCTACGACGAGGCCATCCAGCCCGGCTCTTTTTATATCATCAATCATCTCCTGTTGCGCGGCATCGGAGCAGGTAAACATGTGCGTCCTGGCGATGACAACTCCAGGTTCCGAGGCAACCTCTTCTCGGACTTTTTCCACATCTACGTAATCCGATATATTTCCTCCGCAGTAGCAGACAAAAACACCGATCCTTCGTTCTTGTGCCATCACTCAGCCCTCATTCTCTCAAGATATGCGGATACTTGAGTCGCTGCCGCGCCAGAGTGCAATACCGTATCGGGAATATCTTTTGCCCCATTCACGCTGCCGGCAAGGTAAAGCCCGGCAATATTGGTAGCGCCTGGCTCCATCACAGGGTTTACCTCGCGCACATAGTTAAAGGCATCTCTTTCGAGCTCGCCGCCTTTATAGAGGTCAAATGGCGCTGTATTTGGCATCAGGCCCACAGCCAGAACGACGAGGTCATGCTCTCGGGTTTGCATCCCGCCTTCGCCCAGCATGTCTTCGAAGTGCAATGCCATGTTGCCATTTTCAAGCTGTTCGATGCGCGCCACCTTGCCTTTTACAAAGTTCACCCCCATGGCCCTGGCCTGTTCGTAGAATTCATCGTATCCCTTCCCAAAAGCACGGATGTCAATGTAGTAAATAGTGACATCAGCGATGGGGAGGGCACCCATGAGAAGCTGGGCATGTTTGATGGCGTACATGCAGCCAATCCGGCAACAAAAGGGATTGCAGAAAGTACGGTCTCGCGAGCCGCTGCACAGCACAATGGCAATGTTTTCTGGCTCTTTGCCGTCTGATGGACGCAACACGCCATTGTATGGGCGTGTAGGCGCCAGCAGCCGGTCCAATTGCGGCCCGGTGATGACATCGGGGAGGATGCCATATCCCAGCATGTCTTTTCCCGTGGGGTCCATGATTTCGTACCCCGTGGATAAGAGCACACTCCCTACGCGCAACCTCTTGGGCTCAGGCTGCATACTGAAATCAATGCAGTCCGCAGGGCAGACATTGACACATTCCTGACACTGCGAACAATCCGCGCAGTTCAGGCAGCGATTGGATTCTTCGCGTGCCTGTTCTTCGCTCATCGTAAATTCGTAGGTTTCAAAACTCTGGATGCGCTCATGCGGCGGGCGTTTTGGCACATCCACCGGCGCTCTTGTTTCCCAATTCTCGGTCCGATCGAGCACATCTTTCTTGTCTACAACCTCTAGCTGATCGCCAAAAGGCGCATCCAGCGATTCACCACGCAGCATGCGATCGATATAAAACGCCGCGCGCCGTCCCTGTCCCATAGCCTGGACCATCACCGAGGGGCCAAGCACGGCATCGCCGCCGGCAAAAACCATCGGATCGGAGGTCTGCAAGGTCTGGGCATTGACCTGGATAGTCTTACCCGGCGAAAGGGCAAGCTCGGCCGCGAAGGGGTCTGTGCTGGGAGCAAGGCCGATCGCCAGGATTACCACATCGGCTGGAATGTCATGTTCTGTGCCTTCGGCGACCTCAAAGCTCTTCATCCGGCCTTCAGGCGAGAACTCGACCCTGAAAACGTCCAGGTATTCAAGGTGTCCCTTCCCCTGTTCGTCCTGGTAAATCCGTTTTGTCGAGCCGCTGGCCAGGATGCGAATACCTTCTTCCTCTGCTTCTCCAACTTCCCACTCGTGAGCCGGCATTTGATTGCGGGGTTCGACGCAAACCAGGCTGACCGATTCGGGCGCCATGCGAACTGCAGTGCGGGCGACATCCAGCGCTACGTTACCGCCTCCCAATACCACGACATGCTTTCCTTTAAATTCCGGAAGGTCGCTATTAACATAGACGTCTTTGAGAAATTGGATGCAATCGCGAACTTCGGTACAGCCCAGGTCGCGCCCTGTGATTGGAATGATGCGCGGCTTCTGATTGCCCACGCCGATGAAGATGGCCTGGAAGCCAGCTTTTTTCAGCTCGGAAAGGCTCCCAACCTTCGCGCCGGTCTTTATTTCTACGCCCAGGGCAGTGACATTCTTAATATCCCGATCCAGCACGTCTTTTGGCACGCGGTAGGCCGGGATGCCATGCCGGAGCATGCCCCCTGGCTGCTTTTCCGCTTCGAAAATGGTTACCTGGTGCCCCGCTTTGGCCAGGTGAAATGCAGCATTTAGCCCACTGGGCCCTGAGCCAATGATCGCGACACGCGTCTCAAGCTGCTTTTCAACCGGCCCGTATTCAGGCTCAGGATGATCCGCGTAGTAGCGGTCTGCCATAAAGCGTTTGATGGCTCGGATATGCACAGTCCCATCTTTACTGCCACGGGTGCATTCACTTTCACACAGCGCATAACATGCCCGGGCTAAACTGCCCACCAGGGGAGCATCTTTCAGATGCATTCTGAATGCTTCTTCGTAACGTCCCGCGCGGACCAGCGACACAAATCCGCTGGGTTTCACGCCGGCTGGACAGGCATTCGTACAAGGAGCCTGTCCCTGACGGCTGATGACCGCCTTTTTGGGTACCGCCTGCGGGTAGGGAATGTGAGCTGCGTGACGTCCGACCAGGTTATAGTTATATTCGTCGGGCAAGGAGACCGTACACACTTGCTCGCACTTGGCGCAACCTGTGCAGGCATCGAAATTGACGTAAGAGGCTTTTCTGTGCAAATCGACAGTGAATGAACCGTCGCTATCGCGAACAAAGCCATCCACCTCGGTGTAAACCATGGGTGTAACCTTCGGATGATGGGCGACGGCAGCCATTTTTGGCGTGACAATGCAACTGGCGCAATCTAATGTTGGGAAAACCTTGCTCAGTAAAATAGATTTGCCGCCGATGCTGGGTTCTTTTTCTACCAGCAGCACATCGTAGCCCATATCTCCGAGTAACGCAGCCGATTCCATTCCTGCTATGCCTGCGCCAACGATCATAACGTCGTAGTCAAGCCCATTTTTCTTGGCAGGAGTCATGGGTGGTTAATTCCTCTTCAAACTTCCTCATATGAGACACAAAGCTATCTGCGCACACCGAGCAAATTCCCGCCATTTTTACCCTTTTCGGACTGATATTGCGCTCTTTAAGCATATCCTGTGCCTTCTCAAGCAAGGCACTTGTCCGAGTAGTACAATCCGGCAGGTATGCGCAATCGCCTCCACACGCCGCAATGAATACGCCATCGTATCCCTTTTCGAGCGCGTGAACGATCCAGGCTGGCTTGATTCCGCTCGAGCAGGGCAGGGGAATCACCTGGACTGATGTCGAGTAATGCAAGTGAGAACTGCCCGCCAGGTCAATCCCAAGATCTGATATCGCGATTGTGGAAAAGACAAGTATCTTCTTTCGGTCAGCTTTTTGGCTGTTCATAGAATCCAATCACTTCGTCTTTCGCAGATAGATGCTCCAGAATCCGTCATTTTCGACATCGCCCAGGTATTCGAAACCCATCTTTTTGCACCAGCGCTCAACAGAAACTACCGTCTCTGAGTCCGAGGATTGGATTTCCATCACTCCGCCAACCGGGCATTCGCTGATCGCGCGGCGAGCTTCCAGTAATGGACCCGGGCACGCTGTACCGCGAGCATCCACCAATTTAGCAACTTTTAAAGCTTTAAGTTCGGCAGTTGTCATCGTTACACCTCCGTTTTATGAATTATCTCGTTCTGTGCGAGTTTTTTTGACCATACCGCTCCAATATCATTTACGCGTTTAAATGGAAATGTTTGTGAAATTTGGTACATCCTTAAATTTCATTGTACGCTGAGTTAATTGAAAAATCTGATTTTGCCGATTACACTTGCTAATAGCGGGTATAAGCTCTCACTAATGATGCCTGAATAATTGACTTGCCCCCCAATATCAATCAAATCAGAATCCCCCCTGCTGAGACCAGAAAGAAATTCCTCACGCTTTGCAGGAAATTGAATTGCCCTGAAATGGCGACCGCCAGCACCAAATTAAAAAGAACCAGGGCTGTGCCGTCATTAAACATGCTTTCCCCTTCAACCAGCACAGCCAGCCTTTTGGGAACTCCTAACACCTTGAAAAGGGAAACCACCGCTACCAGGTCAGTTGCTGAAACCAATGCCCCGAAAACCAAGGCAACAGGCCAGCTCAGGCGAACTCCGAGAACGAGAACTCCGCCCACGATGAACAGCGTCAGGATTACACCCGGTACTGCTAAGATGAGAATCGCTGGCAAGGAACGGCGGAACTCCGATAAATTTAGGTAAAATGCAGCCTAAAAAATGAGTGGGGGAACGAATAAAGCCAGGATGATTTCAGGAATCAATTCAAACTTGACGTTGGATTGGAAGGTCAAGAGCAAGCCGGCGACGACCAGCGCGACTGTATAAGGTATTCTCAGCCTTCGGACGAGAATAGCCACCAGGGAAGCAACCAGAAGGAGCCCAATAATTAGAATTTCAGTGCTGATGAATGGCGGCATTTGTTTCCTCGAATTATCCCTTTCTGGATTATTATAATGGCAGTCAAAAACGTTTTGGATTAAATTTGTTACTAGATCAATCATTATCAAGCAATTGGAGGATCAATGTCGTGGCTGCATTGGGGTCAAAGGTTGGTAAAACCCCTCTCACTAAAAGAGCGAGAGGAAGTGGTGGAAGATATCTTATCCTCGGCCTCACCTCGTTTTGATTTCTTCCTCCTCGTGGTACTCTCTTGCAGCATCGCCACCCTTGGATTAATCACAAATTCTGCCGCTGTCATCATTGGAGCAATGCTTCTGGCTCCCCTAATGTCACCGATCATTGGGCTGGGACTTGCGTCCTTGAGTGGAAACAGTAAGTTGCTTAAAAATTCTCTTTCGGCGCTCATTTTAGGGGCGTTGTTAGCAGTTTTGTTAGCGATCCTGGTCACTCTGGCGAACAGTATACTGCCGATTGTGTCCTTACAGGAATTGCCACAAGAAATAATAGCTCGCACACGTCCAACGCCGATTGACCTG